>JBDNHZ010000300.1:0-10117 GCA_041688515.1 Verrucomicrobiota bacterium
CTCCTACGGGTAGGCGACGAGGTGACGAGGCTCACTTCAATCGGGCGGGGAACGCGCGTGGGCCGGGGTACGTTCACGGACTCGTGGAACTCGTCCCTCCAGGAAGTCAGAGTCTCCTGACGTCGTCTCCTACGGGTAGGCGACGAGGTGACGAGGCTCATTTTAATCGGGCGGGAGCGGTCTCCGGATGCGCTCACGTCGTTCCACCTCGTGAATTGGCCATTGAATCCACGGTCGTTTAACCCCATCTGGCTCCCATGACACGGAGGCTGAAGCTTTGGATCCCGATTCCTTTCGCAGGCGCGCTCCTGGCGATGTCCGCAGGCTGTGCGCTTCAGCGGGCGACGCCGTTGCCTCCGGAGCAGCAGCCCATGGAACGGGCCATCGCCGGGCACATCGGATTTCTGGCGGATGATCTGCTCGAAGGCCGTGCTGCAGGCTCGCCCGGACATGAGATCGCCGCGCGTTATGTCGCCGCGCAGTTCCGCCAATGGGGACTCCAACCGGGGGGCGATTCAAACTCCTGGTTCCAGACGGTGCCGCTGATGGAGAGTCTGGTGACCGCCGACTCGGCCCGGATGGAGCTCCGGCATGGGAACGAATCGCAGGTTCTGGAGGCACCGGCCGACTTCCTCCTCGGGGCTCCCTTTCTGACGAACCACGTCTCGGTCACTGCGCCTCTGGTGTTCGTCGGATTCGGCGTGCGTGCGCCGGAACAGAATCACGACGACCTCGCCGGAGTGGACGTGCGGGGCAAGATCGCCGTCGTGTTGGCGAAGGCACCCCCGCGGTTCCCCGCCACCGCGCTCGCCCATCACTCGCACGTCCGGCAGAAGAGCCGGGCGTTGGCGGAGGCTGGTGCCATCGGGATGGTCACGGTGCCGACGCCGAAGGATCTGGTGGAGTCGCCCTGGGCACGGCAGGTGATCCAGGCGCGGTTTCCCGCCATGCGTTGGCTGGAAGCCGACGGCACACCCGCCGACGTGGTTCCGCAGTTGAAGGTGTCGGGCAGCCTGAGTCCGCAGGGAGCCGGGAAGGTGTTCGCTCACGCGCCGAAACCCCTCGCTGAGGTCCTGCTGGCGGGAGAACGCAGCCAGACCCAGGGCTTCCCGCTGGAGGTGGAAGCGACCCTGTCCGTTCGGGCCGAGCATCGGCGTCTGACCAGTCCCAACGTCATCGGGGTGTTGCCCGGCTCGGATCCGCGGTTGGCGGGCGAATCGATCGTGGTGACCGCCCACCTGGATCATCAGGGGCGTGGGACGCCCGTCGCAGGGGACGCGATCTACAATGGTGCCTACGACAATGCCGTGGGCATCGCCCTGATGCTGGAGACCGCGCACAGGCTGAGCACAGAGGGATCGCGTCCCCGGCGCACCGTGGTCTTTGCCGCGGTGACCGCCGAGGAGAAGGGCCTTCGCGGTTCCGAATACCTCGCCCAACATCTGCCGCCGTCCGTTGGTCGGCCGGTGGCCAATGTGAATCTCGCCATGGTCCTGGTGACCCAACCCACCCGACGTTACACGGTCCTGGGCATCGAACATTCCTCCCTGCGTGGGCCGGTGGAAAAGGCCGCCGCCCGGCAGCGACTGGAGCTCATCCCGGATCCGCGGCCTGAGCGCGTCACCTTCGTCCGGAGCGATCAGTACTCCTTCATCCGACAGGGGATTCCCGCGATCTTTCCCAAGGTGGCCGATGTCCCGGGCGCGGTCGCCGCTCCCGGCATCGTCACCCCGGAGAGCTTCATCAAGGACCATTACCATCGGCCGTCGGACGATCTCTCGCTTCCGCGCGACGCCGAGTCGTCCATGCGTTTCGTGCGCTTCATGGAGGATGTGGTGCGTCAGGTGGCCGATGCGGACGCGGCCCCGCGCTGGAACCCCGGCGACTTCTTCGGGGAGACATTTTCGAAGGCGAAATAACGGGGAATAGCCGCGCCTCAGATGAACCAACAGACATCGTTGGAAGCGTTGGGCGGCAGGGGTTCGCGGTTGAGTTTGAGTTCCACCAGCGTGGTCGTGAAGGGATAGAAAAGGTGAAGTCCCGACGTTTGAGCATCGGCGTGATGTCGATCTGCACGGTCTGGACGACGGGATGCTGGACCGAGATGGCCTCGCGTTCGCTGTTATACCCCAGATAACCCACCAGCCTGGAACCGCTGCTGGCCGTGACCTGGATGGCCAGCGACTCCAGTCGCTCGGGCTTCAATTCGTCCAGATTCACATGGAAAGCGCGGTAGCTGGGATCCCGTCCGTACACATGCACGTCGAGATCGAAGCCGGCGAGTTCCACCAGGCGACCCCTGGCAGCCCGCGTGAGGAGTCGGAGGTCGAAATCGCCAATGCCATCTCCTCGTTCGTCGATGGCGTGCACCACGAACTGTTGGAACTTGGGAGCCTTCTCCGTGGTATCGGCAAACAGGGCCGAAGTCGCCGTGGACCAAGCCTCGAAGTCCTGCTTCGAATCCACGGCCAATGCCGCGTGAACCCGGTCCACCAACGCCGCCGGAGGATCGGTGAGAATGCTGCCGTGATTCAGATCCGGGACGAGATAGACCGGCATATCGAGGTTCGACCACGGCTCCAGCCGATAGCGACGCTGGACTTCCTCATCCGCCGCAGGTCGGGTGAGATCCAGAGTCAGCTTGCGCGTGTTCAGCGCGCATCCGGCCAGACGGACGGTGCCGTCGGTCCCCGGTTTGTTGATCATCCGACGCAGCCCGCCATAGGCCGTGTCGCCACAGAAGACGAAGGCGTAGGGAGTCTCGGCAGTGGCTCCGTAAAATGGGGGGCGACCGATCAGATCTTCATGCGCCAGGTCCCAGGTGAATTGGCTTCCCAGTTCGAGTCCGTAGAGCACTTCCTTGCCGGCTTCGAGGAAATCGGCCCCCCATTCCTTCCTCCCCTTGAACAAGGCACCCAGCGTACTCCGCCCGGTATGCGCCAGGGGCGATCCGAAGGTAGCCGGGGCGATGGCGATCAACCGCTTCAGCCGGCGTTGACGCGCCGCATAGGTTACCAACCAACTGCGGATCACCAGCATCCCGGTGGAATGGACGATGACATCGAACTCCTCGCCCTCGCCGAGTCCTGCCTTGGTCCTCAAAGCCCGGTCAAATCCCTCGGCGATGTCCTTGAGCGTGACTTCATCGGTCAGGGATTCGTAGGTGACGATATGGATCCGTTCGGCCGGATAACCCCGGGCCACCAGATGCTGTTTCCAGTTCTTGAATGAGTTTCCACGATCGGAATAGCCGTGGATGAGGACGAGATGATTTCGCATGGCTTTGGTTAATGCCCCTTCGGATACGGAGAATCAGACCGACGTTCAACCAGGAAACCCAAGGAATCTTCCGGCGGAGGTTTGACCCTTGGGAACAACCTGTTCAGCGTGACGGTGTTTTCCGAAGCACTCCTGGAAGAAGGCGCGACTCCCCGGGACCCACCGTTGATACGCGAACATCCCACCCAGAGCTGACCTGCCAATGCCTGATCCGAATCTTACCTCCTTCATCTGGTCCGTCGCGGACCTCCTGCGCGGCGACTACACGCAGTCGGATTACGGCAAGGTGATCCTGCCGTTCACCGTGCTCCGTCGCATGGACTGTGTGCTGGAGCCCACCAAGGCCGTCGTGCTGGCGGAGAAGGCGCTTCGGGAAAAGGCCGGGCTGAACCCGGAGCCGTTCATCCTCAAGAAGGCCAAACAACTCTTCTACAACACGTCGCCGCTCGACCTCCCGAAGCTCATGGGCGATCAGGGGAACATCGCGGAAAACCTTCGCGCCTACATCCAGGGCTTCTCCCCGGCCGTCCGCGACATCTTTGAGCACTTCGATTTCGATACCCAGATCGACCGACTTTCCCGCGCCGACCTGCTCTATCTGGTCACCGAGAAGTTCGCCAACATCGACCTGCACCCGGACGTCGTCAGCAACGCCCAGATGGGCCTCGTGTTCGAGGAACTGATCCGGAAGTTCGCAGAAGCCTCCAACGCCACCGCCGGAGAGCACTTCACGCCGCGCGAGGTCATCCGCCTGATGGTCAACCTGCTGTTCATTGAGGACGAAGCGGTGCTCACCCAGCCCGGCGTGGTCCGATCGATGTACGATCCCACCGCCGGCACCGGCGGCATGCTCAGCGTCGGCGAGGAGCATGTCGCCAGCCTGAATCCGAACGCCCGCCTCGTCATGTACGGGCAGGAGTTGAACCCCGAGTCCCACGCCATCTGCGACGCGGACATGCTCATCAAGGGACAGGACATCGCCAACATCATCTTGGGCAACACCCTTTCCAACGACGGCCTGCTCGGGAGGTGCTTCGACTCCATGCTGTCCAACCCGCCCTTCGGCGTGGAATGGAAGAAGAACGAGGCGATCATCGGGTTGCCGACCGACATGTTCTACCACACCGGCATCAGCACCTATATCTGGGTGGTCAGCAACCGGAAGCCCGCCCCTCGCAAGGGCAAGGTTCAGCTCATCGACGCCAGCGCGTCCTGGCAGAAGATGCGAAAGAGTCTGGGAAGCAAACGCAAGGAACTCGGCCCCGAACACATCGAGGACATCACCCAGATCTTCGGGAAGTTCAGGAAGGTGACCCGCGACGGCGTGCCCATCAGCCGCATCTTCAAGAACGAGGAATTCGGCTATCGCACCATGACCGTGGAACGACCGGAACGAGATGCCGCCGGCAAGGTCGTGCTGGCCACCAAGGGCAAAGGCAAGGGCAAGCCGGTTCCCGAAAGCAGCCTTCGCGACACCGAGAACGTGCCGCTCAGCGAGGATGTCAGCGTCTACTTCGAACGTGAGGTGAAGCCGCACGCGCCGGACGCGTGGATCGACCACGACAAGACCACCGTGGGCTGCGAAATCCCGTTCAACCGTCACTTCTACATGTTCAAGGCACCGCGGCCGTTGGCTGGGGATCGACGCCGAACTCAAGGGCGTCACAGACCGGATCGTGAAGATGATCGGGGGGCTTTCATGAGGAAGAAGTCCGAAACGGCCAACTCAAGTCCCGGGATGCAGCTGCGGCTGCCCATCAGTGAAATCGCTTTGTGGCGCGAATCCGTCGACCTCGAAATCAAGCTGGCCGCAGGGCGGGATGGACAGGGGGCGGTGCCAGTGGACTTCTGGCGCACCTACAGTGCGTTTGCGAACACAGAGCCGAGTTGGGCGGCTGGAAGCTGGACCGCGAACCCGGGAAAAGCGGTCTCACCCTAGCCGGACTTCTCATGTTTGGCACCATGGTCTCGATTCAGGAGGAATTGCCCAACTACATGCTCGACTACCAAGAGCGTCCCGAGGCGAAGACTGAGAACCGGTGGATCGACCGCCTGACACTCGACGGCAACTGGTCGGGCAATCTCTTCGACTTTTATCGTCGGGTTTATCGCAAGCTGACCGCTGATTTGAAGGTCCCGTTCGCCTTGGAAAAGGGCGAGCGCCGGGACGATACGCCGGTGCATGTCGCGCTCCGCGAGGCCTTGGCTAACGTCCTCGTCCATGCAGACTATTCGGACCGTGCGTCGGTGCTGGTCGTGAAGCGTCCCGACATGTTCGGGTTCCGCAATCCCGGCCTCATGCGAGTGCCGCCGGGAATCGCCATTCGTGGCGGCGAGCACGACTGCCGCAACCGCACGCTCCACAAAATGTTCCGCCTCGTGGGTGTCGGTGAGCAGGTCGGATCCGGCATCCCGAAAATTTATACCGGCTGGGCCGGACAGCATTGGCGGGCCCCTGCTCTCTACGAGTCGCAGGAGCCTTACAGCCAGACATTGCTGGAATTGCGAATGGTCGACCTGCTCCCGCCGGAAATCCTCGATTCCCTACGCCGCACCTTTGGCCCGCCCTTCGATGCCTTGGACGAGAACGAGCGACTGACTCTCGCGACCGCCGTGTCGGAACGCGTCGTCACCCACAGCCGCCTTCGGGAGATGACGGCGCTTCACACCCTCGATGCCACCCGCTTGCTGCAATCCCTCGTGCAGCGCGGCTTTCTCGAATCCCACAACCCGGGTCGAGGAGCCGTCTACTCCTTGCCCGGTGCGGGCTTGCCCACTCCGGACGAAGTCTTTGGCTCGGGAACCGCCCCAGGTGACCTCCGCGCCGTGGGACCTGAGGACCGGAACCCGCTCCCGTCAAATTCGGCATCCAGCTCCTCGAATTTGACGTCGAGATCCTCGAATTTGGACGGGGGAACGTCCGGGCAGGGCGCGATCGACCGGCGCGACGCCGATGGGTGTCTCATTGCGCCTCAGCTGCCCCTTCCTCTGATCGACACCCTCACGCATCAAGAAGTGGTCGATGGCGAGTTCTTGGTGTCATTCCTTCGGTCATCAAACACTCGTTTTCAGATTGAGTGAGACGCTACCGGGACCAGTGCTTCCATGAGGAAAATCGGCCAAGGAATAATTCGCGAGTTGGTGGTCTCCCTGCCCTCGGTAGCTGAACAGCAATCCATAGTGTCGTGGGTTAGGTCTCAGACCGCGCAACTCGACACCCTCACCGCCGAAGCCCAGCGCGCCATCGACCTGCTCCAGGAGCGCCGCACCGCCCTGATCACCGCCGCCGTCACGGGCCAGATCGACGTGCGCCAACTTGCCAAGCCGTGAAACCGAACCCCAAGACCCTTCAGATATTCCTGCCCGGCGGCGATCCGCGGGGAATCCGCTTTGCCGAGATCACCACGCGCATCGTGCAGGTCATCGAGGTGCCGCGCAGTCTGATCCAGGATTTCCTGGCCATGCCGGAGTGCAACCATGTGGCGGTTTACTTCCTCTTTGGCGACGACGAAGAAGGCACCGGTCAACGGGTCTACATCGGCCAAACCGGAGATCTCCGGGCCCGGTTGACCAAACACAACAAGGAGAAGGATTTCTGGGAACGCGCGCTGGTGCTCATTTCGCGGACCAACAGCCTCACCCAAACCCACGTGCTCTTCTTGGAGTGGCACTGCCTGCAAGCCACCAGGAAGGCGGGCCGATACCCGGACGAAAACGGAAACGGTGGTACGAAGCCGCATACGCCTGCACCGTTGGAAGCGGATTGCCTGGAGATCTTCGAGACCGGGCGCGACCTGCTGGCGACCCTGGGTTTTCCGATCTTCGACCCGGTGGCCAAATCCACGGTGGCACCCAACTCCGAGGAGATCCTGTTCTGCGCGGCCTCGGGCGCCGACGGACGCGGACTGTATACGAAGGAAGGGTTCGTGGTGCTCAAAGGCTCCTCCGGCCGCAAGGAATCAGCGGGCCATATGGTCGGTACTTCCCTCGAACGTGCCCGGCTCAAGCTAGTGGAGTCGGGCGTGATGAAAGCCGAGGGGGACAGGTTGATCTTCGCCAAGGATCACCTCTTTCATTCGCCGAGCATGGCCGCCATCGCGCTGACCGGCCGGAGATCGAACGGGTGGACCGAATGGAAGAACAAGGACGGGAAGACCCTCGACGCCTTGAACCGGCAAACCGTCGGGTAACCTGAGCCTCCACGAGGAATCACACGTCGCGGGCGGGGTTCGCGATAGCTCGAGGGACCTGGCCCTTCGGGACCGTAGCGGCAAGGATTTCGTGGATTGGTGACGGTCGACGCCAGTTGGATGGATGGCTGCGGATTTTGCTACATCTTCGACCATTGTCCGGGGTTCTGGAAAACAGCGTTCAACGAATTCGCAGTTCGGCGCTTGCTCGGCCAGGGCCGCGTACTGAAAGCGTTGCGGAGTGACCGGATATGGAACTTGCAGCGCCGAAGGACGGTCGATAGGTTGCAGTCCTGTTTTTTGACGGGCAAAAGAGTCAGTTCAGATGAGCAACAGCCAAACAGCATCCCCTGCGTCTCGGAGCGGGGCAGAGACGACCGGCGTGGGGGCAGGCAGAGGCTCAGTGGGACGGAAGAGCAAGGCCCCAGATTCCACTTCATCAGGCGAGCGTAGATCTGGGTTCTTGGCCTATCACTTGCGGGTCCCGGCGAACGCCGACTGGTCGATGCTGACGGTCTTTGTTCACGGCTTCTGCGGAAACAGGTCCGAGAATGGGTTGTTCGACGGCATCGCAGGTCGGCTTTTCGATGGAGGCTGCCCGGTGATTCAATACGACTGGAGGGGAATCGGCTCCAGCGAAGGCAGCTTCCAAGAATCCACCGTAAGCGATCACTGCCAAGATCTTCACCAACTGCTGGAGCACGTGCGGGAACACTGTCGTCAACCCAAGCTCAGGTTCAATGCGATTGGATTCAGTCTCGGCGCGGCGTTGATTGGGCAAATCGCCCACAAGGTGCAGTTCGCCCGCATTGCGTACCTCAGTCCAGCCGTTCACCCAGGCGTCAGCATGTGGCCCCGGTACGACTGCGCTGAAGTCCGGGACGCAATTGAGAGATTTGGTTACTTCGAGAAGGAATTGACCGGAATTCGGGTGGGCAGGGCCCTGCTAGAGTCCTTAAGGCGAGTTGAGTTCGGTGAAAGCGAATTCAAGAACCCGACACCAACGCTGGTCTGTTATGGATCGAACGACCAGCGCATCGACCCCAATTTGACCCGGGAAGTGGTCGGCAAGTGCAAGGGGGTGAACAAGAATCTGTCTGAGAGCCGGATCGAAGGTGCGACTCATTCGTTCAAGCCCACCGAGGACCATTGGGAGGGACTGTCCACGACCGTTGTTGGGTGGATGACGCAGGCCGCTGGGCATCGGCACCAATGAATTCCCATGTTGCCTTGGGAGGCGATGTGCCAGCTCTTCTGCTCATCGACATCCAGCGGGACTTCGTCGAACCGCATTGTCACAAGATCGCTTCATCTGGAAAGGGTCTGTGCCTTCCTGGCGCCAAGCACCTGCTTACCCACGCTCGCGATCAGGGTTGGCGCGTCGTTCATGTCGGAACCAGGCACGAATCCCATCAAACTCTGCCATCGAAGCTGAGAGGGCGGGGCTACCCGCCGTTTTGCGTGCCCAACACAAGGGGAATTGAGTTTTGCATCGATTGTAAGGATGGCG
Source organism: Verrucomicrobiota bacterium (assembly GCA_041688515.1). Lineage (GTDB taxonomy): Bacteria > Verrucomicrobiota > Verrucomicrobiia > Limisphaerales > UBA9464 > UBA6176. The sequence continues at coordinate 8,980 of JBDNHZ010000300.1, forward strand.
AATCGGTTCTTTATAAGAAGCACTTCAGTGCCTTTTCCGAGCCAAATTTGCGAAGTTGCTTGGATGGCACGCGCCGCGTGGTCGTGGCAGGCGTCTCGGTGGACTGTTGCGTCCTGAAGACGGCGTTTGACGCCAGCGAGTTGGGCTTCGAATGCGTTGTCGGGCTCCAAGCAGTCAGTGCCACCCGGGAGGAAGACTATGTTTCGGCCGTCCGAATTCTCTCGAAGTCGGTGTGTAAAATAGCGGATGTGGACTTACTGGCTTCGCATGGTTTGAGTGGGTCCTACATCGAAGATACCGAGGTGGAGAAGCGGGCCCGTTCCTGGTATCGCTCCGTCAATCGGCGCGAAACTTGATTCGTGATGGATTCAGACTGAATACAGCATTTAATTTATCCGAAGATGGACCGGATGAAGTGCTGCAAGCCCACATCCAAAGTGCGTTGGGGGATCTTTCCAACTCGTGCAAACACCGGCGCCAACTGCGGATGGAACTGCCTCTTCCATCTATGTAGACCGTAGCGGCAAGTATCTCGTGGCTTGGACGCGGTTGATTTGAGACCGTCGGTCCGTCCCTGTGCCCCATGAGCCTCCACAAGGAATCCAGTTTCGAGGTCGAGATTTGCGAACACCTTGCCTCCCATGGTTGGGTGCATACGGTCGGTGCCGCCGGTTACGACCGGCCTCGCGCGGTGTTTACGGAAGACTTGCTGGCCTGGGTCCAAGCCGCCGACCCGAAGGCTTGGGAATCGCTCGTCAAGAATCATGGAGCGAACGCGGCGGAGACCCTGCTGACCCGTTTGCGCGGGTCAGGGGAGGGGTCAGTCCTCACTTTTGACACGTAGGTCCACGCCCCCATCCGCAACCGGTCCGCGATCCACCCGTAACCACGATCAACCTTGCGAAGCCGGTAGGAGATACTGCGGAAAGCGGCTCCAGGTGTAGTTGCGGATGGGATCCTCCGGCGAAAGCAGCCGCGCCCGAACCGGATTCAGCAAGCCTCGCCCAAGGTTTCGAGGAAGCGCTGGCGATCCCGGTCATCCCGGACGATCGGCTCCCGCCGATCCCGGCGACTCATCACGAGGGACACCGCACCATCGAACTCGATCCGCAGACTGCGAGGCCCATGCTCAACGGTC
>JBDNHZ010000301.1:0-6198 GCA_041688515.1 Verrucomicrobiota bacterium
CCCCGTCCACCACGTCGCCCCGATCGCGATCACACTTTGCAAAGTGTGATCCGGAATCCCGCATCGCCTGACGCCGCAGGGGAAGGGTCAAGATGCGCTCCGTTCCCGGCTGCCCCGGATCTCGAATCGAGGCGGGCGAGGACGCCCGCGGCCCATAGACGTGGGTCTTCATCCCGCAGGGATGGCAGCGAATAGCCCGGGGGCAGCGAAGCGCCACCCCGGGATGGGCATCGAACAAGAGATCAACCCCGGCAGGGTTGCAGATCTGCAACCCCTTCCGGGGTAGGAATCCATCGGGGCGTGTGACCCGGGGTATCGCTTCGCGTACCCCGGGCTAATCGCTGAAACGCCTCCGGCTTAGAGCGACCTGGGGGCGGCACCGCCTCGCATCACGGGCCAAGCGTGGGAAGCGCGCGGACCGTCCATCCCCGCGTTCAACGTCGCCCCGATCGCGATCACACTTTGCAAAGTGTGATCCGGAATCCCGCATCGCATGTCCCCGCGGGGGAAGGGTCAAGATGTGCGCGTGGCGTCAGCCACCGCTTTGGCCGCGGGATCTCCTCTCGCCGCGGACGCCCCTTTGATCCCACCGCTCCGGGACCGCGCTCCCGGGAGGGGCAGGGTCACGATCCAGAATCTCCCGCGGAGGCGCAGAGAACGCAAAGCCATCGCGGGATCACCCCGTCCCTCTCTGCGGAACTCTGCGGTCCCTGCGTTCTCTGCGGTGAATCCATTCCTGCCCCCCTTCTACCCACCACCGCCTTCCCCCCGAACGTCCGGAATCGCCCCAGTACGGCTCTCCCCTTCTTTCATCTCCTTTCGCTCCTTTCGGCCAATCCCCCTGTCGTCGGCGCAGAGATTCAACCGCAGAGACGCATCACTGCAGAACAGGCCCAACAATAGACCTAGAGATCATATAGCTTGATGAAGACATGATTGAGGCCAGTTGGATCCAGCAAGCAAATGTAACCCACGATACAGACCCCCGTTCATGGCGAACGCCAAAGTGGGGAGATTCAATGCGATCAGAGTGTGAGGGCGCCAAGTCCGGTGAAGGTGACGGTCAGGCCATCGACTTCCCGGGTATAGGGCTTGATGAGGTTGGCAGCCACCACAAGGTTCTTTCCCAACGGATGGAGAGCGCGAAAGACCTGGAGGTTCTTCGGATCAAAGCCGGAGGCATTCCATTTGCACTCGATGGCGTCCACGACGCTCCGGCCGCCGGGCAGAACGAAGTCGATTTCATGCCGATCCTTGTCCCGCCAATACATGACCTCGGGCTCGGCGGGGTCGGTGAGCAGGCGATCCAGGACCAGATGCTCCCAAAGGAGGCCGCAATCTTCCGGACGAAGATCAGTCCAGCCGCGGGCAAAGGCGACGAAGCCGGTGTCGAACCCATAGACCTTGGGCTGACGGACGAGTTCGCGCTTACCCCCGCCCGAGAAAGGTCGGACAAAGGCGGCAACATGGGTCAACTCCAGGACATCGAGATAATTGAGCACCGTGGGCCGGCTGAGACCGCAGAGGCGGGCCAGCGCCGTGGCCTCCATCTGCCCGCCGCTGAGGCGCAGGACGCTCTCGACGAGCTTGAGAAAACCGCCGCGCTTCTCGACACGGAAGAGTTCCTGCACATCCCGGGCATAGTAGGAATCGAGCCACTCCGAGTAGAAGCCGGCATCGTACCCGTCGGCGAGCAAGGCCGGGGGGAGGCCACCGCGGTGAAGCCGACTGCGGAGGTCGCGGATACCGAAGGCAGGCAGCTCGTCGTGCCGCACGGGGACAAGGTGGAGGTTGCGCTTTCGCCCAGCCAGACTGTCGCGGAACTTCTGCGTCGCGGCCAGGGTGGAGGAGCCGGTAGCCAGGATCCTGAGCTGAGGAAAGGCGTCTGCCCCAATTTTCAAGAGCCGGCTCGGATCGGGCAGTTGATGAACTTCATCCAGAATGAGCCGGGGTTTGGACAGCGAACGGAAGAACGCCTCGGGATCGGCCAGAAGCTGCTGGGCTGAGGGCAGGTCACAGTTCAGGAACTCGGCGTCCGCGAGCTCGGTCGCGAGGGTGGTTTTGCCCACCCGGCGGACACCAGATAACTAGACGATCGGCGCTTTGCGCCAGCAGCCAACAATCCGGTCGAGCCAGAAAGGACGCGCGAACATGAAGTTACTCTTTACGTCTGGTCGGACCAAACGCAAGGACGGAGTCGCCAGCGCGAGCCCCGATTCTCGCCCCGGATCCACGAGCTTCGCGGAGTCCACACGGTTCAGGAGTGACCGCAACTTCCGATCGAGTCTCGATCAAGTCATGCCGATCTACATCATCAGCGAAGCCAAGCCAAAGCTCGGGTTGCTGGTCAGGCAGGCCGCCGACGGCAAGACCATCTACCTGCTGAACGGCAAGGACATGGTCGCTCTGGTGCCGGCTCATCCGACCCATGCCAGACCTGAGGACCTCGACGTTCCTGCCATTGACGCGCGTCTGGCAGCCTCCGAGGCGACATCGAGCGTCCCCTGGAAATCCGGGGATGCAGCGAAGCTCGCGAAAAAGGTTCTTCGCCGTAAGTCATCCCGATGACCCTGATTCGGCGCGAGGGTTTTATTGCGGGCCTGGAGGAAGGGATCCTCTGGTATGCCTCACAACTGGAACACGGCTCCGCAGCCGCCGAAACACTCGCGGGGCGTTCTGCCGATGCCGTTGACCTGACCATCGAGGACATCACTTTTCCCCAGCGACGGCTTCCAGCGCCGCCGTGAGGCCGTCGACGAGGGCACGGGTGGCGGCCGGGACTGTGCCGCGCTGCCAGAGCACGATGAAATCCCAGCGCGCGGTCGCATCCGAGACCGGAACGAAGACCACGCCGGGGTGGGAAAAGGTGCGGAAGTAGCCCGGGAGCAACGTCACGGCGGACTCGGAGGCGACCAGCGAGAGCACGTTCGTGATGCCATCGGTGACCGTCGTAAAACGGGGCTTGAACCCGGCAGCGCGGCAAAGCCCCGTCATCCAACGATTCCGGCCGGGCATCTGGTCTTCGTCGATGCCGATGAAGTTGCGCCTTTGGATTTCTTTCACGGCGATGCGTTTGCGGCGGGAGAGGAGATCGGAGGCGGAGAGCGCGGCGCAGACACCGAGCGCGCAAAGCTTCCGGCTGTGAAAGTCGCGCGCGCCCACGGCCCCTTCCTGGCCCGTGATCGCGACGTCGAGTTCGCCTGCGCGCAAGGCGTCGATCTGCTCCTTCGGCGAGAGGTCGTGAAGCTTCAGCTTCAGTTCCGGATGGGTCTTGCGGAGTTGCGCCAAGGCCGGGGTGAGGACCGATTGCGCAGCCGAAATGAGATAGCCCACGCGCAGTTCGGATCGGGCGCCTCCGGCCTGACGGCGCACCTCGGCGAGCGCGGCGTCATACGCGGCGAGCACCGGGCGCATGCCCTTCAACAGCGCGTGCCCCAGGCCGGTGGGTGTAACGCCGCCGGCCCCGCGTTCGAGCACTGTTCCGCCAACTTCGTCTTCGTGTGATTTCATCTGCCGACTCAGCGCGGGCTGCGTGATGCGGAGTCGCACGGCGGCGCGGTTCACGCTGCCTTCTTCCACGACGGTGAACAGCGCGCGCAAACGATCGATCATCGCGCGAGGCTATGCCCATCGGGCATAGCGGCAACACCGAATGAACATTAGGCCGCCGCTCCTGCGGAGCGCAGGATCCAGGCGATGAATCCACCTGATCTCACCCTTCGCCCACCTCGCAGCCCGCGTGTCCGCCTCGGCGGCTACGTCATGCTCGCCCGTGTCATCGACAAGGCGCGCGCCACCTTGGCCGGCCGGTCGGGCGACTACAAATACGACAACCCGATGGACCAGCATCTCTTCGCGTTTGCCGGCGTCGCGCAGGAGGCCCTGCTGGAACAGGTGAAGAACGGCGCGGGGGACTGGGCGCTCCTCCAAGGGGTGAATGAGAATGCTTCGCCAACGCGCGCGCCGCATGAGGTACGCACGTGGCCGGCGTGGCTTGAAACAATGCCGATTGGCGACGCGGAAGACCTCGAGTGGTTCGCCGCACAGGCCCGCCGCATCCATCCCGCGCGCACGGACCTGCAAACCGTCATGGATTACCTCGACGCCGACGATCATGTGAGCTTCGGCGGCCTCGTCTGAATCCCCACGCCCATGAATCCGCGCCCACCGCTTCCGCCCTTCACCGAAAAGACCGCCCGCCAGAAGGTGCAACTGGCCGAGGACGCCTGGAACTCCCGCGACCCGAATCGGGTCTCGCTCGCCTACACGCCCGACACCGAATGGCGCAATCGCGCCGAGTTCGTACGCGGACGCGAGGAAGTCGTCCTATTCCTCCGCCGCAAGTGGGCCCGGGAGCACGAGTACCGTTTGCGCAAGACGCTGTGGGCTTTCACCGGCAATCGCATCGCCGTGCGCTTCGAGTACGAGTGGCACGACGACGCGGGCCAGTGGTGGCGCAGCCACGGAAATGAGAACTGGGAATTTGACGCCCAGGGTTTCATGGAGAAGCGGTTCGCCAGCATCAACGACCAGCCCATCGCCGAGGCCGAGCGGAGCCTTCGCTGGGAACGCATCCCCTGACCCCCTATGGCTGCGAAATTCATGCAACTCGTGCTCACGCCCGCCGTGCAGGCGGCACAGGAGCGTTACTTCGCGAAGCACCACAGCGTCGCCCGAGCGCCCGAGCGCGACGAATTCACCGCCGAGGAAGCCGCCTTCATCGCCGCACGCGACAGCTTCTACCTGGCCACGACGAATAGCGACGGATGGCCCTACCTCCAGCACCGGGGCGGCCCGTTGGGTTTCCTGAAAGTACTCGGACCGCATCTGCTCGGCTTCGCCGATTTCAAAGGAAACCGACAAATGCTCAGCACCGGCAATCTCGATGGCGATGATCGGGTCGCGCTCTTCCTCATGGACTACGTCCATCGCGAGCGCCTGAAGATCCTCGGTCATGCGCGTGTCCTGGACGCCCGCGCACACCCCGAGCTCGTGGCGCAACTCTCCCCCGGTCCCGCACTGAGCGACAAGGTCGAGCGCCTCTTCTTCATTGAGACCGTGGGCTTCGACTGGAACTGTCCGCAGTACATCACGCCGCGGTTCACCGCCGAAGAAGTGGAAGCCGCCGTCGCCCCACTCAAGGCCCGGATCGCCGAACTCGAAGCCGCTCGGTGAGTGGGTCCGGATGGCCGGAATCTGCCCGCTGAAGGGAGGCGCGGGAACGAGACTGACGCTCGCCAGATAAGGCACCTCTGTGGGCCCGCCATGGAGGGACGAGCTCCGCGAGTCCGTCACCCCGGAAGTCAGAGCCTCCTGACGTCGTCTGTCACGGGTAGGCGCCGATATGCCGAGGCGCATTCCGGGCGGGAGGGGGCAGTGTCCGAATGCGCGCCAAGGAAAGTTCACCGCAGAGGCCGCAGGGAACGCAGAGCCGTTCCACAACAGAGTGAGCAACTGGTGGGCACTGAGCGCCACTCGGGCGGAGCCCTCTGTCCGGGGCTTGGCGGAGAAGCGCCCGCTTGAAAGCCGCTTCTGGCAGAGCCAGAAGCCCTGGGAATCGTAGACGAGGCACTTGAGGGCCCGACGATTGAGGCTGCAAAAGACGAAGAGCGCACCATCCATGGGATCGGCCTGAAGCTGCTGACGGCACAAGCCTGCCAGACCATCGATGCCCTTGCGGAAGTCCACCGGGTCCACCGCGACCCAGATTCGCATCTGGGGAGTGATCTGGATCATCGGGACTGCCTCCAGAACGCTTCAGCCAAGGCCAACCAGCACTCTGGGTCGCGGCCGGTGTGGAGGCGCAGCACGCGGTTGGATCCGTCGCGCAATTCGGCCCAACCCCCCGCAGAGGCAGTGGAGTTCGGCGAAGAGGGCCACTGGCACTCGACGAACCTCACGGGATCCGGGGCTGCCGGGAACTTCGGGCGCGACTGGTCCATTTGCTGGCGCAGCTTTGGATAGCTCAGGCGGAGATTGCGGGCGACATGGGATGGACTGTGAATGCGGGCCAGGTCCGCAGCGGCGACCCAGAGGGCTGCCGGGAGGCGTCGGCGCCCGGACTGGGCTTGGCGCAAGGCCTCGAGTTGTTGATGCAGGAGGTCGAGATCCGTCGACGAGAACACCGTGGGCAAATCCATCGCCGCTCAGCCCGCCGGCCCGGCCCAACCGCGTCCCGCACGCTTGCCGAAGGGACAC
>JBDNHZ010000302.1:0-3031 GCA_041688515.1 Verrucomicrobiota bacterium
CGCCACCGCGAGGTCGCCCAGCTTCTCCAGCGACACGGAGAGGTCGCGCTGCCACGCGGCATTGGCGGGGTCGCTGGCGGCGAGGCGTTCGCGGATGACCTTGGACTCGGTGAAGGAGAGCAAGGCCCCGGCGAGGTCGCCCTGCGCCACCGCGAGGTTGCCCAGCTTCTCCAGCGACACGGAGAGGTCGCGCTGCCACTCGGCATTGGCCGGGTCGCTGGCGGCGAGGCGTTCGGCGATGGAGTGGGACTCTTGATAATGGCGCAGCGAGGCGTGGCTGTGTCCGAGTTCCAGATAGGCATCGGCGACACCGTCGAGGGCGATTTCAAGATCCCGCTGCGCACGCGGGTCATTCGTCACGGCGGCGCGCTGGCGGATGGCCTGCAGTGCGGAGCGGATGCCGTTTTCGACGAGGGCGGCCACTTCCTTCCCGGTGGGGGCAAGACGGAGCAGTTCGCGGATGAGTCCTATGCGCCGCAAGGGGGGTAGATCATCGGATTGGGCGAGTGCCTCGGCGAGGGCGGTGGCGCGCTGCACTGCTGCCGCTGTGGGCGCAGGGGTGGAGTGATCCGGGGCGATGGGCAGGGCCAGCGGCTCGGTGAAGTCCAGATCATGGCTGACCCAGGCGCGAAAGTCGGGGGCTTCGCGGAGGATGCGCAGGAGAGCCTGCTCTGAGAGCCAGAAGACGACGAGCTGCGCGGGGAAGCTGCTGCGCCAGCGTTCGCGACTGCGGTTGAGCCTCCCGATCATCTCGGCGGAGTCGCCGTGAGCCTCGGAGAGGAGTGTCCCCAGACCTGTGACGAAGACGGCTCCGCGATGCTCCGTTGGGATGAGAGAACGGGCGGTGGCGACTGGATCGGTGGTATCCGCCGACAGCTCGGCCACGGCGATGGCGGGGCTGAGCACCTCGGCGATTATCTCACGCTGAACGGCAGGGGCATTGCAGAGGGCGAAGGCGAAGGCGGGGGCGCCGTCGGAAAGTTCGACGAGACGGCGCAAGACGGCGGTCTCGGACGCGAGGCTGGCGGGAAAGTCTGTCATGACCCCCGGATCAGGCGGTGGCCGGGGGATCGCCCAGCAGCGGGCTGGGCGCGAACCATTCGTCGCCATTGCAATACTGGAGAACCTGGCGATTGAAGAGAAGACTTCGCACACGGGTCTCGGTGGCGCCGTCCACCGGAAGGATGCCGGTCTTGGCCACGTCGCGGACGATTTTCCAATCTTCCTGCGTCATGGTGCGGCGCAGGGTGCGGGTCGCGAGGGTGATGGCGCGTTCTGCAGCGGCCTTTTGAATCGGAAGGGAGCCGTGCAGCAGCGCGTCGCTGACGAGGTGCATGAGCTGGCGGGGTTCGCCGCCGGAGGCGTGGATGAGCATGTCCATGGTGCCATCGGCGAAGGCCTCGATAGGATCGAGAATACCGACGGTGGCGAGGCGGCGTTGCACGACGGTCCGCATGCGGTCGACGCCGAGCTGATGGACGCTCTGATCCGGCGGGCGCTTTCGCACTTCCACCATGGGGATGACGGGAATCTGGCCGTAGCGGGACTGCAAGGTGCCTGCGATGCTGCCGTAAGCGAGCTCCAGCGGGAGCGTGTAGATGACATGGCTCTCGAGGCCGCTGAGCTGGGCGTAGCGATTGACGAAGAGGAACTGGCCGGTCGTCATGCCTGCGGTGGGATGCCTTTCCCAGCCGCCCTTGTCGAGGTCATCGACAAGTAGGACGAGATTGTCGGACCTGCCTTTGGCTCTCAGCTCGGTCTTGGCCTGCCGGAGGATTTCATTGGCCGCGTCGAGCAGGGTTTGGGATTCGGGATCAAGGACGGCCCGCACCTTGGCGCGGACGGTGGGACTCTGCTTGAGGGCGGCGGTGATCCTGGCGAAGCCGGTCTCGAACTCGGCGTCGGTGATGCTGACTTCAGAGCCGAGAAACCCTTTGAGGCGCTCCGGCAGGGTGGCGAAGTAGCCGGGCTTGAGTTTGATGCTGAACCGGGTCTGGAGGTCCTTGGCGATCTTGGCGACAAGGCCGATCAGAAGGTCCGGGAAGTCGACCGCCATCAGGTCGATGGTCTCATCGGCCAGCCAGTGAATGACCGTGAACTTGCCGTCCTTCTCCAGCTCCTGCTTGAGGTGCATGAGTTCGACTGTCTTGCCGCTGCCCTTATGGCCGCTAAGGAGCTTGCAGACGGGGCGGGCCGGACTGGCGTTGAGTAGCGCACGAGCGATGCTGGCGGTGATCTCGCCACCGCGGGCGTCGTCGAGGTTGACGTAGATGTCCTTCAACTGCGCAGGAGACGGGACCTCGGGGTCGAACGCTGCATAAAAGCTCTTCTCTCTATCGTCAGACATGCTTACGATGCTTATCCGCTAAGCAGGGTGCCTCAAGGCAAATCTGGAAAGCACTGAAGACCCTTCTTTGCGCGGAAGTCATCTGTCGCAAACGATCCGATCTCGGAACACCTGTTCCCAGGTTGGAACGCGGTTGTGGGGCTGAAGGAGGAAATGCCCGTCAATACGGGCAAAAACCCGGTTTCGGAGGGATGGCAGGTCGGTTGCTAATGGTAGCGCAGAACGAGGAATTCCTCCTCAACCGGCAACCCCATCCACACCATGAAACTTCTCCCCATCGCCCTGCTTGCCTTGGTTGGCTTCTCCTCCGAGGTGCGCGCCCAATTCTACTCGGTCCAGATCGAACACGCCGTCGAAACGCCGACAAGCTGAGCTGCAAACCCGACTTCGCCGTGCTCGTCTACCCCGCCAAAAAGGGGCCGAAAAGGGGTTAGTCCTCATTATTGACACACAGTTCCGGAGTTTCGGACCGTTGAGCATGGGCCTCGCAGTCTGCGGATCGAGTTCGATGGTGCGGTGTCCCCCGTGATGAGTCGCCGCGATCGGCGGTAGCCGATCGTCCGGGATGGCCGGGATCGCCAGCGCTTCCTCGAAACCTTGGGCGAGGCTTGCTGAATCCGGTTCGGGCGCGGTTGCTTTCGCCGGAGGATCCCATCCGCCACTACGCATGGAGCCGCTTTCCGC
>JBDNHZ010000303.1:0-2379 GCA_041688515.1 Verrucomicrobiota bacterium
ACGTCCGAATGGAGAACAGAGTCTCCTGACGTCGTCTCCTACGAGTAGGCGACGAGGTCACGAGGCTCACTTCAATCGGGCAGGGAACGTCTGGGGGCCGTGGTACGTTCGAATGGAGAACAGAGTCTCCTGACGTCGTCTCCTACGAGTAGGCGACGAGGTGACGAGGCTCATTCTAGTCGGGCGTGGTACGTTCGAATGGAGAACAGAGTCTCCTGACGTCGTCTCCTACGAGTAGGCGACGAGGGTACGAAGCGGACTCCAGACGAGGCAAAGCAAACATCCGCCTCCTCACGTCGGCAGCTACGTGGGGTTGAGCCCCCTTTCTGCGCGGCGCCCAAGCCCACCCTTGCGCGGGCGCCAAGGCGGGGCGTAGCCTTCCGCAGGTCCCCCTTATGCGCATCCTGCTTCCATCGCTCGCCGCCGCCGCAGGGCTGGGATGGCTGACGGCCATCGCCACCGCTGCCGACGCCGCGTCCGACAAGGTCCTGCCCCCGGTTCCGCCGCTTCCCGAAGTGCGCGCCCTCCGGCTGGAACCGGCGACGCTCACGCTCGAGGACGCCCGGGATCGCCGCCGCGTCCTGGTGATCGGGGAACGCTCCGACGGCGGAACGATCGATCTGACGGGCGATGCCCGTTGGACGTCGGGTTCGGAGACGGTCCAGGTCGCGACCAACGGCCTGGTGACCGGCGTCAAGACGGGTGCGGCGACGGTCCTGGTGGAAGCGGGCGGCCAGAAGACGACGCTCGCGGTCACGGTGGCGGGGATTGCCCAGAAGCCGGTGGGCTTCGTCCGCGACATCGAACCGATGATGAGCAAGGCCGGTTGCAACGCCGGTCCATGCCACGGTTCGGCGAAGGGCAAGAACGGCTTCAAGCTGTCCCTGCGCGGCTACGATCCCGAGTACGATTACCAGACGCTGATCAATGATCTGGGCGGGCGTCGCCTGAACCGGGTGCGCGTGGATGAATCGTTGATGCTCCAGAAGCCGCTGGGCGACGTCCCCCACGAGGGACGCCAGGCGATCCGGCCGGGTTCTGAAAGTCACCAGCGGCTGCGCCAGTGGATCGCCGAGGGCGCGCGATACGAGCAGCCGTCCGCCCGGGCCACCAACCTGACCGTCCTGCCGGCGACGGTGGCGATCGACCTGCCGGGGCGTCACCAGAAATTCGTCATCCTGGCCCATTACACCGACGGCTCGACGCGTGACGTGACCGACGACGCCATGCTCTCCAGCAACAACGAGGAGATCGCCGTGGTGAAGGACAACACCCTGACCGCGCTCCGCCGGGGCGAGATGGCGGTGCTGGTCCGGTACGAAGGCGTGTATGCGGCGCGCGAGGTGGCGGTGATGGGCGATCGCACCGGGTTCAGCTTCACGCCCATGCCGGAGTACAACGGCATCGACGGCCACGTGAACGCCAAGCTGAAGCGCATGCAGATCCTGCCGTCGGAAGCCTGCACCGACGCCGAGTTCCTGCGCCGGGTCTCATTGGATCTGACCGGACAACCCCCAACGGTGGAGCGCGTGCGGAAGTTCCTGGCCGACCCGACCGAGTCCCGGAAGAAGCGGGAGAAGATGGTGGATGAACTGCTGGGTTCGCCGGCCTTCGGCGAATTCTGGGCCAACAAATTCGCCGACCTGCTCCAGTGCAATTCGGAGAACCTCGGCAAGAAGGGCGTGTGGGTCTTCCGCAGTTGGATCGAGGGTCAACTCGCCCGCAACCGGCCCTACGACCAATTCGTGCGCGATCTCGTGCTCGCCCAGGGCAGCACGTTCGAGAACCCGGCCGGCAATTACCTCCGCGCCCTGCGTGATCCGGGCAAAATGACCGAGGACGTCTCGCAGACGTTTCTCGGGGTGCGCTTCAACTGCAACAAGTGCCACGATCATCCCTTCGAACGTTGGACCCAGAACCAGTACTACGAGTTCGGCGCGTTCTTCGCCCAGGTCGCCTTCAAACGCGGCACCCTCGGCCGCGATACCCTCATCCGGGGCAACGAGACCTACGCCTCCGAGCAGGTGTCCGAGGAGATCGTCTACCGCAATTACAACGGCGGTGAAGTGCGACATCCCAAGAATGACGCCGTCATGAAGGCGCACGTTCCCTACGGCACTCTGCGCACCCCGGCCCCCGACGAAGACCCCCGCCGCGCCTTCGCCGAATGGCTGACCTCGCCCGACAACCCCTACTTCGCCCGCTCCACCGTCAACCGCTTCTGGAGCTACTTCTTCGGGCGCGGGATCATTGATCCGGTCGATGATATCCGGGCCGGGAACCCGCCCAGCAACCCGGAGCTTTTGGCCCAACTGGAACGCGAGTTCGTCGCCGGCGGCTACGATCTCAGGAAGCTCATGCGCACCCTGTGCACTTCGC
>JBDNHZ010000304.1:0-25300 GCA_041688515.1 Verrucomicrobiota bacterium
CCGTTCGTAGCTGCCGACGTGAGGAGGCGGATCCCAGTCGGGCGGGGGCAGTGTCAAGATGCGCCCCTCCCGGGACCGCATTTTCCCTGGGCTTGTACCGAGCGGCCCCGCCATGCGGGGCCGCGCCCCCAGGTTCCTCCCGGGACCCACACGTTCCCCGGTTGCCCTCCGGTTGAACAAATGCGACTAGAAGCGGGTCATTTTTCAGCTCATGTCGGATCTCCTCCTTCCCGCATTCGATTTCACTCCGCGTACCCGGCTGGTGTTCGGGACCGGAACCCTCTCCCGAGTCGGCCTTCTCGCCGGCGAATTGGGTGCCACGCGGGCGCTCCTGGTCACCGACCGGGGCATTGTCGCGGCAGGTCACGCCGGACGCACCGAGGACGCACTCCGACAGGCCGGTATCGAGGTCACGGTCTTCGACGGCGTCCGCGAGAATCCAACCACGGTGGACGTGGATCATTGTCTCACCCTCGCACGCGGGAGTGGCATCGACCTGATCGTTGGGCTCGGCGGCGGCAGCTCGATGGATACCGCCAAGGGCACGAACTTTCTCGTGACCAACGGGGGTGCCATGCGGGACTACTGGGGCGTGGGCAAGGCCACCCGCCCCATGTTGCCGATGATCGCCATCCCGACCACCTCCGGCACCGGATCGGAGTGTCAGTCGGCCGCCTTGATCGCAGACGAGGTCACCCACCAGAAGATGGCCTGCCTGGATCCGAAGGCGGCTGCGCGGATCGCCCTGTTGGATCCCGAGCTGACCCTTTCCCAACCGCCTCGCGTGACTGCTGTCACCGGAGTGGATGCCCTTGCACACGCCCTGGAAACGGCCGTGACCCGGAAGCGGAACCCCCTTTCGTCCCTTCATTCCCATGAGGCGTTCCGCCTGCTCATCGGCTCGCTGCCGGTGGTGTTGGCCGAACCTGGAAATCTCACCGGACGCTCCCGCATGCTGCTCGGAGCCGCCCTCGCCGGCACCGCCATCGAACTCTCGATGCTGGGAGCGGCGCACGCGGCGGCCAATCCGTTGACGGCCCGGTTCAACGTCGTTCATGGCGCGGCGGTGGGCCTCATGCTTCCCGCCGTGATCCGGTTCAATGCCGGGCTTCCGGAGATCGCTGAGATCTACGCACGTCTCGCGGTGGACGCAGGGATTGCCGGAACCCACCTCCATACCGCCGCGGCAGTCGATGCCTTGGTGGAGACCGTGATCCGGGTATTGAAGCAGGCCGGAATCTCCGCTGGACTCGAGGAAGCTGGCGTGGATCCGGCGCTCATTCCGACCCTTGCCGGCGAGGCCGCGCAGCAATGGACCGCCGGATTCAATCCTAGACCGATCGCGGCAGCAGACTTCGAGCAACTCTACCGCGCCACCCCCCGGTAGCGGAGGTCTTTCCGGTCAGGGCACCGGGAAGGACCACGATGTATCGGCCGGAAGCAAAGGTGGATGCCGCGGGATCGCTCGGAGCCGGCGCTGCGCCTTCGCGGAGCCGCTGCGGGTGGGTCGGCTCACGGCGCGCAGACCCGGGCCGCCCCCAGGCGAAGGAGATCCTCCTCGGGATACAACCCGCCGCATTCATGGCAGGCATGCAGACGGGGGGCAGGCGGAACATTCGGAATGGGCATGGAGAATGGACCCTTGAAACCGACGCGGTCGATGCGCCGCCGCTGCCCGCCGTCCACCGCGCCGAGGGCCATTTGAGCGAGATGGCCGTTTCCTGGCGAGACCGCATTGCCTCGGATGCGGAAGGGCGAATTACCGCGCTGGGCGGCGGGGGGTGACGGGGGGGTTGGTCGGCAAGGGAAGAGTTGCTGGGATGGCGGGACGTTGCCGCTGGTGAAGTCCCGGGCTCATCGTGGTGCCGGACGGCGGGGTGGGAGCCTGCGCCCGCCAGGCCTTCAATCCGTAGTAAGAAGCCACCAGCACTCCGACGCCGACCAGCAAGGGAAACACGATCACCCAGCGAACCCGGGAAAACTGCAGCATGACCCAATCCACCAGGCCCATGCGGCGTCCCGAAAGCGGCGGGGGCTCGGCCAGGTCGGGATTGGCCCGCAACTCTTCTTCCAACTGCATCACCACCGAGCCGACATCGAGCTTCAGATGGGTGGCGTAGGTACGGACGAATCCCTTGATATAAACCGGGGCGCTGAAGGTACTCCAGTTCCCCTCCTCCATCGCCCGGATGTAGTCCGACTTGATGTTGGTCGAATTCGCGATCTCCGTGACACTCAGTTGGCGCTGTTCACGACCCAGGCGCAATTGCTCCCCGACACTCGGCATGCATGACTTGGTACCGCCGGAATGCCTGACGAAGCAATCAAGGTTTCAAATTTGCCAGCAACTCCCGGACGCATCCTGCCGCAAATTCCGGATCGTTGATGTTGCCCGGATACTCGACCACCCGGATGTCGGGGCGCAGGTGCTTCTTCCATTCTCCAAACAACGCCGCGTCCGCCTCCGGCCAATGAAAGGGTTGTCCGGGGGCGCTGATCGCGCTGACCCCGCCCAGCGGAATCAGGACCGTCACCCGTCCGGTGGACTGATTGCACTTTTCCGCCAGGATGCGTCCCAACTGGGCACATTCCTGCGGATCGGTGCGCATCAGGGTCACCTGGGGGTTGTGATGATAGAACCTCCGGCCGCGGTACTTCTCGGGAACGGAGGCGGGCTCGCCGAAGTTGACCATATCGAGGCAACCGGGAGTCACGATGGCCGGCACTCCTCCCTTGGAAGCGGCATCGAGCCGCGTGGGGCCCGCCGTCAGCACGCCACCGACCAGTTCATCGGCCCACTCGGTGGTGGTGATATCGAGGACACCGGTGACGATCCCGGAGTCGACCAACGATTCCAGAGTGCGCCCGCCGGTGCCGGTGGCGGCGAAGATCATGACTTCGAATCCGGCTTCCTCCAGCAGTTGGCGGGCACGAGTCACGCAGGGGGTGGTATTGCCGAACTGCGAGGCCACGATCACCGGTTTGTCGGCAGATCCGGCGGGCACCTTCGCCTCGACCATTCCGCAGATCGCGCCGGCCGCCTGCGCCAGCAGAAGGCGGGAGAGACGGTTCAGTCCGGCCACGTCCACCACGCTCGGCATCATGACGATGTCCTTCACCCCTACGTAGGGAGCGGTGTTGCCACTGGCAAGGGTTGAGACCATCAGCTTGGGAAAGCCCACCGGCAACGCCCGCATGGCGGCCGTGCAGATGGCCGTTCCGCCACCGCCCCCCAGCGAGATGACCCCATCAATGCGTCCCTCCCGCTGCAATCCGGAGAGAACAATCGGAGCCCCCTTGGACATGACCGTGACGGCTTCCCCGCGATCGCGTCGGGAAACCACCGCCGCCAGGTCAGCACCCGCCGCCCGGGCCACCACGTCCGGTCCGATGTCCGCCGCCAGCTTCGGTGCTTCGAGAGTCCCCACGTCGATCAACAGGACCTGATGTCCGCGCTCGCGGATCAACGCCGCGACGTACCCATGTTCGTCGCCCTTCGTGTCGAATGTGCCCAGCACCGCAATGGTAGCCATAGAGGAGGTCGGCAGCCTAGTCCGTCACCGGCGGATGGTCATCCGCGATCTTGGGCGGCGCACGACGGGACGAGCTCTGGACCAGCTCTGCGAGTCCTTAATCCCTTGCTTGGGGCTCGGGGACAACGAGGCGGGCGAGGACGCCCGCGGTCCCGGGAGGAGTCGTGTCAGAATACGACCACCGATACTGGCGTCGCGACCCTCGGGAGTGACACTCTCGCAGCATGGCCCGCATCACCCGTCGAAATGCCCTGAAACAGATCGCCGCATTGACGCCCGCTGCCGTCGCAGCCGGGTGCGCCGGACCCAACCTGCTTCTGCCGAGGCCCGGCACCGATCTCATCCGTCGTGAGAACGAACTGCCCGGCACGCAGGACTGGAGGTTGACCTCGACGCGGGTGGACAAGGCCACCGGTTGGCGTTCCGAGTCGATCGAGGGCTACTGCTCTCAAATGCGCGTCCGGGCCGGAGACGAGATCACCTTTCACGTCAGCACCGATCCGGCCGAACGTTTCGATGTCGAATTCTATCGGCTTGGCTACTACGGCGGGGCCGGGGGACGGCGGGTCGGCGGATTCTCGAATCTCGAAGGGACACCGCAGCCCATGCCCGCGGTCGGCGTCAAACGACGGCGCGACTGTCAGTGGCCCGTCGCGGCCCGGCTTCGCATCCCACGCGACTGGATCAGCGGGGTCTATCTGGGCCGGATGCGGACGCGGCAATCGGGGCTGGAAAGCTACGTGGTGTTCATCGTTCGGGATGATCGTCGGGCCGATCTGCTTTTCCAGTGCAGCGATCACACCTGGCAGGCGTACAATCGGTGGCCGGACCATTTTGCGCTCTACGACAACGGCGAGCACAACTGGTGGTGGGGCGGGAATGTCCAGGTGAGCTTCAATCGTCCCTACGGCCGCTACTGCCAGATCTTTGATGCGCCTCTCTCCCAGGGATCAGGCGAATTCCTCCTGTGGGAATTCCCCATCGCCTACTGGCTGGAACGGGAGGGCTACGACCTGACCTATATCTCCAATCAGGACACCCACTCCGACCCCGCCGGACTCCGGCGGGCCTCCGGCTTCCTCAGTGTCGGTCACGACGAATACTGGACCCCCGAGATGTTCGGCAATATGCAGTCCGCCATCCGCAACGGACTCAACGTGGGGTTTCTCTCCGGCAACGCCGTCTGTGGACGGATCGCCTTCTCCCCGGATTCCAACGGGCGCCCCCACCGGGTATTTGAACGGACGGGAGTGTTTGGTCCTCCGGGCGGCACCCGGGATTTCGTGGCGATGAACTCGCTGCCTCATGAACGGCCCTATGCCAACGAACTGATCGGGGCTCACAGCACGGGTCCCGTCACCGGGGGTGCCGACTGGACCTGTGTCCGTCCCGATCACTGGCTGTTCGCAGGCACCGGCATGAAGCAGGGGGATTCCATTCCGGGAATCGTCGGGTGGGAATGGCACGGGGATCCCGCGCCCATCCCCGGACTCGAAGTGGTTGCAACCGGACCAACCCAGGATGCCCCCGGGAAACCGAACGGCGGGACCTATACCGCCACGGTTTACCCCGGAGCCAAGGGCAATGTGGTGTTCAACGCCGCGACCATCTGGTGGGGCGACGGTCTCAGTGAACCGCCTGGATACCTGCGTCCCTCGGTCTACACCACGCCGCGCGGGCCCGATCCGCGGGTGCAGGCGATCACCCGGAATCTGCTCCGCCGAATGGGAGCGCGGGTGGGCGCCTTCTGACACGACTCCTCCCGGGACCGCGGGCGTCCTCGTCCGACTTTGGAGAAGCCGGTCATGGGGGACTCGTAGAACTCGTCCCTCCGACGCGGCCGGGGTTGAAGCGCCTTAGTTTGACTGGAACTGAGCCGTGGCCTGAACGGTTCCCAGACCGGCGGGAACGGTGACCGGGATCGTCGCGGTGCCACCCACCATGTTGACGGGTCCAGCGCTGATGACGCTGTTGGCCGTGGTGACGCGCAGGTTGATCGGCGTGCCGTTCGGGATACCCGTCCCCTGGACGATCACATTGACGGATCCAGGAGCGGTGAAGACGACATCCGGCGTGAGCAGATTGCCGGTGGCCGGCTGGGCGACATTGGCCCCGTTGACGCTGGCAACCCGGAGGGTACCGACCTGGTTCAGTTCACCGTTGGCCGTCGGCAGCCCCACCACGCCGGTCGGGTTTTGTCCGCCAACCATCGACCGGATGTATCCTTCGACGCGGATGCGCCCATTGGCATTTCCCGTGGCGCCGCCGTAGGCCTCCAAGCTTCCGGGACCGCCGACCCGATCGGCACGGAGCAGGATCGCGCCACCGGAACCGCGCCCGCCGTAGCTGGCATTGCTCCACTGGTATTCGCCGCCATTGGCAGAGATCCGGCCGACCAGCGTGATGTCGCGGGAGGAGGCAATGAGGATCGCGCCACCGCCGCCACCACCATTGCCGCCGTTCCAATCGGCACTGGAGGCACCGCCACCACCGCCGGAACCGCCGGTCAATGGCTGGAGGAATGCGTTGCCGTAAACATCCTTGAACTCGCCCTGCTTGCCATCGCGCAGGTTGGGATTGGTCTGCTGGGCCGTTCCAGGGTTACCGCCGCCCGGGCCCTGACCTGGAGAACCGACAAAGCTGGCGGAAGCGGAAAACTCGATGCCTCCGAGACCTCCGTCGAAACCGCCGGGACCGCCGCGGGCGGGAATCCCGGGAGGGAGAGCGCTGTTGCCAAACTCGCCGCTCACATCGACCGAGCCATTGATCACCACGTCTCCGGAGGCGAGCCAGCGGACGGGAGTGTTCCCGGCGTTCCGGGCGAATCGGACGGTGACGCCGGCAGGGACGGTAATGGTGGTGAAGTTATAGATCCCAGCCGCATTGGCGGACAGGTCGAACACCTGGGTCTTGCCGCTGTGGAACGTCCAGTTGGTTCCGTCCCAGAAGTCCGTGTCGGCCGACCAATTGTCCACGTTGGCGGTGTCACCCCCGAACAGGCAGAGGCGTTGCAGACCGGCATGCCAGACCAGGTTGTGCCCCTGACGAGCACTCACCTGACGGGCCGGCGATTTCTTCGTCCAATTCGCCCCATTCCAGGCCCAGGTGTCGGCCACATTGCTGCCGGACACCAGGACGACCTCCTGCCGCACCGCATCATAATCCATGGCGGGGTAATTGCGGGCGCTCGGCTCGGCCGCAGGCGAACGCATGGCCCAGGTGGTCCCATTCCAGACCCAGGTCTGTCCGTAGTTTCCGAAAAGGAGGACCTCCTGCCGGGCAGCGTCGTAGGCCATGGCGGAGTTGCTGTGGGGCGGAGGCGAAAGTGCCGGACTCTTCAACGTCCAGTTGGCGCCGTTCCAGGTCCAGGTCTCGGTGTTCCCGCTCGCGGCGGAATTCCCACCGAACAGCACGGTCTCCTGCCGGGCCGCGTCGTAGCAAAGGGTGTAATACTCGCGGGGCGACGGCGACGACGCCGGAGTCTTGAGCGTCCAGGCCGTGCCATTCCACACCCAGGTGTCGTTCATGCGGATGTCGCCCCGGTGACCCCCGAACATCACGACTTCGCCGCGAGCGGCGTCGAAGGCCATCCGATGACCGTATCGCTGCGTGGGAACGGTGGCCGGGAGAACGCGCGTCCAGTTGATCCCATCAAAGGTCCAGGTGTCGGACTGATGAACCCCGTTGACAGTGCCACCGAACAAGACGACGCGCTGGCGGACGGGATCGTAGGCCATGCTGCCCCAGGCGCGCCCTCCCACGACGATCTGTCGGAAAGTCAGCGGACCCTCTGCCCCGGTGGATCCGCTGGAATAGGGAAGGTCGGGATCAACGGCCAAGGCAGGCCCCGACAGGATTGCGGCGCACAGGGTCATCATCAACCCGGGGCGTGTGAGTTTGCGGAGTAGCGTCTTCATGGGCGTATCGTGTTGCGATGGAGATTCAAGAGGGCCGGGATCATTGATGGTGGTAACTGATCACCGGCGAAGGGACCAGGACCGGACCCGAGTAGGGAACCGTGACGGTATTGAGGAAACTGGCGGCGGGGGAAAAGATTCCGACGCTTGTACCGGCGGGAAGGCCGGGCGTCTGGGCATTGAGGTAGCTGACCGCGGCGGAGGCGACGTGGAGGGAAGTACCCGCAGGCGTCGTCGCCGCGATGGCATTGAGATAACTCGCTGCACTCGACGTGACCTGAAGGACGGTTCCGGCCGGAAGGGTCGCCGCGGTCGCGTTGAGGTAACTTGCGGGCACCGAGGCGACCTGCCGGACCGTGCTCGCCGGAGGCACCTGGGGAACGGCGTTCAACACCGACACCGCGAACGATGTGACCCGGACCACCGGCGTCGAGGTCGGGTCCGTGAGCCGCGTTCCTTCGGCGTACTCCCCGTTGTCATCCCAGCCGTCTCCGTCGGAATCGGCGCTGAGCGGGCTTCCGCCGGTTTGCAATTCCAGGAAATTCACGAGCCCATCGGCGTCGTTGTCCTCGAGATCATCATTCAGGCCGTCGCCGTCGGAATCGACCAGACGCGGGTCGAGTCCGAACACCAGTTCCCAGGCGGTGGGCAACCGGTCGCGGTCAATGTCTTCAAGACCGTCGGGGATGCCGTTGCCGTTGGTATCGGGATTGGCAGGATCCAGGCCGAGGGCAGCCTCGATATTGTCGGGCACACCATCGCCATCGGAATCGGTCTGTCCCAGAACCCAGAAGCGCCAGATGGCCGGCGTGGCGAGGGCGTTTCCGGCGAGATCGGCCAGAGGGGTACGGAGGGCGACCTCATAGAGCCCCGGCGGCAGGGTCTCGTCGAACTCGAGGAAGAGCGCCTGCAAGTCCGACCGGTAATCCCGGACGTAGCCGGTGAGGCGCAAGTCATCCGCGGTGCCGATGACGCCGTCCGGACCGGCAAACGTCACCTGGACCGTGGCGTCATTGAGGGTGCCGACGGCGATGGGTTCGTCAAAGTAGGCCACGATCGAACTCACCGAACCGGCAATCGCGCCTGCGCCCGGGAATCGGCGGAGAATGCGCGGCGGGGTGGCATCGGGGACCAACACGACGGTGTACTCGGTGGACCAGGCCGAATTGCCGCCGGTATCAAAGGCCCGTGCGCGGAGTCGGAAGGGGGTCTGGGGTTGGGCCGGATTGATCGACCGCGTGACAAACCGGGCCTCGAACGGGTAGTTGCCATCGACCGAAATCCGCTGGCCGTCCACGTAGAATTCCACCCGTGCGACCTGGACATCATCCGTCACCCGAGCATGCACGTTGACCAGTTTGCCTTCCTCGGCCCGGGGCGGAGAGAGCGGGAAATCCGCCGAGAGCGAGACGGTGGGCGGGAGGTTGCCGGCGTCGTAGGCGAGGTAATTCACCACCTGCAAACCGGAGCGCCCATCTGCCACATAGGCCAGGCCGTTGTAAATGGTCAGGGCGGTCGCGATGCCAGGAGTCCGCAGCGTGGCGACGAAGTTCAATCCGAGACCGTCCGCGCCGAGGGCGTAGAGGGACACCTCGTGCGGCCCGTCGTCCGTGCTGTTGGCGTCGACCGTGGCCAGGCCGAGACCGGATCCGTTGGGAACGATCTGCTTCCAACCGCGTGACGAGGTGTTGTGATTCTTCAGGCTGCGCAGGTTCGTGCGATCGGTCACATCGAACACGTTGAATCCCGAGGTGTGGGAGGCATAGGCCCGGCCGTCCGCCACAAAGAGCCGCAATCGCCGTTGACCCGCGCCGACCCCGCCGGGAGAGGCGAGATTCGAGCTGACCCGGAGTTCCGCCTCGTCCACCGGCACCGCGAACAACCGGTCGGTCGAAAGCACAAACAAGGTAGGACCCGAGATCACCAGATCCTGGATGTTCGGTGAACCCGCGATCCTGAAGCGATCGATGATCATGCCCGAGTTCATGTCCACCAGGGCGATGTCCCCGCTGCTGAGCCCGACATAGGCCACCCCGCCGCGGACGGCGACGGCATTGGCATTGCCTCCGAGCGGGATGTTCCGGCTCAACCGGGCATTTGCCGGAAGGGCGAGATCGACGATCGACAGTCCCAGCGCGCCATCGGCCACCGCCACGCGAAGGATGTCGTCGGCATTCGGGCGGCTGACCAGGGCGACCCCGCGCGCCGTTCCTGGCGTGTCGATCTGGGCAATCCGGGTCGGGGTGAATCCACGTTCGACATTGAACAGGGTGACTCCGGCGTCGCTATCCGCCACCACCACGAAGTTGTCCAGGGCGGCCACATCGACCGCATTGCCGGGCGTGTCGGAAGAACCAATGACGCCCGTGGAGACCGGCAGACCGTCGGTGGGGTTGGTTCCCGCCTCGACTTCTGCACCATCACGAACGCCGTCGCCGTCGGTATCGGGGTTCTCCTTGTTCGTTCCAAGCACGAGTTCCGCCACATTGCGCAACCCGTCTCCATCGGTGTCGGGCGAGGAGTCCCGACGCAAGCGCACAGCGGGCAACCGGAACGTCCGACCGCTGTCGGGGGTGATCCAGTCCGCGGTCCCGACCCGGCGGGTGGCCGAGTGGAATACCCACTGCCGATAGCGGCTGTTGGGCGCCATGATCAGGCTTTCGTGACCTTCGCCATTCCGGCCCGTGACCCCGCGCTGTTCGATGCGCCCGGTCTCGAGGTTCATCAGCACGAAATGATGGAGCCCGAGCGAGGGCCGGAACGTGCGCCGCCGCGGATTGCGCGGGCTGTTGCCGTCCAGAGTCTCGTCAAAGTCGGACACTCCGTCGCCATCGGTATCCCGCTGACGGGGATTGGTGCCGCCCTCGTACTCGCGGAGATTGACCATCCCATCGCCATCGAGATCACGGAGCCCATCGGATCCATCATCCGGGTTCAGTCCATTGGCGGTCTCCCATGCGTCCGGCATGCCGTCGTTGTCGCGATCGGTAGTCCTCGGGACCACGATGCGGACCGAGGCTTGCAAGGGGAGTTCATCGACACCCGGGGAATGCTGGACGAGGACGCTGGTCGAGCCTGGGGCAAGGGCAGAGACCAACCCGAGGTTGCCGACGGTGACCACGCCCGCACTGGAAGGCTGGTAGGTGGTGCGGAGGGAATCAGTCAGGTCCGCCTGGCTCCCGTCATCGAAAATGCCAGTGACCCGGACCTGAACCGTCTGCCCCGGGTAAATGACCCCGATCACGACCTCAGCCAGCAGGTTGACGAGGCGGGGATCTCCCTCCAACGCGGGTCTCGCACGCCGCGATCCCGAAGCGGGGGAAGGGGAAGGCGGCGGACAAACGGCCCAAGCCTCGGCGGTGGCGTGAGTCTGGATCACGACGATTCGGGCATTGAGCACGTTCTGACCCGCCTGATAGGCACCGTCGTTCTTGGCGCTGTCGTGGCCAGTATTGAAAGCGGTGAGACCAGTGCCGAACTGGGCTTCGAGATTGGCGAGGGCCTGGGCAACCTTGGCGCGCAGGATGGTTTCAGCCTCGGCGAGACTTCGGTCGCAAGGCACTTCCTCTGCCTCGACCGCGGCCTCGATGTTTTGCCAGAGCGGGTTGGTGATGCCGGGCCAATCCACGTCCCGGTGATGGACCTCGTGGGTCAAGCTGGCGGACCGCAGATGCCAGCTTCCGCGACCCCGCCCCAGGTAGCCACCCAACTCCGCGATGATCGTGCAGTAGTTGCCTGCCGTTACGTTTCCGGCCGCACCCACCACTGGCTCGGTGCTGATGAAACCGCTGTTGGTGGACGTGTTGATCTTCCCACGCCAGACCAGACGTGCGACCCGGAACCGCCAGACATTCGCCGACCGGTCCAGACAGACACTGCCCTCGATGTCGAACCCGCGATGTCCCGTGAAATTGCCGCTGGCATGGGAATCATCGTTGGTGATCGGCCAGTCGGTCTGGTCGACCGGAGCCAGAACGTTTGGCGGGCAATCCGGACCCACCGCGTCTTTGCAGGGCTCCTCTTCTTCATCGGGAATCCCATCGCCGTCATCGTCCGTATCCGTGTCATCCGGCGTGCCGTCGTTGTCGTCGTCCGTGTCGGTCATGTCCGGCTCGCCGTCGCCGTCCGTATCCACTTCCTCCTCATCCGGAGTCCCATCGCCGTCATCATCCGGATCCATGTCGTCCGGGATGCCGTCGTTATCGTCATCCGTATCGGAGTCGTCCGGTTGCCCGTCGCCGTCGGTGTCGGTCTCCTCGTCGTCGGGAGTGCCGTCGTTGTCGTCGTCCGGATCCATGTCGTCCGGGATGCCGTCGTTGTCGTCGTCCGGATCAGTCTCGTTCGGATCGCCATCGCCATCGACATCGTCGTCCTCGCCATTGGGGATGCCGTCCCCGTCATCATCCGGGGGAGGATCGCCATCGCCGTCGTCATCCCCATCCTCGTCGCCGCCGAGCAACTCATCGCAATTGCCGTCCGTCCCGGGCTGGGTGCCGTGCCAACCCGGTTGGCGGATGCCGTAGCCGGGGTCGCTTTCGACATACAGACCGTCTTCGGTGACGGTCATGGGCCCGGCCAGTTCCCAGCGGCCGGTGTCGTGATTGAAGCTCCACAGCGCACTCTTCGCCCCCGGAGGAAGCCGCTTGCCGGTGCGCGGATCGGGAAGGTTGGGGAAGCGCGCCGGAACCGGCCGATCAAAATTCTGCGGACCATCGGACTGCACCGTGATGACCAGAGGGAGACTCAGCCCCGCCGGGAGCGGTTCTGGCAGACGGTCGGGGGCGACCGGTGCCATGCCCAACTTCCCGCCACGGGTTCCCTTATCGTCAAAAAGCGAATTGGCCGGCACCCGGAGCTCGACGTCCCGCAACGCCGGATTTTGGGCGATCACCGCCGCCGGAAACTTGATGCTGGTCACCTCGACAGCGGAAACCGTCTGGAGGGTTCCCTGCTGGATCAGGGGCAGGAAGATCTCGCCGGAGCCGGCCGCCAGATTGTCCTTCCGACCGGCTGCCGCCTGCCAGGCCTTGCCGATGAATGGGTAATACGCTCCGTCCGGCCAACTGCTGCCCACGGCAGGACGGCCATCCACATGAACGAAGAAGCGTCCCACCGGGGCCGGATCCAAAATGAAGGAGCCGGTCGCATCCGTGACCGCGCGAAGGGTTTCCTCGGCCCCGTCCACCGTGATGATCACGCCCCTGAGCGGTCGATTGACGACCTGTCCCGGAGTTCCTCCCGCCACAGGCTCGGAGGCGAAGACCTTGCCGATGACCGCCGTCCCGATGATCGGTGCCGCGCTGAAGGTGTCGAAGAAGAGGGTCCGGACACCGCCCGGTTGACCGTCGCCATCGGCATCCACGTCGAGCCCGCTGGCGTCCTTCAGGCCACTGCCATCCAACGTCACACGGACGCGCGATCCCGGCGGCATGTCTTCCAGATAGAAGAGGCTGATCTTGTCGCGGTCGGTCGAAACTTCGGTCCGGGTCAGCAGCCGTCGTCCGCCGTAATCCGCACTCAACCGCGTAAAATCGAGGAGGGCGTCGGATGCCAGAGGCCCGGAAAGCTGGAAGACCGTTTCGCGGGTGACAGAAACCCCGTTGGCGCCGTTCGCGGGAGAAGTGGACGAAACCAACGTCAGCGGAAGAGCCCCGGTAGCCCGCAACCGGAAGTAGCGACTGGTGGCAGACGGACTCACCGAGAGCACCTTGGATGCGCCCTGAACCTCGGGCACCAGCGAACTGGTCCGCCAGACCGGAGTGCCATCCAGACTGGAGGTTTCCTCCAGCACATACCCGGTCACGGCCGCGGACCACCGCACCTCCACCCCGGTCCCGGCGGGCTGCAGGATCTGCATCGGGGGCGGCTGCTGAGCGGACAGCCGCACCAGTCCCACTGCCGAGAGCAGGAGCGCAATGCACGTGGCGAAATTGAACTTCAAGGGTGCCAAGGGATGATTCAGCCGGGTCTGGAATTCCCGAGAGAATAAATTGACCCTAGGAGTATCGATCGTTTCAGAAGTTTCCAATCCCGAAAACCGGCACAACGCCTCAAGGCAATACGTCTTTGGGCGTATTGGTCCGGGAGGGGCCGCCGGGGACGGCCGGGCTTCTCTTCATTTCGGAGGGATGCTGATCCACCCCCCCTCCGGAGGGATCCATTGGGACCTGGGACGAAGGGTAGCTGCCGAGGGAACGAGGCGGATCCCAGACGAGGCGAGGCGCACTGGCATCCGCCTCCTTACGTCGGCAGCTACCATCCGCCTCCTTACGTCGGCAGCTACGGACGGGGGAGGGTCGAGATGCGCCCCGGAGAAGATCCCGCGACGACTTGAACCTTGAATCTGAAATCTCTCCTCCGCACCGTTGGGCTTGATGGCGTTTCTGGTGCGATGCTTCTGGGTGCTGGTGTTGGCCATCTGGCTGCCCAGCTCCATGCACTGCTCGCTGGAGGCCGCCGGCATGGCCTTGGTGGATTGCTGCGCCCACCCTCATTCCTCCGGAGAGGATCCGCATCCAGACGACGCCGATCCCTGCACGCCGTGCCCGACCTGTTCCCTGGTGGAGTCCGGTGCGTTCTTCATTCCCTCCCTGCCCCACGGCGTGAAGCCGGTGTGGAGCGTCGTCTGGTGGCTGACCCCCAACGCGCCCCCGCCGCCTCCGGCGCGATTCATCGCAGGGTTTCCCGCAGCGGCAATTCCTCCCAAGGTGCCGCCCTCGTGGCAGTTTCTGGAGCGGGCAGCCCCGCTTCCGCGTCCCCCTTCCCTTCCTTCGTAAGCGACCCGTGACCGGGCGCGGTCAATCCCAGGGAGGATTGACCCGTGCCGTTCATGCCCGGTGCCCGGCAGGGATTGAGGATCCCTGATTCATCCGGGATCTTCCGAGCCCCAACTCCCCCTCCAGAAGTTTGCTGATGAAGGTCTGTCTTGTTCGAATCTCTTTCGGTTGGTGGTTGCTGTCCGCCGGATTGCCCGCCGCCCCGGCCGCGTCGTTCACGCCGGACGGAGCGGTCGCCCACGCCCTCGCGCACAACGCCGACCTCGCTGCCGCGCGACTCGCCGTTGCCGAGGCCCGTGGCCGACTGACCCAGGCCGGACGACTCCCGAACCCGGAATTGGAGACGTCCCTCCGTCACCACGTGAACTGGGACGAACGCGCCGGTGAATTCGGTCTCACCCAGCGCTTCCCCCTGACGGCCCGACTGCGCCTCGCACGCCAGATCTCGCGGCAGGAGTTGGCGTCCGCCGAGGCCGAGGTGGCCGACGCCGAACGTCTCCTGTCAGGAGGAGTCGGCGCTCTGGTCACGCAGACGCTGGCCTTGACCGCACTCCAGCAGCTCCGCCGGCAACAGCACTCCAACAGCGTCCACCTGGCGGCCAGCGCTCGCCAGACGGCGGCGGCAGGGGAAGGATCTGAAGTGGACGCCCTGCAATTCGATCTCGAGGCCGGTCAATTGGAGATCCGCCTGACCCGACTGGACACCGAGGCCCACGTCCTCCAATCCCGACTGCGCCTCGTCCTGGGCCTCACCGAGGGGGAAAACGTCGAGATCTCCGGCGCCCTCGAAGACCCGCAGAACCCACCGACCGCGCTGGATCCACGGATGGCCACCCGCCCCGACCAGGTGGCTGCCGCGGCCCGGACCGCCGCCGCACGGGATGCAACGCGACTGGCGCGCGCGGGTAAATGGGAGGACGTCGGCCTGGGTCTCTTCGGGGAGATCGATCGCAACGAGGACGTCCCCAGTGGGCTCCAGACGGACCAGCGCGTCGGGATCCGATTCAGCATTCCGCTGCCCTTCTGGAATCGGAATCGGGGGCGGATTGCGGAAGCCGACGCGACCGCGACCCGTGCCGCCCGGGAAGCCGTGGCACTGGACCAGCGCGTGCAGTCCGAGGTGGCCATTGCGGATGCCGCCATGCGCGGGGCCTGGGCGCGGTTACGTGGGATTTCCGACACGTTGCTGCCGAAGGCACGTCAGATGGAAGCCCTGCTCGAAACCGTCCACGCCCGGGGACAGGGTCCGTTGACCGATCTGCTGCGCGCCCGCGAACGGCGGTTGGAACTCGAATCCGCCCGTATCGAGGCGTTGTCTGAATACCACCTGGCCGCGAGGCAACGACTCACGGCCATCCACTCCACGATCTCCGCTCCGAAAGCCCCATGAACCTGAAAGCCTCCCTCCCGTTCTTTGCCGCGGCTCTCCTGCTGGCCGGTGCCGGAGGCCTCCGCGCCGCCGATCCCGCCAAGGCCGCGCGACTGGCGAACACCGTTTTTCTGGATGAGACCGGGGTCAGGAACCTGCGACTCCAAACGGTGGAAGCGGAGGAACAGACCTTTGAAGAAACGCTCTTCGCCCTTGGACGCATCGAGGTGCTTCCCGGCAAACGCGCGACCCTGAGCAGCCGCATTGCCGGTCGAGCCCTCAAGGTTCTGGCCCGTCCCGATCATGCGGTGCGCGCGGGCGAACCCCTGATCGTGATCGAGAGCCGACAACCGGGTGAACCGCCGCCGCAGATTACCCTGGTGGCACCCATGGACGGCCTGGTGGTGGACCTCGCCGTGGCCCCCGGCGATCCGGTCAGCCCAGACAAGGCCCTGCTCGGGATCGTCGATCTCTCCACCGTCTATGCGTTGGCACGCGTGCCCGAGCACCCCGCCGACCGACTCCGGCCCGGCCAGGCGGTCCGCGTCACTTCCCCGGGTTGGCCGGGAGAAACCTGGGAGACCCGGGTCGAACATCTGGGAGCCGTCGCCGACCCGGTGTCCGGTACGCTCGAAGTCGCCTGTCACGTCAACAACGAGGGCACCTGGCTGCGTCCGGGAATGCGGGCCGAGTTCAACCTCGTGACCAAGACTCGCGTCGCCGCCATGGCCGTGCCCCGGTCTGCGGTCCAGGGCGAGGGCGCGAACCGGTTCGTCTTCGTCGTCGATGAATCGGTTCCCAACGCCTTTGTCCGGGTGCCCGTCGTGGTGAACGCGATGAATGATCGGTTTGCCGACATCACCCAGGGACTGTTGCCCGGGGATCGGGTGGTCACGACCGGTGCCTATTCGTTGGCCTTTGCCGGCAAGGGCAGCGTGTCGCTCAAGGAAGCGCTGGATGCGGCCCACGGACACGAGCACAACGAGGACGGAAGCGAAGTGGTCCGGGGACAGAAGTCCACCGGCCAACCGGACGACCACGATCACGACGGCCCTGCGAAGAAGGGGATGTCTCCCCTGACCCTCTTCTCGCTCATCGGAAATGCGGTCTTGTTGGGGGTGCTGTTGATCACCGTGTTTCGGCGAGGGCCAACGAAGGGGGGAGTCGATCATGCTCAATAGCCTCATCCGCTTCGCCCTGAACCACCGGGGCGTGGTCCTGGGCTTTTCGCTGATCCTTCTGCTCGTCGGCACCCAAACCGCGCTGAACCTTCCGGTCGAGGTCCTGCCCGATCTCACCAAGCCGACGGTCATCGTCCTCACCGAAGCCCCGGGACTGGCCCCGGAGGAGGTCGAGGTCAACGTCACCGTCCCCATTGAACGCGCCCTCCTGGGCGTGGCCGGTCTGACCCGACTGCGCTCGAACTCCGACGTGAGCCTGTCGCTCGTGTACGCCGAGTTCGGATGGGGCACCGACATTTACCGAGCCCGGCAGTTGATTCAGGAACGGCTCCAGGGCGTTCGCGGAACGTTGCCCGAAAGCGTCGAGCCCTTCCTCACACCGGTCGCCTCCCTGATGGGTGAGATCCTGCTGGTCGGCCTCCGCAGCACCAACGAAGCGATCCCCCCGCGGGAGGTCCGATCCCTGGCCGACTGGGTCATCCGCCCGCGGCTCCAGAGCATTTCGGGCATCGCCGAGATCCTCAACATGGGCGGCGGGATCAAACAGGTGGAGATTCAACCCGACCCGATCCGGATGCAGGCGCACGGCGTCACCTATGAGGAATTGGAACGTGCCGCCCGCGAAGCCTCGGGCAACACCACCGGCGGATTCATCCACTCTGGCTCGACCGAAGTCATGATCCGCAACCTAGCCATGACGGTGGATCTCGACGACATCGCCCGCACCGTCGTCCGACGCGTCGGCGATCGATCGATCCGCATCTCGGAGGTCGCGCGGGTGGAATGGGGCATCGAACCGATGCGCGGCGATGGCAGCGTCAATGGCACCCGAGGCGTGATCCTGAGCGTCACCAAATCGCCCGGGTTCGACACGCTGACCCTGACCTCGGAGATCGAAGCCGCACTGAAGGAACTCCAACCGACCCTGCCCCGGGGCGTCGAAGCCGTGGTCCTGTTCCGGCAAAGCGACTTCATCGAGCACGCCATTGGCAACCTGAAGCACGCGATCCGCGACGGCGCCATCATGGTGACGGTGGTGTTGTTCCTGTTCCTTCTGAACTTCCGCACCACCTTCATCACGCTGATGGCGATGCCACTGTCCTTCGCCATCACGCTGGTGACCTTCGGTTGGCTGGGAATCTCGGTGAACTCCATGACCCTGGGCGGCCTCGCCGTCGCCATCGGCATGGTGGTCGATGACGCCATCGTCGATGTGGAAAACGTTTATCGGCGACTGCGCGAGAACGCCGCCCTTGCCCACCCGTTGCCGCGACTCGAAGTCATCGCCCGGGCGTCCGGCGAGGTCCGCAACTCGATCCTCTACGCCACGCTCCTGATCATCCTCGTCTTTCTTCCGCTGCTGGGATTGAGCGGGGTCGAAGGACGCCTCTTCTCGCCCATCGCCGTCGCCACCATCCTCAGCATGATCGCCTCGTTCGTGGTCTCGCTGACCGCCATCCCGGTGCTCTGCTCGCTCCTGTTGCGTCCAACGGAAGGGCATTCCCACCGCGATGGACCGCTGGTGCGGAGCCTGAAATGGCTGCTCGAACACACCCTCCTGCGCCTCGGCCTGAACCAACCGTTCCTGCTCCTCGGCCTCGTGGTCCTGTTGGGGACCGGTGCCGCCCTGCTCTATCCGCAGATGGGAAAGGATTTCCTCCCCGCCTTCCGCGAGGAGACGGCGCTCATCTCGACCACCGCCGCCCCCGGCACTTCCCTCGACGAGATGAACCGGATCTCCGATGTCATCGAACTCGAACTGCTGGCCATCCCCGAGGTGCGCAA
Source organism: Verrucomicrobiota bacterium (assembly GCA_041688515.1). GTDB lineage: Bacteria > Verrucomicrobiota > Verrucomicrobiia > Limisphaerales > UBA9464 > UBA6176. Next base: position 18,562 of record JBDNHZ010000304.1, read on the forward strand.
GGTCGGACGCCGCCTCGGCCGGGCCGAGCGCGGCGATCATGTTGTCCCCATCTCCACCTCCGAGTTCGACGTGGACTTCCGCGAGGTCACGGGCGGAGCCCCGGGCCGCACCCGCTCCGAAATCCTGGAGGACATCCGCCGGAGGATTCGCAACGTGCCCGGCACCTTCAGCGTCGTCACCGGCCCACTGGCGGATCGCATCGGACACATGCTCAGCGGCGTGTCCGCACCGGTGGCGATCAAGATCTTCGGTCCGGACCTCGACCGACTCCGCGAGTTGGGCATCCAGATCCAGGCGGTGGCCCAATCCATCCCGGGATTCGAGGATTGCAAACTCGACCAGCAATCGACGCTGCCGCAACTGCGCATCGAAGCCGACCGTGACCGGGCCGCCGCCTACGGCATTACGCCGGGCGCACTCAACGAAATGCTCTCGTCGCTCCTCGGAGGGAAGACCGTGGCCGAACTGCGTGATGGCCAGCGGACGGTGGATCTCGTGATCCGCCTCCCGCAGGAATGGCGCGATTCACCCGAACGTATTGCCCAACTGCCCATGGAAGTGCACGCCGGGGAAAGCACCCCTCAAAGGATCCCCCTCGCGATGATTGCGCAGGTCCGGGAAGCCCGGGGCCCGAATGTCATCTTCCGCGAGCGGAGCCAGCGCCGTTTCGCCCTCGCCATCAAACCGACCGTGCGCGACGTCTCCTCGCTGGTGCCGAAACTGCAAAGCGAGGTCGCGGCGCGCGTGCCGCTTCCGGAGGGCTATTTCGTGGTGTTCGAAGGCGAGTTCCAGGCCCAACGGGCCGCCGCGCAACGGATCGCCCTCCTGAGCGCCGTGGTCCTCGTCCTGATCGGCTTCCTGCTCTACGGCTATTTCCGCACGCCCTTCTTCGCCTTTCAGGTCCTGTTCGACATCCCGCTGGCGTTGATCGGAGGCCTGGCCCTGACCTGGCTTCTCGTGGACAACATCAGCATCGCCAGCCTGGTGGGATTCATCGCCGTCGCCGGTGTGGCCGCCCGCAACAGCATCATGCTGATCTCCCATTACCTCCACCTCATGCAGCACGAAGGCGAGGGCTTTACCCGGAGCATGATCATCCGCGGCACCCAGGAACGTCTCGTCCCCGTCCTGATGACCGCCCTCAGCGCCGGCATCGGTCTCATCCCACTCGTCCTCGCCGCCGATCAACCGGGCAAAGAAATTCTCCACCCGGTCGCCGTGGTCATCGTCGGAGGTCTCGTGACCTCGACCCTCCTGGGACTGGGCGTCACGCCCACCGTCTTTTTCACCTTCGGCCGGAAGGCCGTAGCCCGGGCCCTCGCGAGCCAGGGGAATCATTCGTGAAATCGGTGGATGAACCTCTTCCTGCTGAACGCATCAAACTCCCTGTCTCACCTCAACTCCATCGACTGAAATGAAGACCTCCCTGCTCACCCTGATCGCCGTGCTGCTGCTCGGCGTCACCCGCGCGCTCGCCCACGGCGGCGTCGAACTCGGCCCGAACGGCGGGCGCCTCGTCGAGTTCAGCAAGAACGAAACCCTGCACGGTGAAGTCACCCTGGCCGACGGACATTTCCACGTCCGCCTGTTGGACAAGGAACTGAAACCGCTGGCGATCACCGGACAATCGCTCGTCGTCACTGGCGGCGACCGCAGCAAGCCGGAGAAACCCACCGTGGAAAAGAAGGGCGATCAATTCGTCTTCCCTGCGCTGAAGGGCAACAGCTACCTGCTGGCCTTCCAGTTCAAGGAGAGCCCCACCTCGCGGACCATCACCGCCCGTTTCGAATACGACGCGACGATCTGTTCCGCCTGCAAGAATGCCGAGTGGCTGTGCAAATGCGGTCAGGAAGAGGCGGCCAAGGACGGCAAGAAACCGAAGGACAAGAAGTAGGCGGGCGGGGACGCCCGCGGTCCCGGGAGGGTCCTGGGGGCGCGGCCCCGTTTGGAGGCCCCGCTTGGCGGCCCCGCTTTGGAGGGACGAGTTCTACGAGTCCCCATGACCGACGTGCGAAGTTTCGGACTCGCGGAGAAGCAGAGCTTGGGTTCTCTGCGTCTCCGCGTCTCTGCGGGATCCGCGTCTTCTCCCCCGCATCGGCCGCGGCGCTTACCGTTGCCGCGCCCGGAAGGTCGTCGGCGTTTCCCCCGTTGCCGAGCGGAACGCGCGGGTGAAGGCGCTGTGATCGTAGAATCCACTGGCGAGCGCGACTTCCGCCACCGCCTGATCCGTCTCGGCCAGCATCTGCGACGCTGCCGCCAACCGGGTCTGGGTGATGAGTTGGCTCGGGGTAATGCGGAAGATGCGCTTGATGAGGCGGGCGAAGCGCACCGGACTGAGCCCCGCCCGTGCGGCCAGACCGGCGGGCGACACCGGTTCGGAATACTCGGCTTCGAGGAACTCCAACGTGGCCGCCAACGAACCCGGGATGACTTCGCTATCGCCCGGTGCCCGCAGGTCGCGGGAGATTCCAATCAGCCCCAGGATCTTCCCGCCCGCATCCCGCCAGGGAAGCTTGGTGGTCAGACACCAACCGGGACGCCGCCGTGGATACCAGTGCAACTCCAGCCGATCCCGGATGGCATGGCCGGTGCGGACCACATCGGCGTCCTGCGCCGCGTAGCGGGCCGCCAGCGCCGCGGGGAAGAACTCTCTCACGTTCCGTCCGAGCAGTTCGGAAGGTTCGCGCAGGCCCACCCGCTCGGCCAGGGAACGGTTTACTGCCACGTAACGTCCGGACAGGTCCTTCACGAAGAAGGCCGTGTCCGGAACATGGTCGAACAACGCCGCCAACCCGGCCGCCTCCGGCGACAGCGCCGGCAGCGGCGGCGACGACGGCAACTTTTCGGCTGTGCCCCGTTTCACCGACACGACCGAACTCTGTGACAAGACACGGGGCGGCGCGATGTCAGAGTCACGCCCATGATGTGGAAGGTTCCTCGCCCGCTTCGCCGGTCCGTTTCCCCCGGCGAACTCCTCTTTGCGCACGCGGCCGGGGGACCCGCGGCACGCCTCGGCCTGGCCCTCCTGTTGGGGACGTTGTCCACGCTGGCACAGGGGTCAAAGGCCGATTACGAACGCGCGAACAGCTTCGCTCAGCGCACCGAAAATACCGTCTTCCGTTCCCGCATCCGACCGGACTGGATGCCCGGCAACACCCGGTTCTGGTACCGGATCGAGACCGCGCCCGGAGCCCATGAATTCGTGCAGGTCAATGGCGAGACCGGCACGCGCACCCCCCTGTTCGACCACGCCGCCGCCGCCGCCAGCGCCGCCCAGGCCTTCGGACACGAGGTGAAACCGGAGGCCCTGCCCTTCGAACGACTGGAGGTCGTCGATGACGCCCGGGCCGCCGTGTTCCGCGCCGAGGGCAAACGCTGGCGACTGACCTTCGACGATCATTCGATCACGCCGGATTCCTCCCCCGACAAGGTTCTGAAGTCCCGCTCGACGGAGCACATTCCCCGCCGTTCGCGACGCACCGGCGAGGAGACTGATGTCACCTTCGTCAATCAGACCCGGGACGACGTCGAACTCTTCTGGCTCGATACCGAGGGCGCGCGCAAATCCTATGGCCGGGTGCGACCCGGACAGGAACGCCGACAACACACCTTTGAGGGACACGTCTGGCTGGCCACCGATCGGGTCGGCACCACCGTGGCGGTGTTCGAAGTGGAATCCGCCGCGAACCGCGCGATCATCGAAGAAGCCAACCCCTCCGCGCCTGCGGCCGAACCCAAGCCCGACGCCACTCCCGCGCGTCGTCCGGAGCGCGGTGAATCCCCGGACGGCCGGTGGGTGGCCCTCGTCCGCGACCACAATCTCCATCTCCGAGAGCGCACTGCCGAGCCCGCAACGGCGGTGGCTCTGAGCAGCGATGGTTCCGCGGACGACGCCTATTCTTCCGATGTCAGTTGGGCACCGGACTCCTCCGTGGTGGTGGCACGCCGGGTCCGCAAGGGAGCCGAGCACCTCGTTCATTTTGTTGAGGCCGCCCCCACCGATCAGGTGCAGCCGAAGCTCCATTCCAACCCTTACCTCAAGCCCGGCGACCCCATCCCGCGTCCCCTGCTCCGCGTCTTCACCGTGGGCGATCGCCGGCAATGGAGCGTGGACGAAACGCTGTACCCCACGCCCTACACCGAGTCTGGCGACATCGACATCCGGTGGAGCGCCGACGGACGCGAGTTCCGTTTCAACTACAATCAACGGGGACATCAGGTGTACCGGATCCTGGCGGTGGATCTGCGTTCCGGGCAAGCCGGCGAGGCGGGCGCACCCGGGGTGCTCAAGCCCCGGGTGATCGTCGATGAAGCCAGCGCGACGTTCATCGATTGGACCGCCAAGACCTGGCGGGAATGGCTGCCCGGGACAGGCGAACTGCTGTGGATGTCCGAACGCGATGGATGGTGTCACCTGTGGCTCTACGACGTGGCCACGGGCCAGGTGAAGAACCAGGTCACCCACGGCGATTGGGTGGTGCGCAAGGTCGAGTCCGTCGATCCCAAGACTCGCCAGGTGTGGTTCCTCGCCGGGGGTGTCCGACCCGATCAGGACCCCTACTTCCTGCATCTGTGCCGGGTGAACTTCGATGGCACGGGCTTCACGATCCTGACCGAGGGCAACGGCACCCATGCGATCACCTTTTCGCCCGATCGCCGCTGGTTCATCGATACCTGGTCCCGCGTGGATCAACCGCCGGTCATCGAGTTGCGCCATTCCTCCGATGGGAGTCGCGTCTGCGAACTGGAACGCGCCGACTGGACCCGACTCCTCACCGCCGGTTGGTCGGTTCCTGAGCGCTTCATCGCTCCCGGGCGCGACGGCACCACTCCGATCCACGGCATCCTGATTAAGCCGTCGAACTTCGATCCGACCGTCCGTTACCCGGTGATCGAGGAGATCTACGCCGGTCCGCACGGCGCATTTGTGCCCAAGGAATTCGGACGACTTACCCGCCAGCACGCACTGGCAGAGCTTGGGTTTGTCATCGTGCAGATCGATGGCATGGGCACCTCCCAACGCTCCAAAGCCTTTCACGACGTCTGCTGGAAGAACCTCGGGGATTCGGGGTTGCTGGATCGGATCGCCTGGATGCACGAGGCCGCCCGGTCGCGACCGTGGATGGATCTCACCCGGGTGGGTGTGTACGGCGGTTCGGCCGGTGGCCAGAGTTCCACCCGCGCCCTGCTGGCCCACGGCGACTTTTACAAGGTCGCGGTCAGCGATTGCGGTTGTCACGACAACCGCATGGACAAGATGTGGTGGAACGAGCAGTGGATGGGTTGGCCGCTGGGACCGCACTACGCCGAGCAATCGAACGTGACTCAGGCCAAAAACCTCACCGGCAAACTCCTGCTCATCGTCGGTGAAGTGGATACCAATGTGGACCCGGCCAGCACGCTTCAGGTCGCCGCTGCCTTGGTCAGGGCCGACAAAGACTTCGACCTCCTGATCATGCCCAGCGCCAACCATGGAGCCGCCGAATCCCCCTACGGAAACCGGCGGCGCATGGACCATTTCGTCCGGCATCTGCACGGACGGGAACCGAGGAACTGAGTGGGACAAACTCCCGGAGGGACGAGCTCCTGGAGGGACGAGCTCTGCGAGTCCGAAACTCCCTTCGGTCGGATTGGGGACTCGTGGAACTCGTCCCTCCGAAGCTCGTCCCGAAGCAATTCTCCCCAGGAAAGCCGCAATTGGCCCCCGGTGGACGCCAATCCACCCCTCGTTGGGTCATAGAAAGCGGCCGCGATGATAAAGAGTCTCCGCCTCCAAAATCAGCGCGACCTGTCCACACCGCCCGCCTATGTCCAAACACCGACCCATTTCACGAGCCGGATTCCTTGCTCCCTGGCAACGCCTCGTCGCCGTGGGAGCCACGCTCGTGACCGCCCTCAGCTTCGAGGCGTTCGCCATCGATTGGTATGTGCCCAAACCGGAATACTCCATCGCACGCAATTGGAGCGAACGGGCGTTGGAAGGCATCCGGATGGACACGCCCCATCCGCCGGGACAGGCGAGGAACCTGTTCTCCTTCTCGGTCGCCATGTATGACGCCTGGGCCGCTTTCGATCCCAAGGCGGTCGGGTTCATCTATCGCGGCAAGCACACGGCAGTGGATGTGCCGGCCGCACGTCGCGAAGCGATCAGCTATGCGATGTACCGGATGATGCTGGAGCGTCACTCCTTCTCGCGCACCGCCATGAACCAGGCCACGGCGAATCCGGCCTTCATGACGGCCCTTGGATACGACCCGGACAACGTCTCCCGGGACCCGTCCACACCCGCCGGAATCGGCAATCGGATCTATGATGCCGTCTCGGCCTATTTCCGCGAGGACGGCTCTCGGCAGACCGCCGGAACGCCGTTTCCCACTGCGAATCCACCGGTTGCCTATCCCGACTATCCCCCCGGTCACCCGCGCCGTTACGCCTTCGTGAACCCGCCGATCAATCCGTTCCTGCACGGCATCGATGACGGAACCAACCACACGATTGTGGACGTCAACAAATGGCAGCGGATGATCGTCGTCGGTTCCATCGATCAGAACGGCTTCCCGCAGAACCCGCTCCAGGGTTATTTGGGCGCGCAATGGCTGTGGGTGCGGCCCTTCTCGCTGAGCCGTACGGACGAAAACAAGCCGTGGATTGATCCCGGTCCGCCGCCGTTTCTCGGCACCGCCACTGACGCGGAGTTCAAAGAGAACCTGGTTGCGGTGATCCGCGCAAGCAGCCAGC
>JBDNHZ010000305.1:0-10961 GCA_041688515.1 Verrucomicrobiota bacterium
GCGGCTCGTCCGCGTGCTCGGGCATGAGCTGAACAACTCCCTCGCGCCGATCAAGAGTCTCGCCGGAAGTCTGGAGGCCATCTTCGCCAGTGAACCGCTGGCCAGTGACTGGCGCGAGGATACCCAGCGCGGTCTCGGAGTGATCTCCGCCCGGGCGGAATCGCTCACACGATTCATGGAGGCCTACGCCCGGCTCACCCGCCTTCCGCCGCCGCGGATCCAGCCGATTGATCTGGAGCCGGTGCTCCGCCGCGCGGGAGCGTTGGAGACGCGGGTCCCCGTGGTCATTCAGGAAGGACCGCAGCTCACGCTGGGCGTCGATCCCGATCAACTGGAACAACTCGTCATCAACCTCCTCCGGAATGCCGCCGACGCGACCCTCGAATTCGCCGACGGAGCGACCCTGGTTTCCCCCGTCGAAGTGGCCTGGTCCAGACGCGCCGACGAGGTGGAGATCACCATCACCGACGCCGGCCCCGGCCTGGGGAATGGGGCCAACCTCTTCGTCCCCTTCTTCACCACCAAGCCAAAGGGGAGCGGCATCGGCCTGACCCTGTGCCGTCAGATCGCCGAATCGCACGGCGGAACCCTGATCCTCGAAAACCGCCCCGATCAGGCCGGAGCCGTCGCCCGACTCCGCCTCCCCCTGGCCTGAGCCGCATCCACTGTCCCGCTTTTGGGACGGTTGAATCCCAACATCGGGCCGTCGAGCCCTCCCGTCGGAAGGGATCCGACCTCCGACACTTCCCCATTTTTCCCCTGCCCACGGGCGTTTGCTGCGTCGGCCGCCGGACCGGCACGGAGTTGGCATGCCCGGTGCAATCAGGGCGACCGCGGGCCTGAGCTCCCCCAGGGAGCGCCCGTGCAGAAGCGACATGAACCGCCTTGCCGCCAACGGCCACAATGAGCCATCCGAAGGGAAGCCTGCCGGGAATCCGAGGGTCGGGTTCTCATCGGTCACCACTTCCATGGACATCGCCCGCCCGGATCTCGCCCGAAAGAAGCGTCGTCGGCAGATCGTCTGGAGCCTCGCCGGGATCGCCGCCGTGGGGTTGATCACCTTTCTCCTCTCCCGACTGGAACGCGCGGTGCCGTCGGTGGAGGCGAGCGCCATGTGGACCCACACGGTGAAGCGCGGTGAGATGGTCCGGCAGGTGCGCGGGAGCGGCACGCTGGTGCCCGAGCAGATCCAGTTCGTCCAGGCGGAAACGGCCGGCGTGATCGAGCGCATCTTCATCCAGGCCGGCACCGAGGTGACGGCAGACACCGTCATCTTGCAGCTCGGCAGCCCGGAGTTGAAGCAGGCGGCATTCGACGCGAAGTGGGCTGCCGTCGCCGCCGAAGCGCAACTCGCCAAGCTCACCGTCACCCTGGAAAGTGACCGCTTGGCGCAGGAATCCACCCTGGCATCCCTCTGTTCGGATGCCCGGCAAGCCGAGCTCGACGCCAAGGCCGATCATGCGCTGGCGCAGAGCGGGCTGGTCCCGTTGATCCAGCAGCAGAAGTCCCGGTCGCGGGCGGATGATCTGGCGGCGCGGGTGATCATCGACGAGAAGCGGCTTCAGTTCGCCGCCGATTCCGCCAAATCCCAACTCGCGGTGCAGGATGCGGAAGTGGCGAAGCTCCGCGCCGCGCGCGATCTCAAGCAGCAACAGCTCGACGGGCTGCAAGTGCGCGCCGGTATCGCCGGCGTGCTCACCCAGGTGGGCGATCTCACGGTGCTGCAAGCCGGTCAACGCGTCACCCCCGGTGCCACGCTCGCCAAGGTGGTCGTGCCCACCCGGCTCAAGGCCGAGATCAAGATCCCCGAAACCCAGGCCCGCGATGTGACGCGCGGTCAGAAGGTCGAGGTCGACACCCGCAACGGGATCGTTCACGGCCATGTCCTCCGCGTGGACCCCGCGGTGCAGAACGGCACCGTGCTGGTCGAGGTGAAGCTGGACGGCCCATTGCCCAAGGGCGCACGTCCCGACCTGAGCGTCGAGGGCACCATCGAACTGGAGCGGCTTGAAAACGTGCTCCATGTCGGTCGTCCAGTGGACGGCCAGCCCGACAGCACCGTGGGCCTTTTCAAACTCATCGAGGCCGGCCGCTACGCCGTCCGCGTCCCGGTAAAACTGGGGCGCACCTCGGTGAGCACCATTGAGATCATCGACGGCCTGAAGGAAGGGGATCAGGTGATCCTCTCCAGCATGAGCCAGTGGGACGCCTACGACAAAGTCCGCGTGAACTGACCCGAAAGACCCTGCCATGTCCTCTCCCCTCATCCGCCTTGAAGGCATCAAGAAAGTCTTCCTCACCGACGAAGTCGAGACGCACGCCCTTTCGGGCATCCATCTCGACATCGCCCAGGGGGAGTACGTGTCGATCGCCGGTCCGTCGGGCTGCGGCAAATCCACCCTGCTCGCCATTCTCGGGCTGCTCGATACACCCAGCGAAGGCACCTACGTGCTCAACGGCCAACAGGTCGCGATGCTGGATCACTCGCACCGCGCCCGCATTCGGAACCGCGAGATCGGCTTCATTTTCCAGAGCTTCAATCTGATCGGTGACCTCACCGTCTTTGAGAACGTCGAGCTGCCGCTGACCTACCGCGGGCTGGGAGCGGCGGAGCGCAAACAACGTGCGACCGAAGCGTTGGAAAAGGTCGGCATGAGCCATCGCATGCGGCACTACCCATCGCAGCTCTCCGGCGGCCAGCAGCAGCTTGGCCGGGTGACAGTCGAACGGACCCGCGTTCAAATCGAAGGAGCACGCTGGATTTCCATCGGCTCCATCTCCGTCACGGAGACCTTCAAATGAACGATCTCTGCTGGGCCCCGCGCCAATGGCCCGGCTTCGTCACGGGCAGGTCGTGGACGAGATCAGCCACGGCGCGTGCGTTGCCAGTAGTCGCGGAAGCTGCGCAGGCGGTCGAGGGTCTCGCGGTCCTTGGCGCGGTTCGCGGCAACCTTGCTGGCGATGATGTCGTCCGGGTGGCACACGGGGAAACCCTCGACCATCACCCGTCGACGCCAGGCGTCGGAAAAGTGTTCGATCCCATCCGGAGCGAAGATGAGGTCCAGATCGAAGGGTCCGTTCTTCAACTGGATGAAGTCCTTGCCGCGCTCGATTTCGCCGGCCTGTTCGGGCGTGAGCGCGAAGCCGAGTTCACGCAGCCCGGCCACCAGGGCACGCCCATTCGCCGGACTGCGTTCCGGGAAGAGGGCGACGTCCTGGGTGGTGTCGGGATAGCCGAGGATGATCGCGCCCGATTTGCCGATGAAGAGGTAACGCACTTCGTGGCGGGCGAAGACGTCGCGGATTTCCTCCGCTTGGCGGTATTCAAATGCGCCCATAGCCTAGCCAGTCGGGAAGGCTCTCTTCGCACCAGCGCCGGTACTCCGCCAGGCTCTCGAAGGAACGATAGGACGCGTCATCCAGCACCGGTTTCGCCGTGCGGACAAACGCGTAGCGGAACCGCTGTTTCAAGGGCCGGCCTGCTGCCGCCTCGAACTCGGCCAGCCACTCGGCCGGGATTGCCGACTCCTGTTTCACGGAGCCGAAGTTATAACCTGGGGGTTCAGCAGCCAAGGCTGACCTGTCAGTCGGCACCATGGCGGGCTTCCCCGACCTTTCGCTCTGCCCAGGAGTTTCAGACGATCACTGACATTCCATGAACGACCTCAAATTCGCCTGCCGCCAATTGCTCAAGAATCCCGGCTTCACCGCCGTCGCCGGGCTCACGCTCGCGCTCGGCATCGGTGCCAACACCGTCGTGTTCAGCGGGACGAAGGCCGTCCTGTTCCGATCGCTGGGCTTTCCCGCAGAGGAGGGCTTGATGTGGCTTCAAAGGGCCAACCCGCAGTCGGGCACCATCGATGAACGGTTGTCCTCGTCGGGGTCGGTGCAGTTTAATGCATCGAATGCCGGATGAAATGAAGAGGACTTCCCTGCCATTCCGCCCGTCGATCCGACGCCTTCTCCTGGCGCTGTGCCTGGGATGCGTGGCGCTGGGGGCGTCGGCTGCACCGGTGAAGCCCAACGTGGTCTTCATCCTTGCCGACGATCTGGGCTACGGCGACGTGCGCTGCCTCAATCCGGACGGCCGGATTCCGACGCCGAACCTGGACCGGTTGGCGGCGGAGGGGATGATCTTCACCGACGCGCATTCCAGCTCCGCCGTCTGCACGCCAACCCGCTATGGGATCCTGACGGGACGCTACAATTGGCGTTCGCGGCTGAAGCAGGGGGTGCAGGGCGGAATGAGTCCGCCGCTCATCGAGCCGGGGCGGTTGACGCTGCCGGCGTTTCTCCAGCGGCAGGGCTATCACACGGCCTGCATCGGCAAGTGGCACCTCGGCATGGATTGGCCCCTGCTGCCCGGGGCTAAACCCTTCAACGATTCGATCGAGAAGGGTGAGGAGGGTTGGAATGTGGACTTTTCCAGGCCAATCACCGGCGGCCCGAACCGCGTGGGGTTCGACTATTTCTTCGGCATCTCGGCCTCGCTCGACATGGTGCCCTACACCTTCATCGAGAATGATCGCGTCACCCGGGTGCCGACCGAGACCAACGCGTTCGCGATGATGTCCGGACGTCCCGGCCGGTTGACCCGGCGCGGTCCGGCCACCGCCGGGTTCACGGCGGAGGAGGTCCTGCCCACGCTCACCCGGAAGGCGGTGACGTATCTGGAGCAGCGGGCCGCAACGCCGGGGCGTCCGCCGTTCTTCCTCTATGTCCCGCTCAACGCGCCGCACACCCCCATCGCCCCCACCGCCGCCTGGAAGGGTCGGAGCGGACTGAATCCCTATGCCGACTTCGTGATGCAGACCGACGCGGAGGTCGGCGTGATGCTGGATGCGCTTCAACGCCTCGGCCTGGCGAGCGACACGCTGGTGGTCTTCACCAGCGACAACGGGTGTTCGCCGGAGGCCAAGTTCGATGAGCTGATCCCGGCCGGACACCATCCGAGTGCGCAGTTTCGCGGATCGAAGGCCGACATTTTTGACGGCGGTCACCGGGTGCCGTTCATCGCGCGCTGGCCGGGACGCATCCCCGCCGGCCGCACCTCCAGCCAGTTGATCTGCCTCAACGACACGTTCGCCACGTGCGCCGACCTGCTCGGGCAGCGGGTTCCGGACAACGCCGCGGAGGACAGCGTCAGCCTCGTGCCCGCGCTCGAGGGACGCGACACCCGGCCCTTGCGCGAGGCCCTCGTGCATCACTCGATCAACGGCTCGTTCGCGATCCGCCAGGGCGATTGGAAGCTGGAGCTGTGTCCCGATTCCGGCGGATGGAGCGAGCCGCGTCCCGGGACTCCGGCCGCGGCGGCATTACCGCGTGTCCAGTTGTACGACATCCGCCGGGATGCCGGTGAAACCAACAACCTCGCGGCGACCCATCCAGAGGTCGTGGCGCGGCTGTCCGCACTGCTGAAGACCTACGTGGACAACGGCCGCAGCACGCCCGGCGCGGCGCAGACCAACACGACGCCGGTTCGCCTTCCCCCGGTGGCTTCCGCCTCGAAACCCAATGTCCTCTTCATCGCCATCGACGACCAGAATGACTGGATCGGCGCGTTTGGAGGACATCCGCTGGCGAAGACGCCCAACATCGACCGCCTCGCGCGCCGGGGGACGATCTTTCTCAACGCGCATTGCAACGCGCCGCTCTGCAATCCCTCCCGTACCAGCCTCATGCTGGGCCTGCGTCCGACGACCACCGGGATCTACGGCCTCGCTCCGTGGTTCCGGACGCTCGACGCGTGGCGGGACCGGGTGACGTTGCCCCAGCATTTCCGGGCGGAGGGCTATCGCACCTTCACCTCGGGAAAGATCTACCACGGCGGGGTCGGGAACCCGGCGGCACGCGCGGCGGAGTTCGATGTCTGGGGACCGGACGGCGGCATCGGCGTGAAACCTGCGGCGAAGCTCGTCGGCTCCACGCCCATGGGTGACAATGCGCTCATGGACTGGGGGGTGTTTCCCCACCGGGACGAGGACAAGGGCGACTACCAGGTCGCCAGTTGGACCATCGGACAGATCCGGAGCATGCCGGCCGGCCAACCGTTCTTCCTGGCCGCCGGATTCTTCCTCCCGCACGTCCCGTGCTATGCCACGCAGAAGTGGTTCGACCTGTATCCCGACGACGACCGCGTGCTTCCCGTCGTGCAGGAGCATGATCGTGACGACACGCCCCGCTTCTCCTGGTACCTGCACTGGTCCCTGCCGGAGCCGCGCCTGAAGTGGATGCAGGAGCATCACCAGTGGCGGAACCTGGTCCGGTCCTACCTGGCCTGCACCAGCTTTGTGGACGCGCAGGTCGGCCGCATTGTGGACGCGCTTGACGACGCGGGGCTGTCCGACAACACGATCATCGTGCTCTGGGGCGATCACGGATGGCATCTCGGCGAGAAGGGCATTACCGGCAAGAACACGCTGTGGGACCGCGGGACGAAGGTGCCACTGCTGTTCGCCGGCCCAGGGATCCGCCCGGGAGGCCGCTGCGTCCAACCAGTCGAACTGCTCGATATTTATCCGAGCCTCATCGAGCTCTGCGGACTGCCTCTCCGCCAGGACCTGGAGGGACTCAGCCTGGTGCCGCAACTCCAGGATGCCGGGGCGCGGCGGGAGCGTCCTGCCATCACCAGCCACAACCAGGGCAACCACGGCGTCCGCAGCGACGGGTGGCGCTACATCCGCTATGCCGATGGCGCCGAGGAGCTCTACAACATGCGAAACGATCCGCGTGAATGGACCAATCTCGCCGGCCGGCCGGAATTCTCCGCCGAGCTCGCCGATCACCGGCGCTGGTTGCCCACCGTGGATTTGCCTCCCGCCCCGGGCAGCGCCCATCGCGTGCTGACCTACAACGCTGCGAATGACGAAGCCACCTGGGAGGGTGGGATTGTCCGCCGCACCGATCCGATCCCTGAATGATGATCCCCTTCCATTCCGAATGCCGCCGGTCTTGCCAGACCATCGTTGCCGGCCTGCTGGGTCTGCTTTGCCTGTTCACCTCCCACTCGGCGCCAGCGGGGGAACCGTTGAACCTGGTCGTGCTCTACGCTGACGACTGGAGGCATGACACGTTGGGCTGCGCCGGGAATCCGGTGGTGTTGACACCGCAGCTCGACCGGCTTGCACAGGCGGGGGTCCGGTTCACGCAGAACCGCGTCACAACCTCCATCTGCGGCGTCAGTCGCGCCTCGCTGCTGACCGGCCAGTGGATGTCTCGCCACGGGAACCGTGCCTTTGCCGCGTTTCGGACGCCGTGGTCCGAGACCTATCCCGGACGACTGCGGGCGAACGGCTATCACGTCGGCCATGTCGGCAAGTGGCACAACGGGAAGTTTCCCGCGGAGAACTTCGATTTCGGCCGGGCCTATGCCGGGACGCATTGGATCGCGGAGAAGGGCGGCACGAAAATCCACGTCACGCGCAAGAACGAGAACGACGCGCTGGAGTTCCTCCGGACCCGTCCCGGGGGAAAGCCGTTCTGCCTCACCGTTGCCTTCTTCGCCACCCACGCGGAGGACCACAATCCGCTGCAATACCTGCCCCAGCCGGAGAGCATGAAATGGTATGGGGACGTCACGATTCCCGTGCCGTCCAATGCAACGGATGAGTCCTTCCGCCGGCTTCCGTCCTTCATCGCCAACGAACAGAACGAGGGCCGCGTGCGCTGGCACTGGCGCTTCGACACGCCGGAGAAATACCAGGGGATGATGAAGAACTACTACCGCCTGGCGACCGAGGTGGACGCCACGTGCGGCCGCGTGCTGGAGGAGCTCCGGCGCGAAGGGGTTCTGGACCGCACGCTGGTGATCTTCACCGGCGACAATGGCTACTTCCACGCGGAGCATGGGCTGGCGGACAAGTGGTATCCGCACGAGGAAAGCATCCGGGTGCCGTTGATCGTCCTCGACCCGCGCCTTCCCGCCGCACGGCGCGGACAAACCCGCGCCGAGTTCACGCTGAACGTGGATCTCGCGCCGACCCTGCTCGCCGCCGCCGGACTGTCCGCATCACCGGGCATGCAGGGACGCGACATCGCGCCGCTGTATCTCGACGTGCCGGCGCCCGCGTGGCGCACGGAGTTCTTCTACGAACACGCGACCATCCAGAGCACGAACTTCATCCCGTCGTCGGAAGCCCTCGTGCGTCCGGACTGGAAATACTTCTATTGGCCCGATTTTCGGCGCGAGCAGATCTTCGATCTGAAGGCGGATCCGATGGAGGAGCACGATCTCGCCGCGGATGCGGCCCAGGCCGGTCGGTTGGACGAGATGCGTCGTCGGTTCAACGAACTGAAGGCTGCCGCACAATGAAATCCAGCGCATGAAGCGGGGCCGCCCGGCGGTGCTGGATGCCTTAACGGAGCTGCATTCGGCGCTCAACGATTCCTCCCCGGAGGTCCGTGTCGCCGCCGCGGAGACACTCGGCCGGTTCCGCCCGGAGGCCGGCCTGCAGGAGACGCTTCCAATCCTCGTCGAGCAGGCGGACTGGGGACGTCACAGCGTCTTCACTGTAATGGCTGCCCTGGACAGTCTCGAAGCGCTCGAACCGAAGGCAGCACCGGTGACGGCGCAAATCCGAACCCTCCCGACCCAGGGTCCGGTGAGGTTGCTTCAAGGCAATCTGGTGCAACTCAGGCCATTTGGATTGGAGCAGGCAGGCTGTTCAGCATGTGGCGATGTGACCGCCACTTCGGCGAGAGCTTCAGGCGCGAGTTGTCCGCCTCGTCCTCCTTCCACTGGAGGAACATCTTCTCGGGCGTCCCGACCGTCCCGTAGCGCAGCCCTTCGGAGTCGTTGCCGGCCAGGACGACCTGAACTGTCGTGAAGAACCATCCGTTGAACTCCTTCTGCTGGTTGGACAGCAACTGGCGGATGCCGTTGCCGACGGTGATGTGGCTGTTCTTGAGCCCGATGACCCCGACGGCGATGCCGTTGCGGTAAAGCACGAGGTCCGGCCGCCGCTCCTGCGGTCCGGCTAGCGTGACCTCCTCGGCAACAGCGAAATCGTTCTTCTCCGGGTGGTTCCGCTCAATGAGTTGGACCGTCTCGGTGACGTGGATCGCCTCCAGCTTCTCGCCAACCCCGTAGCGGCGCAGGCTATGGACCGCCTTGTTGTTGTCGTAGGCGCTCCGGACGCGGTTCTCAGCCTCGGCCTTGAGCAGATAAATGGCGCGGCTGGCTTGGCCGGCCGAATAGCCTGACCGCAGAAGGTGCTCGGTGAGCAGGCCTTCCTCAATGTTGCTGTTGCCCGGCCGGGCGCTCCAATCACCGAGGTATCGGTAGCCGAGTCCCTCGCAGAAGAGCGCGATGATGCGGTCCTGCCTCTCACGTTCGGGATGGCCGATGGTGCTCATCGCGCCCTGACTGACGAAACTTCGCCGTTCCTTTGCGAGCTGGGACATGCAATCGACCGCCCAAGGCTATGAACGCCACGCTTGCTCCAGGTGCCAGTCTTCGCCGGGTCGCAGAAATCGTCCGCCACGGGGTGCTGTTCGGCACGGGTGCCTGGGGAGGTGATGTCCTCGTGTCGATTGGCGAGGGCGACATCGCCAGCTTGCTTCAACGGCATCGCTGCGAGGTGGAGCCGCTGCTCCAGCGTTTGCACCCGCACCTGGAGGAAGGCGACCGCCATGAACTCCGCGTCATCGTGAAGGATATTCAGGCGCGCATCGCCCGCTTCGAGCAGTTCAAGAAATCCTGATTGGGTACGTCCGGCTTGGATGTCCGAGTCAACGCAGTCGAACTCCGTGCCCGCGAGATCCGCGGGTCATGAGTCGAGATGGAGCCAACTGTCGGGATTGAACCGACGACCCACGGTTTACAAAACCGTTGCTCTACCGCTGAGCTAAGCTGGCATGCACCACTCTGGAATCGGCCTGGACGGCCGGATCCGGGCGACACTCTGGCGATCGAAGCTCCATTGCCAAGTCCAAGTTATTGGGGGCGCTGGGTGCATCCGACTCTGTCTTCACCGCGTCTTCACCGCCCTACTCGGAACTGGCTGGGCGTCACGCCGGTCACGGCGCGGAAGGCCCGGGTGAAGGCGCTGTGATCGTAGAAGCCACAGGCCAGGGCGATGTCGGCCACGGATTGCTGGGTCTCCCGAAGCAACCGGGATGCGGCGGCGATCCGGGTCTTGGCGATGAACTGCCGGGGCGTCAGCCCGAAGAAGCGCTTCATCAATCGGGCGAAGCGATGCGGCGCGAGCTTTGCACGCCGGGCGAGGCCCGATGGGGTCACGGGATCCGATGGATTTTGCTCCAGTTCCTCCAGGGCGACGGCGAATTCCACCGGGATCTCATGGGTCGCTACGGGGGATCGCACATCGCGGGAGATCCCGAGAAGGCCGATCCGGGTACCGTCGGGACCCAGGATGGGCAGTTTGGTGGTGAGACACCAACCGGGTTTGTGGGGGGCGTACCAGTGCAGTTCGAGGTGATCGAGGATCGGTTGGCCGGTGCGCAAGACCGCGGCATCCTGGGCGGCGGGAATGCGCCCGAAATCGCCAGGACAGATGTCGGAGGGTCGTTTGCCGATCACCTGGGATTTGGTGCGAAGGCCGTGACGCTCGACCAGCGACTGGTTGACCGCGGTGTAACGGCCCGAGGCATCCTTGATGAAAAAGGCGATGTCGGGTGCCTGATCGAACAACAACTCCAGCAACGACGCTTCCACGGCGGTGGGACGGAGCGGGACGGAATTCCCGGAAGCGGTGGATGTGCGCGATTTCACGAAGGCCTGCCGTTCCCAACCAAGACGGCCGGAAGCGTGTGCGGATACTGCCACACGATGCGCACCGGAGCCAACTCTGCGGCCGTACTTGCGGGGGAGTCCTGGGACCGCGGGCGTCCTCGCCCGCCTCATGCCCCGACACGCCCGAGCGGCCGGGGACCGTCGCGTCCCCTGCTGCGCGCGCTGTGGCTCTGCCTGTTGCTTCCCTTCCTGGCCCGGGCGGCGGACC
>JBDNHZ010000306.1:0-11628 GCA_041688515.1 Verrucomicrobiota bacterium
ACGGGGAGGGGAAGGCCGCGCCGGTCTTACGTTCGGTGCGCAGATATTCGCCGGGGATCGGTTGCCCGGCGTACTTCGCCAGCGCGGGTTTCGGGTCAAAGGTATCGACGTGCGACGGCCCGCCGTTGAGGAAGAAGTGGATGACACGCTTCGCCCGGGGCGCGAAGTGCGGCGCGCGCGGCATCAGGGCGGACGGTGCCGGAGCGCCCGCCCGGGCCTGATCGAGAGCGGCGAGCGAGACCGCGCCCAGACCCATGCCGGAAAGGCGGAGGAAGTCGCGTCGGGTTAGGAAGGGAGACATGGCGTCAATCGACGAAGGCGAACTCGTTGGTGAGGAGCAGGACCTGGGCGTATTGCTCCCAGCCTTCGAGCGCGGTCTGGCCGGCACCCGGTCCGCTGAAGCCGGTGCGCGATTCCCAACGTTCGGTACCGGCAACGATCACCGGGTTCCACAGGAACTGGTCGTAGCCGAGCCCGCCCCCGATATCGACGAGGAAGTCGAGAGTGTCACCGGCCTGGACACGGAGGTGGACCGTGCTGAACTCCGATTTTCCCTGATGGACGGTGGCGGACTGGAGTTCGCCGTCCCGGCTGGAAATGACGAAGCCGCGGACGCCATCGCCCTCGGAGGGTTCGTGGATGAGGGTTCCCGAAAGGGAGAGGGTGAGATCGCGGGGAGCGGTCCAGCGTCGGACGCAACCTTGGGCGCGGGTGTTGCCCGGGTGCCCGCCTTCGGCGGTGAGTTGGGCCCAACCGGTTTCGCCGCCGGGAAACGCCGCCGCGCCCTGCCAGGCCGTGCCGGTGAAATGCGGGAGCGGCTTGAAGGTGCGCAGGCGACGGGTGGTTTCGTCGTACTCACCCCAGCCATGGCTCCAGACGGTGGTGTCAGGCTTCCGCTCCTGCGCCGCGGCGGCACGGTCGGCGGCCCCGACGAAGCGCAGTCCGGCGTCCAGTTCGGCAGGGGTGGGCAGCCGTTGGAACAGGCGCTGGTGAAGGTTCCGCACGCGGTCCGCCGGATTCATTGCTGCGGTCTCACGGGCCAGTACCCGCGCACGCTGCGCGGCGAAAGGTCCGTTGAGAAAGAACAGTCCCTGCTGGGGAACGGTGGTCTCGTGTCGGACCGCCACGTGCAGGTCGGGATTGGCAAAGTCGAAGGTCCGCAGAACTCCGGGGAGGAATTGTCGGTCCACGAACGCATACACAGTGCGCCGACGGTTGCTGGCATCGAGGAGTTCCGCCGGCTTCCCGCCGAGTTCCCGATCGAGCTCCCCGCTGGCCGCCAGCATCCCATCGCGGATCTGCTCGAATTCGAGTCTGTGCCCGGGGAAACCCGAGAGGAGACGCTGCCCGGGATCGGTCGTCGGAGGTTCCCGATGGGCGGTCTGATAGACGGCACTGAGAAGGATCCTCCGGTGAAGCGATTTCAGGCTCCATCCCTCCTCCATGAAACGGAAGGCGAGCCAGTCGAGGAGTTCCGGGTGCGACGGTGCCGGTGCGCGCAGGCCGAAGTCGCTGGGGGTTCCCACCAGGCCAACTCCGAAGTGATGTTGCCAGACCCGGTTCACCAGCACCCGGGCCGTGAGCGGATTCGCCGGGGCGGTGATTGCCTGGGCGAGCTCGAGTCGGCCGCTGCCTTGCTGGAAGGCCTTGCGGTCGGGCCCGGCCAGGATGCCGAGGAATTGACGGGGCACCTCGGGCCCGGGCTGGGAGGGACTGCCCCGGCGGAACACGCGTGGATTGGGCTCGGTCGGTCGGTCGGAGAGCACCAGTGCCGCGGGAAGGCCGAGATCAATCCAGCGTCGATCGATGTCGCCCTGAAGCTTGCCGAGTTCTTCGGTCACCGAGGTGGGAAGGAAGTACTCAATGTTGACGATGGGGCTGTCTGGAACGGTCGTGGGCGAGTCGGACGCGTGGAGGAAGGCGTGGAGTTCGGCGAGGGCCGCGCCCTCACGTGGGCTCGGACGGGGCGAAGAATCCGACTTCACCGTTCCGTTCCTGAGGGAGAATTCGGCTTCGGCGTCGCGGAACAATTCGCCGTAGCGGGTGGCCACCTCGCGCATGCGCGTGACCGGACGTTCGAAGGCCCGGACGACCCGGGGATTGATCGGCTGCCCGGCGAACAGTCCGTCGAGGGCAGCCCGGGCCTCGACGGCGAAGGTGGGTCCGTCGGCGGGAGTGATCTCGGCGAGACGATGCCAGGGGCCGAAGATCGGATGCGGATTGCCGCGGGTCTGGCGGAGGTAGTCGCGCCAGCGTCGGACGGAGTGGGGAATGAGGTCGTCCGGGGAAAGGATCTGTTCGAAGCCTTCCTCGGGGTACTGGTTCAGTTCGAGTTGGGCGGTGAGGTAATCCGCGACCCGGGCGCGGAGCCGTGCATTGGCTTCGGCGAGGCGTTCGGCGTGTTTTTCGGTGAACTTCTTCTGACGTTCGATCGCATCGGGATCCGCAGTGGGCGCGAGAGCCAACTGCCGGTCGTCGGAGCCGTGGAACACGCCGTAGAGGGAGTAATAGTCGTCGGTGGGAATCGGGTCGTACTTGTGATCGTGGCAACGGGCACAGGTGACCGTCAGACCCAGGGTGGTCCGTGTGACGACATCGATCCGGTCGTCAATGATGTCGTGGGTCACGCCCAGGAAACGTCGGCCGAGGGTGATGAATCCCATGGCGGCGAGGTCGGAGGAAGTTGGGGGAACGAGTTGGTCGGCGGCGATCTGGAGTTGGAGAAAGCGGTCGTACGGAAGGTCCCGGTTGAAGGCCTGGATCACCCAGTCCCGATAAGCGGTGGCATGGACGAAGCGGCGTTCTTCCCGGCCGTAAACGTAGCCCTTGGTGTCGGAGTAACGGGCGACATCCAGCCAGTGCCGACCCCAGCGTTCGCCGTATTGGGGACTGGCCAATAGGCGATCGATCCAGCGGGCGAGGGCTGCCGGGCGATCAACGGCGAGCTCGACGGCGAAAGCGTCGACGTCCGCCGCCGACGGCGGCAGGCCGGTCAGATCGAAAGAGAGTCGGCGGAGCAGGGTGCGTGGATCGGCCGGTGGGGCGGGGGTGATGCCGGCGGATTCGAGGCGGGCCAGGATGAACCGATCAATGGGGGTCTGAGGCCAGGCGAGGTTCGTGACCGCAGGCGGTCCGACCGGGCGGGGCGATTGAAATGCCCAATGGCGATGGGCATCGGACGGGGGCGCCGCGCGCAGGGAGCCTGCGCCTGCGATCGCGAGCAGCCCAAGAAGACAGAGGAGCAACGCCGCGGTGCTGCCGTCGGTGCTGGCGGGTCTCAAGAGGTGCGGTCGCGTTCCCATCTGCGGATGCCCGACAGCCTATGCCGAGGTGAGATCAATGGAAGCGGCTTTCGCGGGTTCGAGGGACGAACAGTGGGAAGGACGAGCGGTTGGAGGGACGAGCTCTGCGAGTCCGAAACGTCTCGCGGAGCTTGTCCCTCCGGAAGGGCTCTTACGGCGTCGCGACGCGGTAGAGGCGTTGTGGGGTGGGGCCCCCCGGCAGCAGTTGGAACTCCAACTTCCGACGCGATCCCGCCGCTTCGAAGGTCTGCAACTGGGTCCACGCCTCGGACAGGGTGTCACGGGCTTGCAGGCCATAGCTCCGTCCGGCTTCGGCCGTGAACGTGATGTGGATCACGCCGTCCACGATCGACGCCGACAGCGCCAGCACCGAGTTGGCATCGCGGGGATCGGTGCCGGCCAGGAACTCGTCGAGATTGGAGCGTCCGTCGAGGTCGCCATCCAGGGCGGCATCGGACGCCAGATTCGGGTCCAGGCCATTGGCGGTTTCCCAGAGGTCAGGGAGTCCGTCCGCATCGGCGTCCGCGACGAACACATTCGCGGCACCCGGGGTGGGCGTGGACAGGAAGGTCAACAACGCGCTTCCATCCGGGAATCGGCCGGCTGCGATTCCGGCGTCCACTGGCAGGACCGTGGTGGAATCGACCAGGTTCGACGACGGCCGATAGAGTCGAAGCGATTCGCCGCGGGCGGACAACTGGAACGGGGTGTGATCCGGGCCGCGATGAGGAGAACCATCGGCGGTGAAAGCCCGCCATCCGAAGGCGTCGATGAAGGTCAACGGAGGAATGCGGAAACGGCTCATGCCGGCGAGTGACGGATCATCGGTGAGCAGCCATCCCGACAGGTCAACCGGTTGATCGGCGGCGTTGTGGAGCTCGATGAAATCGGGGGCGTTGGTGGATTGGGCGAGCCATTCGTTGATGCGCAGGAACTCGCCGAACGCGAGAGGTGCATTGGGCGCATTGGTGCGTCCCGGGGTGACGGTCGCGAGAAGGACCCAGTTGGTGCTCGAGTCCAGACCGATGCTTCGGCCGGCCAGTTGAGGACCAAAGATCAATCGATCGCGCACGACCCCTTCGGCCGCCACCAGTTCAAGGATTCCGCCGGTGTCGGGAAGGTCGAAGCCGGTGTTCTGCTGGGCGGCGGCGACGGTGCTAGGGGGCGTATTGGAATCGGCGAAGATTCGGAGACGCGCGTTGGCACCGAGCTGGATGCCCGCGGGCACGGCCCAGGTTCGGCGCCCCGGCAGGGTTTGTACGATCTGCCATCCGCCCATCGGTACGGCGTTGGTCGCGGCGTTGACGAGTTCGATCCAGTCGCGGGCCAGGTCGGGCTGAGGCTAGCCGGGGATCGAAGCGGCGAACACTTCGGACAACCGCGCTCCGGCGCGGGGCGTGAGCAGGTTGGGCGCGCCCGGCGTGCCGCCGAGCGGCAGGAAGACGACGTTGGTGGAACCATCCGGGAAGCGGCCCTGCGCCACACCTTCGAGGGCGTTGTTGTACCGGGCTTCATCCAGGATCGAACCCGCAGCGGAGAGCAGTCGGAGAACGCTGCCAGCCGCCGGGAGGCGCACTGGCAGTTCGTCGGGTTCCCCGCCCTCGTTGGCCTTGCATGAGGCAAAGCCGCGGTGCCCGACTGCCGAGGGGAGTCGTAGGGGGACCGTTGAATTCGAGACGCTGAGGTACAGGCCCGGCAGATAGGCCGGCAGTTGCTCGTGGCGATTGAACAACTCGATGAAGTCGTCCTCGCCACTGAACGGGTTGGCGAGCCATTCGTTGAGCACGAGGGAATCGGCTCCCGCCGTCTCAGCGGCGATATTGACTTCTCCCGGCGTCGGGATCAGCAGCGCCAGTGCGGCGGGGTCGCCGATGAAGCCCACCGACCATCCCGCTGCCTGCGGGCCGTAGGCGAACACCGCCTGACGGGCTCCAGCGGCGTCGGTGAGCACGATCGTGCCGGCGTTCGAATCCAGTCGGAAGCCCGTCGTGAGATCGCCCGCTGCCGCCTCTCCGCACCACAGCACCAGCCGGTCCCCTTGCTCCAGTCGGGTGCCGGACGGCAGGACAAACCGGTTGGTGCGATCCGTCCGGGAAAGGATCCATCCGGAGAGGTCGATTGACCCGGGTGCCAGGGCGAGCACTTCGACAAAGTCGGGGGTGTTGGTGCCGCGCACGACCTGACCGGTGTTGGTGGCGAAGACTTCATCGATGCGCACCACGGCGGCGATCGGTCGTGGCGGAACGGCCCCACCCGGTGAACCGCCGTTGACGGCTGAATCCTGCCAGGCGTCGGGGTCACTGGAATCGCCATTGAAACGGACCCGTTCCAGGGAGCGTCCGTTGCCGGCCGCGCCGTTGGGCCACCCCTGGTCCGGGCGATACCGCACCCGATCGACCAAGGCTCCGGTGGCATCGCGGAGGGTGATGGATTCGCCGCCGTTGTTGAGGGAACCGGCGAAGGTGGCGGCGACGGGGATGCCGGGATAGCGGTTGGCGAAGGCGGCGGGATCGTTGTTTGAGGCGAGAATCCAGACGGCACGGGCGGGGAAGAGGGTGTTGGCGGGGAACCGGAGTTCGACGCCTTCAAAGGTATAGCCGGAGAGGTCGATGGAGCGGCCGGAGAGATTGCGCAGTTCGATGAACTCATAGGCGGAACCTCCGGGGGGTTGGTACATCAGTTCGCTGATGCGGACGGGAACACCGGGTTCACCGACGGTGAAGCTGGCCTCGGTGAGAGCGGACCAGACGATGCCTTGCAGCGCGCGGGCGCGCAGGGTCAGGGACGTGGTCAGGACCGGGGGAACAGCCGGGTCATAGCGCAGGGCCCGGCTCGAGACTGCGCCCGTAAACGCAACGCGCGGATCGGTGCCGTCGGTGGTGTACCAGACGTCGCCGGTGAGGTGGGTCAGGTTCAGGACATGGCCCGAGGCCACGAGTCCGCCGTGGGGCCGGAGGACCGGGGAGTTCGACGAGGCGAACAGTCCCTGGGCGATCAGGTGGGAACGGAGCGGGGCTGGCCGACTGCGCACCCAGGTGTTGGTGATGGAACGATTGATGCCCGAAATCAAAGCGGAGAGACCAGCCGTGGTCTGGGCGAAGTTCCGGACGACGTTGGTCTCGGTCAGGGCACCGCCGTTGTAGAGGTGGCGATGGACGCGATCGGCAAACAACAGTCGGAACTCGGGATGCTGACGGAGTCGGGAGTAGAGGATGCCGACCTCGGTGGTGCCGAGTTCGGAGAAGGTGTTTCCGCTGACGGAGCGACCGCCGAAGCCAAAGGACCATTCGGCGTCCCAGATATAGTAACGCCAGAGGGCCCCGACACGGCGTTCGCGGGCGGCCCGCCAGTTGTTGCCCGGCCAATCGCCGTTGAAGCCGTAGGCATTGACCAGCAGGTAATCGACGAAGTTGGTGACATCAAGCCGCCGGGTCATCGCCTGATACCAGGCATGGTCGGTGGGCGATCCGGTCTGCACTGCCGAGATCAGTTCGTTGAAGCTGTTGCGGTCGCCATCAAGGGCACCGGACTGGGAGATCACGTCCCAGGCCTCGGTGCCGCCATGTTGGATGGCGAGGAAGTCGGATTCGATCCGTTCCACCGGGTTGTAGTAGCCGGAGTAACGACCGTTGAGGAACAGCACGGCGAAGGTGCCACGGGCCGACACCTGGCCGCAGTCGGCAAACAGCCGACGCTGTATTTCGTCGTGGACGAAGGGATTGAGGTCGTTTGAACCCGCACGGCAGACCAGGGCATCGAACTCTTCCACCGACGACACGGGCACCAGCGGGAAACGGAGGCGGCCTTCGCCGTAATCGCCCCGGAAGTAGAGTCGCCAGGAGAACTTGCTTGAGGGGGTGAGCCGCGGACGGAAGTAGTCGCTGGCGTGCAGGCGGAGTCCGGCGTCCACCTGGAACTCTCCGTTCGCAGCCGGATTGAGGAACTCGACGGACACCGGTCGTTCCCAGGCCGAGCCGCGGTTGAGGGGGTTGTAATAGTCGGTGGCCAGACGTCGGACCCAGGCACCGCCGGCGTCGCGGGTACCGCCCTGCATTCCGACGATGCCGGTGGGCCCGGTCAGGTTGTTCGTGGCCGTGGCGAGCGAGAGGGCGGGCAGGCCGCGTTGGGCGGTGCTGATGCCGACCAGATAGCTGTGGGTGCGGGTCTCGGAGGGCAGCAGATCGTCGCGGGTAACGTTGGCGCGGATCACCAGCGTGCGATTGACCAGGATGGGCGCGGTGTAGGGCAGGCTGTTGGTCGCGTTGGGTTCCGCGCCCGTCAGGGTGTAGCGGATCTGCGTTCCCGGAGTGGGCGTGGTCAGGATCAATTCGAAGGCACCCGAGAAGTAGCCGCGTTCGACACTGAAGTGGACCGGTTCACAGGCGTTGGTAACGATCGCACCGCGGTTGCGCAGGCCCGGCGTGGGAGTCCGGAAATAGGCCCAGGTCCCGTCGTCCTGCCGACCCCAGCTGAGGTCGTTGCGTTGGGCGGGGTACTCGGCGGGCAGTTCGCTGATGGGGCGTCGCGGCGACTCGGCATTGTACAGCCCGACGTACTCGCCGCGGCGCGACAGTCGGAAGTTCGTGTGCACCCGTTGTCCGGCCACCGGGACGTTCCGGTCCTTGCCGCTGGCGAAGACCACCAGGTACTGGTCGGCACCCAGGGAAAGATTGGGAAGGATCCAGGCACCGGGATCGTCGGTGTCGTCGGTCAGCGCCAGGTTGGCCAGGTTGACGGCCGTCGTCCCGAAATTGTGCAGTTCGATCCAGGGTTCTTCCTCGCCGTCTTCGTCGCGCAGGCCGGTTGCATTGGCCGCCACGAGCTCATTGATCCGGAGGGTGGGATCCAGCAGGGCGGGATTGACCGTCACATTCCACGTTCCACCCGCAAATCCGAGCGGCGCGAACCCCACATCGGCAATGCCGTGCCCGACGGCAAAGCGGATCTCGACCAGGCCGGGCGCGCTGGCAGGGAAGGTGAAGAGATACGGGCCGGCACCGATCCCGGAAACCGCGTCGGCCGGGACGCCCTGAATGAGCAGGTCGGCGGCATCCACACCGGTCACGGGCTCGGAGAAGGTGATCTCGACCGATGACAATTGCCGGACGGTCCCGGCGGCGGGCAGTCGTTGTTGGAGCAGCGGTGCGCTGGGATCGATCAGCAGGTAGTTCCAACTGTTGGCTGCCTCGGTTTCGAGAAGGCCATTCGGGGTCCCGGCAGTGTCGGCAATTCCGTGTCCGGTGATCCAGGAGGCGCGGACCGGACCGAACGGAAGCGGGCCGAAGCGGAAGGTGTACGTGGTGGCGTTGGCGGAGGTCATGGCCGTCGCCGGGAATCCGTTGAGCACCAGATCCCCGACATCCACGCCGGTGACCGGCTCGGAAAAGATCACCGTGACCTGGCTCAGGTTGGTGGCCTCACCGGGGGCGGGCAGGCGGTTCAGGACCAGGGGAGCAACGGTCTCGTTGGCGGCGGCGGTGAGTTCGGCGTCGAAGAACAGGTCGCTGCTGAAGAGGGTGGCGTTCAGCACCTGGATGCAGAGGACGTTCTCACCGTTGACCAGCAGGTTGGCCAGGTTGAGCGGGTAGTCCGTCCGAAGCACCGGTTCGGAGACCGACGCCGGGGCGCGATCGGGCGCGGTGTGATCGTCGAAAGGACGGTTGCCAGCGGCGGCATTGTACCGGACCACCTCGCGTCCGTTGAGCCAGGCTATGAATCCGTCGTCGCAGGCCGCACGGAGAAGGATCCGGCTGTACTCGGTGGCGTCCCCGATCTGGAAGCGGGTGCGGAGGTACAGGGTCGAGTAGTTGCCCTGCATGTCGGCCAGGACGGTTCCCTGGGTGATCCCGTCGCCGTAGGAGAAGGGGGCGGTCGCGGCGCTCCAGGTGGAATCGTCGTACGCCCGTTGGCGCCACTGGGTGAGGTCGGCCGTGGGCTCCGATCGACCTTTGAACATCCGCCAGTGGGCGTTGGTGGCGACGAGCAAGGCAGCGCGTGCCGAAGGCATGGTCCCGGGCAGGACCAAAAATGCCAGAAGCAGCCCGGCAAAAGCACGGATCAGGGAGGCAGACATGCGAGGATGCCAAATTGTAGTCGGGCTTTCGCCGAACGCACCCTCTTTGAGCTCCAAACCTGGGGTCTTCACCTGAGGTGAGAGCGCGCTTTTCGCCCGGCGGTCGGTCCCGAAATCGGCGTGCGGCATCAAATCGGCGAGAAACATCCTTGCCGCCGACTCCATTGCGCGGGTACACGTCCGCCACTTATTCATGGGGAAGGCTCTGATCATTGCTGAGAAACCATCGGTGGCGGCGGATATCGCCAAGGCCATCGGAGGTTTTGCCAAGGACAAGTCGGGCGACTTTTTCGAAAGCGACCGCTTCGTCCTGTCGTCCGCTGTCGGCCACCTCCTGGAGTTGGCGGTGCCGGAGGAATTCGAAATCACCAAGGGCAAATGGACCTTTGGCATGTTGCCGCACCTGCCGCCGCGGTTCGGGTTGGCCCCGATCGAGAAGAACGAGAACCGGCTGAAGGTGCTGGCGCGGTTGATCAAGCGGAAGGACGTCGATGCGCTGGTCAACGCCTGCGACGCCGGGCGGGAGGGCGAGTTGATCTTCCGCAACATCGCCGCCTACACCGCAGCGAAACAGCCGGTGACCCGGCTCTGGCTCCAGTCGATGACTCCCCAGGCAATCCGGGATGGATTTGCCAAGCTGCGCTCCGACTCCGACATGCGGCCGCTGGCCGATGCCTCCCGCTGCCGCTCCGAGGCGGACTGGTTGGTGGGAATCAACGGGACGCGGGCCATGACCGCGTTCAACAGCAAGTCCGGTGGATTCTTTCTGACGACGGTGGGCCGGGTGCAGACCCCGACGCTGGCGATCGTGGTGGAACGTGAGGAGCGCATTCGCAAGTTTGTCTCCCGCGATTACTGGGAAGTCATCGGGACCTTCCAGGCCGCCGGTGGAACCTACGCCGGGAAATGGATCGATGAATCGTTCCGGCGTCCCGAGGGCCGCGACGCGGATGCGGAGCTCAAGGCCGATCGGCTCTGGGACAAGGCCCGCGCCGAGGCCATCCGCGGGAAGTGCGCCGGGCGTCCCGGCACGGTCACCGAGGAGAGCAAGGCCGCGACGCAGATGTCGCCGTTGCTCTACGACCTGACCACGTTGCAACGGGAGGCGAACCAGCGGTTCGGGTTCAGCGCCAAGAACACCCTTTCCCTGGCCCAGGCGCTGTACGAGCGCCACAAGGTCCTGACCTATCCCCGGACGGATTCCCGGCATCTGCCGGAGGATTACGTGGCGACGGTGCGCAACACGCTGGAGGCGTTTTCAGGCGGCGAATCCGAGGGCCGGATGGCGATGCCCTCGGCCTTCGGTCCGTTGGCCCACAAGATCCTGGCGGAGGGTTGGCTGCGGCCGAACAAGCGGATCTTCAACAATGCCAAGGTGAGCGATCACTTTGCCATCATCCCGACCGGGGTGATGCCCAAGGGCCTGTCCGAGCCGGAACAGAAGCTGTTCGAGTTGGTGACCCGCCGGTTCCTGGCCGTGTTTTTTCCCGCGGCAGAGTATCTCGAGACGGTCCGCATCACGCGGGTGGTGGGTGAGCCCTTCAAGAGCGTGGGCAAGGTGCTGATGAAGGCCGGTTGGCTCGAAGTGTACGGCCGGGAGGCGGCCGACGACGAGACGCCGACGCTGGCACCGGTGCAGTCGGGGGAGACGGTCAAGACGACGGACATCGAGGTGAAGGGGCTCCAGACCAAGCCGCCTGCGCGTTATACCGAAGCAACCCTGCTCAGCGCGATGGAAGGCGCGGGCAAGATGGTAGAGGACGATGAGCTTCGGGAAGCGATGGCCGAACGTGGGCTCGGAACGCCCGCAACCCGGGCGGCCATCATCGAAGGACTGTTGAGCGAGGAGTATCTGCTGCGGCAGTTGCGGGAGTTGGTGCCGACGGCCAAGGCGTTTTCCTTGGTGCAGTTGCTCGGAGGGTTGGGGGTCGCCGAGTTGACCCGTCCCGAAATGACCGGCGACTGGGAAGCCAAACTCAAGAAGATGGAGCGGGGTCAGTTGGCTCGCGATCAGTTCATGGAGGAGATCCGCTCGTTCACCGCCGAGATCGTCCGGAAGGCCAAGCTCTACGACAAGGACACGATTCCCGGTGATTTCGGGAAGCTGACCACGCCCTGTCCCAAGTGCGGGGCGGAGATCCACGAGAAGTTCCGCGACTTCAAATGCCTCGCATGCGGGTTCAGCGTTCGAAAGGTGCTTTCGGGCCGGATGTTCGAGCCGGCCGAGGTGGAGACACTCATCCGCGAGCGTCA
>JBDNHZ010000307.1:0-4477 GCA_041688515.1 Verrucomicrobiota bacterium
AGGACGGGGCACATTCGAATGGAAGTCAGAGTCTCCTGACGTCGCCGCCTACCCGTAGGAGACGAGGTGACGAGGCTCATTCTGTTCCGGCGGGTGGCCTGAGTCATGAAAGCAATCATCGATCGCGATTCGTCTGAAGTTCGCATCCCTTGGTGACCGGCGATTGCTGCCGACGGCAGACGAGGGTATTGGTTCGACCACAGATGAATCTGTTGCCAATTCTGCGCCGGACGGGCCTCTGGGCCAGCCTGTTCACCGCGTTGCTCGGGACGACGGTTGCCTACGCCCAGACCACGAGCCGCGGGCCTGCCCTCGAGTTGAAGGTCGGAACCAACTACATGGTGGTCATTCCCCGGACCGCTCTCGGTCGGGAGCATCTACTCTCGGCTTCGATCATTCCGCAGCAGAGTTCGCCCACCAGCACGGGTCTGGCCGGCAAGATTGTCCGGTTCGAGCTGTTCCACGATGGAGTGGACCTGTACGAGGCGACGAAAGGGTTGGTGGTGACCGATGACCTGCCCGCGCGCCGGTTGCTGACGACCTTCCCGATCATTTCGCAGAACGACAAGGAAGTGGTGATCGACTTCAACCGCGGCATGCGCCGGGTGTTCACGGACATCTGGTATGGCGGTGGCAACCGGGATCGGGTGCTCGAGATTCCCCAGAGCCGGGTTTTCGCCGCCGATATCCGGGACAACATCCTGGCCCTCCGTCAGAGCGTTCAAGCCCGTGACCTCGACGGTGGCGCGAGCGTCGAGGCCCGGTTCGAGGTCCGATATTTCCTTTCTGCCTACGATGAGCCAGCCAATCGCAGTCGGGAGCAGTCCGGGGTGGAGACCCGCTATGCACGCTTCTTCGAGACCGCCCCGGTTCTGGAGACGGGCACGGGCCGTAGCTCCACCCGGATGGCCCGCTTCGACCTGACGAAGCCGGTGGTGTTCCATTACAGCGCCAACACGCCGGAGCCGTATGTCGAGGCCGTCCGCAATGGCATCCTTTACTGGAACCGCGCCTTCGGGACCAACGTCGTCCGGGTGGAGAAAGCCCCCGAGGGGGTGACCGCCCCGGATCCGCGCTACAACATCGTTCAATGGGTGCCGTGGGATGCCGCGGGATCGGCCTATGCCGACATCCTGGTCGATCCCCGCACGGGTGATTCGCTCCATGGCCAGGCCTACATGACGTCGGTGTTCGCGGTCAGCGGCCGTGCCCGGGCACGCGCGGCGCTTCGTTCCATGCGGGAATTGATCGAGGGAAAGAAGGACGCCAAGGACGGCAAGGGCGACAGCAAATATCTGTGGCCGCAGATGGGTCTGCCGATCCTGGAGTCGGCCACCGCCTGCGAGGTGAACCTGGTGGCGTTCGCGCATCAATATGCGGCGGGGCTGGAAGAGCTGCTTGCCAGTGATTCCCTGACCGACGCCGCGGCTCTCCGTGCCTCCCAGGATTATGTCTGTGAAGTCGTCGCGCACGAGGTCGGGCACATCCTCGGTCTGCGTCACAATTTCGGCGGCAGCCTCTCCGCCACCATGACGCCGAAGGAACTGGATGAATGGTTCCAGGCCTACGTGGCGGGCAAGAGCCTTGATGGCTGGACCAATCGCATCTCCAGTTCTTCGATGATGGAGTACAGCGTGTTCAAGGCCGGTGCGTTCATCGGTTGGATGGTCCGTTCCTCCGACCGGGTGTTGCCCCACGACAAGGCCGCCATCCAATGGGGATACTTCGATGACAAGACCGCTCAGGAACAGAAGCTCCTGTTCGCCACCGACCAGGACGCGGCGCGCTTTGGGGACGTCCGCACCTTCGACTACGGAGCCCGTCCGATCATCGCCGGGTACAACGAAATCTCTTCCACCCTGCGCGGACTGCCGCATTCGCTTCTCGAACGGTTCATCGCCGCCCGGGCACCGCGCGACCCCCGCGACCGCATTCCGGTGGAACAGTTGAACTTGTCCGTCAACGTCACCGCCTCCGCCCTGGCTGCGGATGCCGCCTCCATCATCCAGTGGTTCCAGTCCGGTGCCCGTTCGCTGGCGGTCGAGAGCCAGTTCGATTTCATCGGGGATCTGAACAAGAAGGAACGCGTCACCGCCCATTGGAAGGCGCTGTCGGAACAGTTCGAGAAACTGGGTGGGATTGATCGGGTCCTTTTCGCGCCGCTGCCGGCCGACCTGAAGCTGGAGCTCAAGAAGGAGCCGGAGGGCGTGGAACCGGCTCCGAAGATCGATGCCCTCCAGTTGACGGCGCGTCTGGAGAAGCTGCTCAACTCCGCCGCCTACACCAATTTCGTCGGGCTTGACGAGAAACGCTACAGCTTCACCGACGCGGAGAAGAAGGTGATCACGGAACGATGCCGTCGATACTTCAAGGACCTGGAGGAAGCCGTGCTGCGGCAGTTGCTCGTGCGCCTGGAGAATGCCCCGCGCGACATTGCCCGGGAGGCCAACGACGTCATCACCGACGAGGATCTGGTGGCGCAGTTGGAACGTCGGATCGTGGAGCTGTCGCGCCATGTCCTGATGGCCAAGGACGACACCCAGCGCATCCGCGGCAAGCTCGACAAGAGTTTCGTCGAGGTCGTTGACTTCAAGTACGACCACGACACCCGGATGGCCGCCGCCAAGGCGCTCAATGACAAGACCGGCTCCTTCCGGGGTTGGGCCACCGACGCCAAGGCCGACCTGAACAAGGCGCTCAAGGAGGAGGTCGACGCCGCCCTGAACATTCCCAACCTGAAGGAATTCCGTGACACGCAGCTCAGCCGTTCGCTGCGCGAATGGTACCTGCGCCAGCAGGATCTGCTCGCCCTGCTCCCGCCCCGTCCGCCCGGCGCGCCTGCGCGCTGAAATCCGCGCCGGGGCGACGGGATCCCCTTGGATTCAGCCGCCCCGGATCAAGGGGGACGATGCAATCTGCATCGTCCCCTTTTCCATTTTTCCGTGCATCCACCGACGGGGTTGAGTTCGCCAACTATTGGAAGGCCGGGTCGTGGGTCACCCTCAATGCCGACTTTAGCCTGAGCCACTCGCGATTCCGGGATGAGGATCCGGCGGGTTCCCACATTCCCGGCTCCGTCCGGAGCGTTGTTGCGGCCGGCGTAACCGTTCGTGATCCCGATGCGGAACGCGGGTTTATCGGGAGCGTTCGACTGCGGTACTTCGGGCCAAGGCCGCTGGAGGAATCCAACACGCACCGGTCGGGCGAAACCCTGCTTCCGAATGCGCAGGTGGGCTGGCGCTTCAACCGGACGCGGTCGGTTGGCGTCGACGTCTTCAACCTGCTCGACCGCGCAGACAGTGACGTCGACTCCTTCTATGAATCCGCCATGAGCGCGGGGTCCGCGCTGGAGCAACGGCATTTCCATCCGGTGGAACCGATCTCGGCGCGGGTGACCCTTTCGGCGCGGTTCTGATGGAGACGGGGAAGGAGCGCGTGAGACGGCCCTTTGTAGGGTGAAGTCGATCCGGCATCGGTGATGTGCGCATCTGGACACTGCCCCCGATCAGTTAGGCGGCGATACGAGCCTGGGTCGCTGCCGACGTGAGGAGGCGGACGTCTGCGAGCTTCGCCTCGTCTGGGATCCGCCTCGTTCCCTCGGCAGCTACCCCCTCTCGCCGTAGCTGCCGACGTGAGGAGGCGGACGTCTGCGAGCTTCGCCTCGTCTGGGATCCGCCTCGTTCCCTCGTCAGCTACGTCCTCTCGCCGAAGCTGCCGACGTGAGGAGGCGGATATCTGCGAGCTTCGCTTCGTCTGGGATCCGCCTCGTTCCCTCGTCAGCTACCCCTCTCGCCGTAGCTGCCGACGTGAGGAGGCGGATGTCAGTCGGGCGGGGGCAGTGTCAAGATGCCCCATCGGTGAGGCCGGCACGGAGCCGGCTCTGGAGGACCTTCAACGCCTCCTTCATCGACGGAAAGGCCAGTTCATCCACCGACACCCCCACCGGATCCCGCCATTCAAACCCGGAGACGTCATCGAGGGCTTCGGCCGCACCCGGGTCGGCCGCGCGGGCGGTGAAAAAGAGGTCGAGGACCGGATACTGCACGCCCCGGTAGCAGTACTGGTTCACTTGAGAACAGAGGAAGACCACCCCGGTCAGGCGCACGTTGACCTCCTCGCGGAATTCGCGTTCCACAGCGACCTCCGCAGTTTCGCCCAGATCAATGAATCCGCCCGGGGGCGCGAGCAGGTCCTTCCCG
Organism: Verrucomicrobiota bacterium; assembly: GCA_041688515.1. Taxonomy (GTDB): domain Bacteria; phylum Verrucomicrobiota; class Verrucomicrobiia; order Limisphaerales; family UBA9464; genus UBA6176. The sequence continues at coordinate 4,200 of JBDNHZ010000307.1, forward strand.
GGCTCCTTGGCGCGCCGGATGAACAGCACCCGTCCGTCTTCGCGAAAGGCAAAGGCCACCGCGGCGACGGTGGGATTGAAGTACAGGAGGAATCCGCAGGCACCGCACTCGATGCGGTTGGGTTCACCCCCGTCGGGCAGGGACTTGGCGCACCGTGGGCAGTGATGGAAGTGCTGGCGCGGAGGGAGACTCTCGGTGGCGGTGTTCATGAAGTGCGTGGGACGAACCCGGGTTGCACCCCGGAGTTCTCGCCCGGGGGGCCGACCCGGGGAAAGCCG
>JBDNHZ010000308.1:0-6024 GCA_041688515.1 Verrucomicrobiota bacterium
GGCGAGGACGCCCGCGGTCCCGGGAGGGCCCGCGTCCGCATGCGCCCCGTCCCCCGATCGCTCCGGGGACATTCCGTTTCCCGCCCGGTCGTGGTGGCTCCGTCTGAACCCCTTCGGCTACGCTGATGGACGACATGCCTCCCACCGATGTCATCATCCGGGCCGTGCAGATCCGTGACGCGACCGGCATCGCGGACTGCGTCGATGCCGTCGCCCGCGAACGCCTTTGGCTCGCCGCCACCGAAGGGTTCGGAATCCGTGCCACCGACGATTTCATCCGCGCCAATCTGGTGATCGGGAATCCCCATTTTGTCGCCGCGCTGGCGAACGGGGAAATCGTCGGATGGTGCGACATCATCGCGCCGCGTTCGTGGCCGGAGTTCCGCCATGTGGGCCAACTGGGCATGGGCGTCCTCGCCGGGTGGCGGGGAGTGGGCATTGGTACCGCGTTGATGACCACCGCGCTGGCCGCCTGCCCGGCGCGAGGGTTCAGCCGGGTCGAACTCGAACTCTACGCGCACAACACCGCCGCCCTCGAACTTTACCAACGCCAGGGATTCGTCGAGGAAGGTCGGAAGCGGGGTGCCCGGATTCTCGACGGCGAGGAGCAGGACCTGATCCTCATGGCGCGTCGGACTTGAGCAAGCCCGTCAGCAGCACCCAGGTCAGCAACCCGACGTTGATCAGCACGAGGAAAAACAACGACCGGAACAGCCACTTCCGCGCGCGCTGCGCTTCCGGTGTGTCCGGAAGCGGTGGGATCGATTCCTCGGGATCGGGGGATGGCACCTGGGACGCCGGTTGAAACGTCGGGACTATTCCTCAGGTACTGGTTTCCCCAGCGCCTGCCCCAGGGCCGCGAGACACCGCTGGTTCTCCGAAGCGGACCCCACCGAGATCCGCAGCCATTCGCCCAGGCCGTACCCGCCCATCGGCCGAGTGATGACGCCGGCCTTCTGCATCGCGGCGAACACCCGCTGCCCCTCGCCGACCTTCACCAGCACGAAGTTCGCCTGGGATTGAACGTAGCGGAGACCCATCCGACGGAACGCGCCCTGGAGGGACATCAATCCCTCCCGATTGGTCGCCCGGGTCCGGCCCAGATGCTCGGCGTCATCGAGCGCCGCCAGCGCCCCGGCCTGGGCAATGGAATTGATGTTGAACGGTTCTCGCGTCTTCTCGATGGCCGCGATGACCTCCGGCGCGCCGATCCCGTAGCCCAGGCGCATTCCCGCCAGGCCAAAGATCTTGGAGAAGGTGCGCACCAGCATGAGATTCGGCTGAACCCCGGCCCGAACCAGCGACAGGCAATCCACCGGATCTTCCAGGTACTCGATATACGCTTCGTCGAGCACCAGCAGCACATGCGGGGGAACCCCGGCCAGGAGCACGCTGATCTCCTCGCGGGTCGAGAGGTTGCCGGTCGGATTGTTCGGATTGGCCAGGAACAACACCCGCGTGTCCGGCGTGATCGCCCGCAACAGGGCCGGGATGTCCGCCCCCAGATCCGCCCGGGCCGGCACCGTCACCAACTGCGCCCCGAACAGGGCGGTGACGATCGGGTAAACCGCGAAGCAATACTGCGAGACCACCACCTCGGTGCCGGGTTCGAGGACGGCATGCCCGATCATTTCCAGAACCTCGTTGGATCCATTGCCGAGCAGGAGATTCTGCGGTTCCACGGTCAGCTTTTCCGCCAGTGCCCGCTTGAGGTAATGCGAGCTGCCATCGGGATAGAGATGCAACTGATCGAGCACACCTCGCATCGCCGCCACCGCCTTCGGGGAAGGCCCCAACGGATTCTCGTTGGAGGCGACCTTGATCACCGTGGTCGGATCCAGTCCGTGTTCGCGTGCGACTTCCTCGATGGGGCGCCCGGGGACATAGACTGGCAAGGTGGCCAACTGCGGAACGTATTTCACACCGGCTTTCTGCATGGGCGACCAGAGTTCACCCGCACAGAGGAAAGATCAAAGTTTGAAGTGAGCCGCCCGCAGGACAAGGCGCAGGTTGATCCTGCTCCTCCCGGGGTCACGGGCGTCCCCGCCCGCCTCTCTCCCCCCTGCCCATCCGAACGGAGATCTGGACGGACGAGCTCGGGGACAAGCTCGGGGACGAGCTCCGCGAGTCCTCATCGTCCCCCCGACGACGATCACACTTTATAAAGTGTGGTCGCGATCGGGGGCGTCGTTGAACGCGGGAACGGACGGCCCGCAGGCTCCCCCGTTTCGCCTACCCTTCGAGGCGATGCCCCCATCTCCCTCTACGCCTCCGGAATGAAGATCCCACGCCCCAGGGGCGTTGGGGTCAGGGCACAACCCGGGCCGGATCCAGTCGTCCGATCCGGTGGCCGGGAAGGCGGGAATCCAGCGAACCAAGGACCGCGCGCTCGACCGCGAAATGGCCATCCGCAAATACCGCGTGGGCGCGCAGGGAATGACGGAAGTGGATCGTGGCTTCGAGGCGGTTGGTTCCGAAGTAGTAGAACTCTTCGAGCATCGGGTGCTCGGGCGAAGCGGGTTCCTGGAAGTCATTCACCTGCGCCGCATCGACCAACACCGCCAGGCCGGAGGGATCCCGGACCTGGGACAGCGAAACCGGCGTCCGATCCCGCGGGCCCATCAACAGGTTGTAGGCGTAGCCATAAGCCCCACCCCGTGCCTTGGACTTGAACCGTGTCCCCAGGCGATCCAGGGACGGACAGATCTCCACGCCACGTCCGCTGAGGTACGGCCAGAGCGCTCCCTGCGTCGCGTCGAAGGTCCGCTCGCCCTCTTGGCCATCCTGCAACCACCCGAACCAGTAACGCCACCCGTCGTCCCGGCGCGCCACCCGTTCCGGGAAGGCTCGGTCCGAGTGATCATCCCAGTACAGGCGCGAGGCGATGCCCAGTTGCCGCAGATTGCTGACGCACCGGGCACCCAGGGCCGCCTGCCGTCCACGGGCCAGACCCGGAACGGTCAGACCGGCCAACAAGCCGATCACCGCCAGCACGACCAACAGTTCCACCAGGGTAAACGCCCTGCTTCGCCCGCAGTTCATGGCAGGGAGGCCTCCACCCGATAGTACCGATGCGGCGCGAGGAGTTTGGTCAGGTCTTCCAACACCAAATCACCCCCCGTGCCCTCGCTCGACGCGGTCACCTCCACCCACTCCTTCAGGTCACCGCTCGCCTTGAGCTGATAGCGCCAACCCTTACGCGTGGAAACCACCACCCGGCGAAGGAAGTCGTTCCCGTCGTAACGAACCCGATCCACCGCCGGGCCAGGCCCGGTCCAGTGCAGGTGATCCATGCGTCCGATTGCGCGGACCGATCCCGCGTACAGCGGGTCCTGTCCGGCGTCGCTGTAGCTGTTGATGGAAAGCGCATCGACGCGGAAGCCCGTGAAGTTCCGGGGCAACACCACCGGAGCGAGCGGTGCTGCGGCTTCCCCGTTGATCGTCATCTGCGTCCGCAAGGTCCGGTTCGTCGCCGTATAGGTGAGCTCGAATCCGTACCGAACCCCCGTTTCAGGCACCCGAAACGTATCGCTATAACCCCAGGGCAACCGTCCATCCGCCGGCACCACCGCCGGGGACAACGAGGCGGAGATGGCCCCGTCCGGTTGGGTCCCGAACCACGACCACTCCACCAGATTTCTCGACCGCAGGAACACCCCGCGCTGGAAATCGGCTGCGGTGGCATCGCTGACGCGGATCAGACCAAGCGCGATCTGGAACGTCCCCGGCTTGCCGGGTGTGGTGCCGACGGCGTGCTCCAAAAGTTCCAGGTTGAACCCAAAGGAAAAGTCATCGGCCATGGTCACCACGGATGGCAACCGACGGTGGAAATAGCTGTTGGTCCGGGAGGAATCCCACGTCACCGCGAGCGAGTGACTCGCCGGATCCCACTGGAAAAGGGAGGCATCCCCGGCGATCGCCCAACCGGACTCCAGCGGGTTGGAAGCGAAGTCCTCGGTGAACGTTTCCCGCGCCCAGAGGGATGAACCCTCCAGCGCGGTCACGAGGCCGAGGACGGCACCCCAATTCCGCATCACGGTCCGGAGGTTCATGCGCCCTTCAACCCCACCGGTTCCAACACCTCGGGTCGCGGCCGACCCTCGGTGTCGAACGGACAGTGCCGGCATCCGCTCCCGCAGCAATAGCCGCGACGCAGGTGATAACGGGCGGTGAACACGAAACGCCCGTCCTCGGTGAAGTAGAACTCCCCGGCACCCGCCATGGGAACCCAGTTCTCCGCCCGGCGCGCTTCGGCCACGCACCGGTGACAGATGCACGAGCGCCCGCGCTCCTCCGATGGCACCCGCCGCAACAGGGAATCCGGCATCTCGACGAGCATGCACCAGCAACTGCCCTTGTACGGGGCGTCGGTGGTCATCTGGCAGGCGTTCGACCCGCCGCACAGGGGACAGGACGTCCCCTCGCGCGGCGTCGCGCCCGGACCGCACCCACAATTCCCGCCGCACGTCTTCATCGCTGGGCAGAAGAGCGACCGCCCCGACGCGTCCATCCGGCCACGGCGAGCGAACCGATCCCCAGCAGCACCCAGGTCGAGGCCTCGGGCACCGGCCTCACCGCCGACACGCCGTCGAGCAACACCTGGCCGGACATTACTTCGATCCGGACGTATCCGACGGCATCCAGAACGACCGGGGACCCAACTCCGTCGCGGGCCCACCCGAGCGAGAATCCGGCTCCGCCGCCGCTGCCGCCGTACGCAGACCGGATCCCGGTCAATCCCAGCCCGGAGAAGCTTGCCGGGGTCAGGGACGGATCCACGGGCACCGTGAAATCCCCGGTGCCGTCGGTGGGGAACATCGCGTCGAGGATTGGAGACAGGGAACCGTCCAGGGTGAAGTACTGAAGTCCATCCGTGCTGACCGACACGCGCGCCTCGGCCTGACCACCGCGGTAGAGCGATCCGTCGGTGATCCCTCCTCCGGAATAGTCGCCGTTGGTAATGACGAAACCGGCGGCACCGAAGACGAGGAAGTCGATGCCATGGGGATTCAAAGCATCGTGACGGATGGGGGAATCGAGGCGGACCTCAACCACGCCCCCGGTACCCACCGACAAGACCTGCTCGATGAGGTACGGAGCGCTGAACGGATCGACCGGACCACCGAACATCCCCGGGGTCACCCGACTCGGTTCACCGAGGATCGAGGCCGGGGTGGTATATCCAGCTCCGGTGCCAAATTCGGTGGCGAAACCCGTGCCGGATTCATACCGCTTCACTTCCACGGCAAACTGGCCGAGGAGGGATCCGGCCGAGGCCATCAGACCCACCGACGCCACCGCACTGGCCGCGAACCCATTGCGGGCCCGGCCATCACGACAAACAGACTTCTTCATGAACGATCTCCGTGTTCTCCCGCGCCCCGGTCAGAGTCGGAGCGGGCATTCCTGAATCAGGAGACCAGTCCGGAAATGACAGCCCATTGCGGGCCGCCCCGGTTCACGCCGGTGCTGCCCACAAAAAAGCCCTCATCCCCGGCAGTATGAGAATGAAGGCAGCAAAATCTCGCATGCCCGAGCGCAACACGCGCCGGGCCTGGCCTCATCCTTCGCTTTGCCGGCGAAGTGGGACCGATCGCGGGCCACGATTTTTCAAGGCTCCGCCATCGATCCTGACGAGCACCTTCGGCGCGATATCCGGACTCCGGGTTTCAAACCTCGCTCCCGCCTTCCCACACCGGCGAACCAGTGCAGTGGCTGTCTGATGACGTGGGAGTCTGTAACCCGATACCGTGGCGGAACCGTCCCCGAATCTCACGGGGTTCCCGCTACTCCGATGGTGTCTGACATGTGGCCGCACCGTTGAGCGCAGCCGTGCAAAGAACTAACTCAGTGGGAGGCCGGGCCCTTCCGTTTGCAAACGCATTCTTCTGCTCCCGAGGCCGACGGCCGAAATCGGCATCGAAAGCAGCGCGGCCTACAGGGTCCGACGAATTGGCCGGAAGGAACGAAAGAAGACGAAAGAAAGGGAAGCCGCATGGCTGTGATTCCAGACGTCGGAAGCAC
>JBDNHZ010000309.1:0-10273 GCA_041688515.1 Verrucomicrobiota bacterium
CAATTTATTCCACGGCGTGGAAAAAAGTGTTCCACGGCGGGTCAGCACCGGACTCGACCACCCCCTCGACGCCCTGCCCTGGGGCTGGATGGTGGCGTCGGGAGACCGGACGTCCGGATGACTCTCCTTCCCTCCCCCGTCAATCCGGTCCACGAACCCCGGGCCATTCACTCAGGCGCCAGAAGGCCTGGGGTTCTTCGCCGCGGATGGGGAGTTCCAACGCCCCCGGACGGGCGGTCTGCATCGGGCCGACGTGCCAGGTCTTGAGGTCGGTGGATCGTTCGAGGGTGAAGCGTGTCCCGGCAGCCAGAAACAGATCTACAACGGGTGCGCCTGGGTTCCAGCGCGGTGCTGAGATCGGCGGGCCCTGTCGGACCAGCACCTGGGTATGGTAGCCACCGGCGGCGACGGACATCACTCCCGTCAACCCGGGCGGAACGGCCGTGGCTCCATTCGAACCTTCACCCCAGGCAATCACCCGACCATCGGCGCAGAGGGCGACCGCATGATAGGAACCGGCAGCGACCGCGATCACGTTGGTCGCCGTGGGTGGTACGTCGAGTTGACCGTAACGGTTGTCGCCCCAGGCGATCACGCGTCCATCGGGTTTCAATGCCAGCGTAAAGTAGCCGCCGGCAGCCACGGAGATCGCCCCCAGCGCCATCGCGGGGACCGCCAGCACCGCCGCGGGAGCCCGGCCGAAAGCCGTCACCCGACCATTGCCATGCAGCACGACCGTATGCGCCGCACCTGCCGCCACCGAGACCGCGTCGGTTACCGTGGGAAGCCCCAGGGATTCTGCGCGCAAGAGCGGATGGGTGATGTGGATCGATCCATCGCCGCGCAGCAAAACGGAATGGAGCAAGCCGCCGGTGCCGGCCACGAAGCCGTGGTTCTCGGATTCCTCCACCTCAGCCTGTTTCTGGTCGTTGCGTCCCCAGAGCATAGCGCGGCCGCTGGCGAGGATCGCCACGCTGTGATCCACGCCGCAGCCGATCGCCGCGACCTGCTCCAATCCGTCGGGCACCTGGGCCTGACCCAATCCATTCCATCCGCGGCCCACGACCGTTCCGTTCCGCTTGAGCAGCAGCGTGTGAAACTCGCCGCAGGCAACCCCGACACTGGACAGTCCGTCGGTGAAATCCCGGGTCAGAGCCAGGTCGGAGGCCTTCACGGAGACAAAGTTGGGCCCCTCGGCGGTGGAAGCTTCGAAGGACACGACATTCCCGGGAACGGACGTCGCCCCGAAGGTCCCCAGCAGTCCATCGGCAGTCTCCCCGTCCGCACGCGGTCGGACCGAGGTGAAGAAGGGCATGTCCACAACCTGCCCCTGCACGTAACTGGCGGTCGCCGAATCTCCAACGGGTCCCCAACCGCGGACGGCGATCGCGGTGGCGCGATCGAGAGCGTCCAGGACCGGCACATCCCCCGCCTGGACGAGCCCCGCAACCAGGATCCACCCCAAGCCGAGCCATCGCCAGGATCGACGCAGTGTGGGCCCGGGAGTCATCGGCAGGGGCGAAATCAGGCGCGCCGAACTCATGGGCGGGGAGGCAGGGCGAAGTTGTCGCCGGACTCAATCCGTAGGCGGAGTCGGGACGCGGCAATGCGCTCCACATGTCCATCGGCGAACAGATAATTCGAGGCCCGGTCGTGGCGCGCGGGATCGATGTCGGCAAGGACGTTGTCCCATCCACGGAACCAGGTGTCCGGATGGGTGCGCGCGTCGCCGAGTCGTTGTCCCAGTTCGGAGGCTTCGAAGATCAGGAAGGTTTCGGCCGGTCGCTGCAACCGGTCGAGGCGAGGTTCGCGGCCCACCTCATCGAAGGGTTCACCCTCAGGATCCGTTCCCGGGGTGAGACGGACCTTCATGCGGGAAGGTTCCGGGGTGACGTAGTCATTCAGGACATAGCTGCATCCTCCGTTGGTGCGCAGCCAGGCCCGCATCTGATCGCTGGGACACAGACGGATGCCATCCACGGTGCCGAGGGCGTTGGTCAGGACGAACACCCAGGCCGGGGTGGGATCGGCTCCGATCGGTCCGGGACCCACGCGGTCAACAGCGGGCAAACGACCCTGCGAATCGTCGTCGGCGTACAGACGCAGCCCGAGGCCCAACTGCCGGAGATTGGTGGCACAACGAACGGAATCCGCGCGACGCCGGGCCTTGGAAAGCGCGGGGAGAAGCAGGCTGGCGAGCACGGCGATGACGCCGATCACCACCAGCAACTCCACCAGCGTGAAAGCCCGTCGGCTCCATTGCCGGCCTGTGATGGTGGTGGTGACGTGTTTCATCGTCCGCTGCGGTTCACTGCCGTCACCCGCGCCGTCACGGTTCCATCGGGACCCGTGATGGCACCCAGCCAGAGTTCACCCGTTCCGACCATGACGCCGCGGGCATCACAGTAAAGCCGGGTGCCGGGAGACTTCAGGACGAGACTGGCGACTTCATGCGGGAAGACCTGATCCCAGTTCGACGACAGGGCCGTCGCATCCGGCACGAGAAGGACACCGGTGGAAGTATTGACCCGGAGCGGGAACCGCACCCACTCCGCAGCCGCGGCGGCATCCCGCCGCAGGATGGCCTGTTGCAGGGCGAGGACCAGTTCACGCACCGGTTCCGGGCGGGGAAATCCGGCGGGGGAATAGTCGTCGAGGACCTGCACCCGGGCTTCTGGCTCCACCAGTGTCGGGGTGCGGATTGCCTGGATGCCGGCGGTCACGGACACGAGGGCGGTGGTGGCGAGGATCCACGGTTTCCAAGCCTGCCAGGCCCAGTGGCGCGCCACGCCATTGGCCAGTTGCTGGGCAGAGCCGGCGGCGTTCCCGGAGAACGCAGCAGAGACCGTCGAGTCCACCAGGCCCACGGGCAGCACCGCGGCCAAGCGGGCCCCGAGCATCGGTTCGAGGTCGCGTTCGCCGACCTGAGCCCCTTCCTTTTCGAGCAGGCCCTGCAATCGGTCGAGCGCACGGCGGACCCGCTTGCGGGCGGCCTCCTCGGCGACGCCGAGAGCGCACCCGACTTCCGCCAGGGATTTGTCCTCGAAGAACCGAAGCCACAAAGCCCGCTGATCCGGATCGGGAAGCCGGGCCAGGCAACGATCGAGGTGAGGCAGATAAGGATGCCAGGCGGCGATCCCGGCGTCGGGTGCGGCGGCGGGGAGATCAGGCAAGGGATCCATGGGAGTTTCCCGCGCGGTCCGGCGTCGATGGGCCTTGCGGAGGTCATTTGCGGCATACTGCGCCGCCCGGAACAGCCAGGACCCCAGCACCACGGAATCGTTCATTCCCGGTGCCTTGCGCACCAGCAGGAGGAACACCGCCTGGGTGACCTCCTGTGCCTGGTGCGGATTGCCGGTCTGCCGCAGGGCTGCGCCATACACCATCGGGGCATGTCGCCGCACCAATTCCGTGAAAGCAGCCTCGCTGCGCCCCTCCACGTACTGCTTCAACAGATCGAGATCGGATCCATCCATTCCAACCCTCTTACGGACGCCCCTTCAAAAACCGGACACGCCCGCAGAGACTCTCGTCGAGTTTGAGTCTCACGGGTGGGCTTCCGGACGCCAGCAGATCAAGGATCAGTGAAACCCAGATACGGTGACCACGGATGCAGGGCTTGCCACTGCAACGGGCCGGATCGATCCAGATCCGACCCAGAAGTTCGTTACGCGTCCAGCCTTCCATAGGCGGACACTATCGTGCTCCCGGCGGTGAGAAAAGGCCGCTGGCCATCTGGCGCACGGCGGGCGGACCGAGGGCGCATCTGGACACTGCCCGCAGGCCCAAAGTGGATTCGCGGGCGTTGCCGGGACGGGGGTCTTCATCCCGGAGACGTAGAGCGGCCTGGGGGGCACCCCCTCGAACCGCAAGCCCAGCGTAGGGAGCGTGCGGACGGTCCATTTCCGCGTTCAAGGCCCCCCGCCCGCGATCACACTTTGCAAAATGTGATCGCCCTCCCAATTCGCGTGACGCATTGGGGGTCGTGTTCAGATGCGCCCCACGACCGAGCGGGCCAGCAGGGCACGACCGTTCGACTGGATGGAGGCGACTAGGCGGAGTAATGCGGGGGCTTGGTGTTCGTGGAGCGGATGCGCTCCAGTTCCTGGGTCTCCAGGGATTCGCTGAGGCGTTCCAGCTGTTTGCGCACCCTTTCCAGCAGCTTCCCCTGCTCCACCACCACGGTGTTCAACTGGTCGTACTGATGCTCTGCGTGGGCCAGTGCCGCTTCCGCCCGTTCCAACCTACGTTCGACCTCGGTCATATCTCGTCCTCGCGCTCGGCAAAAAACAACTGATGCGCACGCGGATGGTCCGCTTCCGGCACCCACACATGGGCTTCGCGCGACAGGTCCCCGTCGTCGGGAAGACTGGGGTCCACCCATTCCTGGGTCGCCTGGATCCCGTGTTGTCCCAGCCATTCGACCAACAGCTCGGTCTTGATCACCTGCCCGGTGAAGAAATGCCGCATGAACGAATTCTGCCATACCGGGCCGGCGCGTGCACGTTTCCCTTGGCCATCTCCCCGGTTGCTTCGATACAACCATGGCATGCGACCCCATCTGTGGCGTCTGGCCTGCTGTCTTGCTCTCGGAATCACCGACCGTTCCCTGGCGGCACCCACCAGCGTCACCCTCGAGAACCGCGTCTTTCAGGTGGCGGAAGGCTTCACCCTGGAACGTGTGGCCAGCTCCGCCCTCGCCCCTCGCCCGGTGAGCGCCAGCCTCGACGACAAGGGCCGGCTGTATGTGACCGATTCTTCCGGGTCGAACCTGCCCCCGGCCGAGCAACTCAAGGATCCCACCCATCGCATCCTGCGACTGGAGGACACCGACCGCGACGGCATCTACGACAAGTCCGTGGTGTTCGCCGAGAAGGTGATGTTTCCCCAGGGATGCCTCTGGCACGACGGCTGGGTTTACGTCGCCGCGCCCCCCAGCATCTGGCGGTTCCGCGACACCAACAACGACGGGATCTCGGATCAACGGGAGGAATGGTTCAAGGGCGGCACCCTGACCGGCTGTGCCAATGACATCCACGGCCCCCAACTGGGTCCCGACGGCTCCCTCTACTGGACCAAGGGGGCTTTTGCCGAACAGAACCATGCCCGTCCCGGCAAGCGCCCCATTCACGATCGGGCCGCCCACATCCTGCGCGCCAAACCCGATGGTACGGACCTGGAGATCGTCATGACCGGAGGGATGGACAATCCGGTCGAGATCGCTTTCACGCCCGATGGCGAACCGCTTTTCACCAGCACCTTCATCGATTTCAGCGAGCCCGGCCGCCGGGATGGCATCGGCCACGCCATTTACGGCGGGGCATTCGGCAAGGAGAACTCGGTGCTCGAAGAACGCACCGTGGTCCGGACCGGCCCCGATCTTCTGCATCCGTTCGTCCAGTTCGGTGCCGGAGCCCCCAGCGGGCTGTGCCGCTATCAGTCGTCGGCGTTCGGACCGGAGTTCGCGGACAGCGTCTTCGCCACCATCTTCAATCTGCACAAGGTCTCGCGTCATGCGCTGCGTGCCGAGGGTTCCACCTACGCCTCCACCGACACGGACTTCGTGGTGAGCGAGGACGTTGATTTTCGGCCCACCGACGTCCTGGAAGATGCCGACGGCAGCCTGCTGATCGTGGACACCGGCGGATGGTACAAGCTCTGTTGTCCGACCGCCCAACTGGCCAAGCCCGACGTGCTGGGCGGCATCTATCGGGTGCGCCGGACCGGCCATCGTCATACGGCGGATGCGGGCACCCGCCGCCGCTTCGTCGGCCCGCCGACCACCTCCGGACCGGTTTGGAAGCTCAAGCAGGGAGCCCTCGCCCGTGACTCGCGGCGCCTCGGAGAATTCCGGAGCCTGTTGAAGAACCATGTCGAAAAGAACACTCCCGGCGATGCTCGCGTGCGGATTGCGGCCGAGGGGCTGGGGAGGCTGGCGGACACCAACTCGGTCCCTCGCCTGCTCGACGCCGCCGCCAAGGCGACCGAACCGCAACTCGAGCACGCCTTCATCTTTGCGCTGGTGGAGATCGGGGACGTCGCAGGTCTTCGGGCGGCGCTCAACGAAGGCACTGCGCTCCGTCGCCGCGCGGTCCTCATCGCCCTCGACCAGATTCCCGGCGGCGCCTTGAAGTCGTCCGAGGTCCTCCCGCTCCTCGCCGAGGGGAACAGCCCGCTCTGGCAGGCGGCCCGATGGATTGTCAGCCGCCACCCCGAGTGGAGTGAGCAGATGGTGGGCTGGTTCCAGGAACAGCTTTCAACGCCGGCCACCCGCGGCAACGTGGCGGGACAACTCCGTTTCCTCGCCCCGTCCGAAGCGGGCCGTGTGCTGCTGGCCGAGACCGCCCGACGCGGCGGCAATGGCCAGATCATCCGCAAGGCCGCCTTCCAGGCCATGGCGGAAACCAACCCCAAGCAGCCGCCGTCCGGTTGGACGGACGCCATCATCGAGGGACTCCGGGATGCGGATGCCGAACTGGTCCGCACGGTGATCCCGATCGCCCGAAACCAGGCCGCCAACACCGAGGTGCAGACCGCGCTGCGTCGCGCCGCCCGCGCCGAGATTCATCCGGTCGAGGTCCGCACTGCCGCCTTCGCCGCCCTGCCCGCCGGATGGACGCCTTCCGACGACGACTTCGAGGCTTTGCTGGCGACCGGTCCGTCCCGGGAAGCGGCCGGCGGGCTGGCCCGAGCCTCGTTGATCCCGGCCCTGCGCCTTGCCCTGGCCGGAAAGCTCCGCACGGTCGGCCCGATGGAACTGCTGGCCCTGCTTCCGGCCTTCGATTCCGGAGGAGATGAGATCCTGGGAATGTCGGTGATCAACGCGCTCAAGACGGCGGCGTCCAAGGCCACCTTGCGCGCCGACCTGATCCGCACCCTGATCCAGAAGTACCCTCAACCGGTTCAGGAAGCCGGGCTCAAACTGGTCGCCAGCATCGATGCCGACGCCGCGCACCAAGGCGAAAACCTCGACAAATTGATGGCGGAACTGAAGCCCTTCACCGGCGATATCCGGCGCGGCCAAGCCATCTTTCTCGGTGCCAAGGCCGCCTGTTACACCTGCCACAAGATCGGTTACCGCGGCGGCCTGGTGGGACCCGATCTCACCCGCATCGGCGAAGCCCGGACCGAACGCGATCTCCTGGAGAGCATCGTCTATCCCAGCGCCAGCTTCGTCCGCAGCTATGAACCCGTGGTGCTGTCCACCCGCGACGGATCCGATGTCCAGGGCATCGTCCGCTCCGAGACCGAGCGCGAGTTCCTGATCGTTTCGGGCCCCGGTGCCGAGCAGCGCATTCCCCGCTCCGAGATCACCAGCCAGAAGCCCGGGAACATCTCGCTGATGCCGGCCGGTCTCGATGCGCAACTTTCCCGGCAGGAACTCGCCGATCTCCTGACCTTCCTGCGCAACACCCGCTGGGGAGCCAAGTGACCTGACGTGAAACCCCTCTCCTGCCTGTTCCTGGCCGTCGGCCTGACGGGCCTCGCCGCTCCACCCCGACCCGATTCCGCTCCTCCCGATCAACGGTTGGCAGACTCGGTGTACCTTCAGGAAATCGGACACCCAGTGCCGCACGCGGATCCTGTGCTGGCGGTGGGGGCCTTCGCCGGAGAGGTCTTCGCCGGGACGACCCGTGGCCTGTACCGACTGGATTCGGCCCGGACCCGCCTGATGCCGGAACCGGGCTGGACCGGCTCCGTCCAGCGTCTGGTGACCACCGGCAACCGACTGTGGGTGATGGGCCCCGGCGGACTGCACCAGTGGCAGACCAACGGATGGAAACGGATCACCGAAGAAGCCATCTCCGATGTGGTCGCCTACCGGGACGGATGGGTGGCGGCCGGCGGCAACCGACTGTTCCGGGTCGTGGATCAGGGAGTGGAACCGCTCACGCCCGACCCGGTGCCCTTCCCCGTTTCCGATCTGGAAGTTCATCAGCAGAACCTCTGGATCCTTGGCGGCGGTCGCCTGACTTACCTCGACCGGGGACGCTTCGGAGGTCTCGACAGCTACGGGTTTCCCTCGGATCACGCCTTCGACTGGGGCCGGTTTCCCTCGCCGGATTCGCGGGCCATCGCCTCGACGGGCAATGCGCTCTGGCTGGCCACGGCACGCGGGCTGGGGGAATTGCGGGGAATGCGGCTCCGGACGGTGGCCGGGCCGGAAGGATTGCCGTACGAAGACGCGACCTGCCTGGCGACGGGCTTCGACCACGATCTGTGGATCGGCACCACCCGCGGAGCGGTGCGCAAGACGGGCGAGAACTTCCATTACTTCGCTGGCCGCCGCTGGTTGCCCCACGACGCCGTGCGCGCCATCGCGGTCGAAGGGCTGTCCGTCTGGATGGCGACGGACGGCGGATTGGCGGAGATCCGGTACGAACCCTTCACGCTGGCGAAAAAGGCGGCGTGGTACGAAGCGCACCTGGAGAAGTGGGGCCAGAAGCGGCTCGGGTTCACCCACAAGCTGGAGTGGGACGATGCGCTCGGGGAGTTCGTCCGCGAAGTGAGCGACAACGACGGAGGTTATTCCGGAGATTACCTTGCCGCCCAGTCGTACCGATGGGCGGTCACCCGCGATCCGGTGGCGCGGCGCGAGGCCACCAACACCTTTCACGCCGTGCGCTGGCTCGAAACCATGACCGGCATCCCCGGCTTTCCCGCCCGGGCGGTGTGGGCCAAGGGCGAGCGCGGTCACAAGGCCGGCCATGGTTCCGGCGGGTATGCGGCGGAATGGAACGACTGCGCCGACGGCAAGTTCGAATGGAAGGGCGACACGTCGAGCGACGAGATCGCCTCTCAATTCTACGCCGTCAGCGTGTTCCTCGAACTGGTCGCCGAAGGAGCGGAGGTTGAGCAGGGACGACAACACCTGGCCCGCATCGCCACCCACCTGATCCGCAACCAATGGAAGCTGGTGGACCGCGACGGCAAACCGAGCCGTTGGGGACGCTGGGATCCGGAGTACTTCGCCACGGAGGAAGGCCGGTTCGATCGCGGGTTGCAGGCGCTCGAACTGCTGTCGTTCATGAAGACGGCGGCGCATTTCACCGGCGAGAAACGGTTCGAGGACGCCTACCGGCAACTGGTTCAACTCGGTTACCCGGACTTCACCCTCCGCCAGCGCAGCAGCTTTCCTCCGGAAGACATCGCGCACTTCGAGGATCAACTGGCCTTCTGGTCGTGGTGGAACCTGCTTCGCTACGAGAACGATCCCGATCTCCTTGCGCTCTATCGCCGGGGATATGAGCGCAGCTACGACATGGTCCGCATCGAGCGCAATCCCTGGTATCAATTCGTGTACGGCGCGCTGACCTCGCTCGATTGCGACCCGGCGGAGGCGATCCAGCATCTGCGGGACTGGCCCCTCGACCTGCGCGTCTGGAGTTTCGCCAACTCCCACCGTGCCGACCTCCGCACGCCGGCCGGGCTGCATGCCCCGAAGGGAGGCATCCGCGCCTTCTCACCCCGGGAACACCAACCCATGCGATGGGATGCCTGGACGATGCAGGAGGATGGGGGAGACGGCGGACGTGCGGTGGCGGAACCCGGCGGCTGGCTGGTGGCCTACTGGATGGGCCGTTACCACGGCTACATCGGTGCCCCGGTCGGCGCGAACCCCGAGGCGACCACGGTCCAACCCCAGTCCGTTCCCGCCGGCGGCGCACGGGCGTATGAAGGGCCTCCGCGGCCGGCGATCCCCTGAGATCCGTTCTGCCACGAGCTGAGGTTCGGAGGGACGAACTCCGCGAGTCCCGAAAAGATGGGGACTCGTGGGACTCGTCCCACCGAAGCGGCTGGGAACGCGGCACGTCCGAATGGAAGTCAGAGTCGCCTGTAGGCGACGAGGTAACGAGGCTCACTTCAATCGGGCGGGAGTAGGCGACGAGGTCACGAGGCGCACTTCTCCGTAGGCGACGAGGTTACGAGGCTCACTTCTCCGTAGGCGACGAGGTTACGAGGCTCACTTCTCCGTAGGCGACGAGGTCACGAGGCTCAGACATCCTGACCCGGTGGAATCTGAGTGGACCGGGTTTTGCTTGGTGCGAGCGGTTTGAAGACCATCCGTAACGAGGTTTCCGGAAATTCCGTTTCGGTCGCGGTGAGTTCCTCGCAGACATGCTCCAGTACCGTCTCGTGGGCCTGGCATGTCTGGGGATGCAGCCACACCGTCAACGTTCCCTTCTCCAGATCGGGTTGCAGGTCCGCCATCCCATTCATCAGCCCTCTCACCCACGCTCGCGCATCGTCGCCTCGCGCCAACTTCTCCCTC
>JBDNHZ010000310.1:0-24654 GCA_041688515.1 Verrucomicrobiota bacterium
CTCGCAATCGACGGTGACGCCGGACTCGACCACGTCCGCCAGTTGGATGCCCTGTTCGAGGGCGATGAGGGCACCGATGCGGACCGGGGCGAACCGGTCAACGGTTTCGCAGATGACTTCGATCTTTTCGCGTTCCTGCTGCGCATTGGAGACGAGCGGCAGATTGCCCAACTGCGCCAGCATGCGCCGGAGTTCGGGTTGGAAAAGCACGACGATGGCCACGGCGAGGAAGGCGAAGAACTGACCGAGCAGGGCGTTGAGCACCTGCAGGTCGAGCAACCGGGTGGTCAGGGTCAGCGCCAGCAGCAGTGCCAGGAATCCGGTGACGATCGGAGCACCGCGGGTCCCGCGCAGGAAGATGAACGCGTGATAGATCCCGACGGCGAGAATGGTGATCTCGACGGCCGGGCGCCACCAGTGCTGCAGGAATGAGAGGATGTCGTTCATCGCGCCGGCGCGGCACCAGACTCGATGGCGCTCAGGATCTGGAGTGCCTGGACCGTGGGTGCAACATCGTGAGTCCGGAAAATCCGGACTCCCAATCGGGCTGCCCAGACCGTGCAGGCAAGCCCACCGGCGAGACGGTCGCAGGTGGCCGCGCCCGTCACCCGGCCCAGAAAACTCTTTCGTGAGATTCCTAGCAGGACGGGATGGGGAAGGCGCGTGAAATCTCCGAGCTCGCGGAGCAGTTCGAGATTGTGTTGCACCGTCTTTCCGAAGCCGATTCCGGGATCGATTACCACCTGGGCAGGATCGATCCCGAGCCTGCCGAGTCGTTCAATCCGGTCCTGGAAAAAGGCGAGGATCTCGCCGGTGACATTCTGGTAGTGGGGACGCTCCTGCATGCCCGCGGGTTCCCCCTGCATGTGCATGCAGACGTATCCGGCACCGGTGTCGCGAATCAGTTCCCACAGGGCTGGATCAGTTCGGTTAGCTTGGACATCGTTGACAATGCTGGCCCCGGCCCGCAGCGCGGCGGCGGCGACTTCGCGGTGACGGGTGTCGATCGAGATCGTCGGAATTCCCTCCGCTACCAGGCCCTCGATGACCGGCAGTACCCGGCGCAGTTCCTCCGCCCGGGACACTGGGCTGGCCCCGGGGCGGGTGGATTCGCCCCCGACATCGAGGATGTCCGCCCCCTCGGCAGCCATGCGGAGTCCGTGGGCGATGGCCTCTCTCGGGGCGAGAAAGGCACCCCCGTCGGAGAAGCTGTCCGGCGTGACATTGACGATGCCCATCACCAGAGATCTCTGGTCGGTGGGAAGCCAGCGGCCACCGGCGCGCCAGGGATGGATCTTGGGCTGGGTCAAGCAGGGCGATCAGTAGGTCTGGTTCGAGGCGGCGGCGACTGGCGAACGCTGGATCAGTTCGATCTCGTACCCTTCCGGGGCGTCGATGAAGGCAAAGCCCCCGGAGCCATCGGGCTTGTAGTGCGGACCGTCCGAATAACCCATGCCCTTGGCCGCCAGATGCTCGCCAAACGCTGTCAGGCTTTCCACCTCGAAGGCCAGGTGCGTGAGGTCGGACTGCACATGGACCGGTCCGCTCGCCGGAAAGGAACACAGCTCAATCGTTTCCTCGCTTCCCGGCACCTTGAGGAAGACCAGTTCCGATCCGCGCGGCGACTTGTGCCGACGGATCTCATCCAGACCCAGAACGTCCTGATAAAAGCGGACGGACCGGTCAAGGTCATCGACCCGGTAACGGGTATGGAGCAGTCGGGAAACGCGCATGATTTTGCGAGGCTACCGGCGCGCCGCCCAGAGGCAAACCGGGAAGGCGCATGGAAGACGATTTCGGGCGCACCCTGGGATGGTCCCCGATCGGTCTGGCTCTGGTCAGTCTGCCGAGGGGACGAGGCAGGCGCTAACCTGACGGGGAACGCGCGTGCGCCAGGGCTCGTCCGGATGGAAGTCAGAGTCTCCTGACGTCGCCTCCCACGGGTCGGTGCCGAGGTAACGAGGCGCACATTCTGTTCCGGTGAGGGCAGTGCCAAGATGCGCACGCAGTGCCAGGAACGCCGATGTCGCGGCTTGTGCCGTTCGGTCGGGTTGGGTCACGGTTCCAGAAGCATTCACCGTCCTGTCGTCTTCATTGTATGCATCGTTCCCATCGAAATCTGGGTTGGCTGATCCTGTGGGTCGCCTTGTTCTACGCCCGGGCTCAGGCCGCCGCCCGGCCGAACATCCTGTTCATCATGACCGACGACCACGCCTTTCATGCGTTGTCCTGCTACGGTTCGAAGGTGAACCAGACGCCGGGTTTGGACCGCATCGCGCAGGAGGGTGCCCGGTTTGCCAATGCGTTCGTCGTGAATTCAATTTGCACGCCGAGTCGCGCGAGCCTGCTGACCGGAAAGTACTCGCACGCCAATGGCAGTCCGGTGTTCAACCGGTTCAACGGTGCGCAGGATACCGTCGCCAAACGTCTTCAGTCCGCGGGGTACCACACCGGCATGGTCGGGAAGTGGCATCTGGGGACAGATCCCACCGGATTCGACCGATGGATCGTCCTGCCGGGTCAGGGGGCCTACAACCAGCCGGACTTCCTGACGCCGAACGGGCGGTTGACCGTCGAAGGCTACGCCACCGATGTCATCACCGACCTGGGCATTCGATTCCTGGAGACGCGTCCCAAGGACAAGCCCTTCTTTCTGATGCTCCATCACAAGGCTCCGCATCGGAACTGGACGCCGGATCCGAAGAATCGGGAGAAGTTCAGGAATCGCACCATTCCCGAGCCACCCACCCTGTTCGACGATTATGCGACGCGGCCGGCGGCACTGCCGGAGAACCATCAGACCATCGCCCGCAACCTGACGCGCAACGATCTCAAGATGCCGCCGCCGGCCGAGTTGACGACCCCGGCTGAACGGGGGCGTTGGTCCGGGGGCGTGCCGACCGAAGTGGACGTCACCGGGGTGGACGGCACGGTGAGGAAGTTGACCGGGAAAGATCTGATCCGGTGGATGTACCAGCGGTACATGCAGGACTACCTGGCCTGTGTTCAGGGAGTGGACGACAACGCGGGGCGGTTGCTGGAGCACCTCGAACGGAGCGGCCTCGCGAAGGAGACCGTGGTGATTTACACGTCCGACAATGGCTTCTTCCTCGGGGACCAGGGAATGTACGACAAACGCTTCATGTATGAGCCGTCGTTGAGGATTCCCTTGCTGGCCCGTTGGCCCGGCGTGACCCGGCCTGGAACCGTGCCGGAGGGCATCGCTCTCAATGTGGCTCTGGCCCCGACCTTCCTGGAGATTGCCGGACTTCCGGTTCCTTCCGAGATGCATGGCCGGAGTCTGGTGCCGTGGCTGAAGGGAATGGCACCGAAGGATTGGCGCCGCTCAATGTACTACCGCTATTACCACGATCCCGGCCATCACAACACCCGGCAGCACTACGGCGTGCGGACCGCGACCCACAAGCTCATCTACTACTGGAAGAAGGATGCCTGGGAACTCTTTGACCTGCGTCGGGATCCGGACGAACAGCGGAATCTCATCAATGACCCGGCGGAGGCCGCCACGGTGGCGCGGCTCAAGGCGGAGCTGAAGCGATTGCGGACCGAATTGGGGGACGACGACCGCTTTGCCGATGCCCTGCCCAACGACGATGTCGATGGCAACTGGACCGATCACGGGCAGTTGGGCACCCGCACGGTCGAACAGGCCATCAACGCCTCCGTGCCGCCAGGGAAGGGGCTGTAGGCCGCCTGTCCTCAGGCGGCGGTTACGCGCCTTCGTGGCGGCGGATGATCCGCAGCAGATCATCCTTCAGATGCAGTCGACGGAGCTTGAGCGACTGGGTGTGGGCATCGGACGCCGGTTCAATCTGTTCCTCGATCCGCACGACTTCCTTGTCGACGTCGTGGTATTCGTCGAACAACCGGCGGAAGTGGGCATCGGCCGTCTTGAGGGTGTGGATGGTGTCCCGATGTTCGGGGAGTTCCGTGATCAGCGGATGATGGAGTGTGGGGTTCATGATGTGATTTCGATGGAGTTCGGCGACACCTGAGCAGGTCGGCCGATGGGTGGCTGGGCCGGGGTTGTCCGTATCTGGCCAAGTTTTGCGGCACTGCCAAAGTTGGCCCGGAGGTCTTGGCTGGCGATCCGCGCCCTCCGTTCGCAGGATGCCTTCATGCTGAGACCGCTGAGGGTGGGACTCGTGGTGAATCCCCAGGCCAATGCCGGGCGGGATCAGTCGGTCCGATTGCAGGGACTGTGCGAACGACTGCGGCAGGCGGGCCACCGGTTGACCCTGGAGGAGACGGCGGGACCTGGGGGCGGGGCGAAGGCAGCGCAGCGGTTGGCGGCCGATTCGGAGGTGCTCCTGGCGGTCGGTGGCGACGGAACCTTTTGCGAGGTGGTGAGCGGATTGCTTCAAAGGTCGGCGGGTGCCGTTCAAGCACTGGTCCCCATTTCCTTTGGCACCGGCAACGATGTGGCGCGACACCTCGGAGTGCGCCTGGAAGCGGAGGTGCTCGGGGCCATCCAGCGATTCGCTTCCACGCCGTCCGGCGCGGATGCGGGCGTTCGTCGGATGGATGTGCTGGAGGTCCGCTGCCGTCGTGACGGCCAGGAAGTGGTGCGCCACGGGTTCCTGTTCGCCGCCGTGGGATTTGCCAGCGACATCCTCCGCCACACGACGCCACGGGTGAAACGATGGTTCGGTCCCCACCTGAGCTACAAGGTTGGGTTCTTCCGGGCGTTGGCCCAGTGGCAGGCCGTCCGTCTCCGGGTCCGGACGGAACGGGGAACCTGCGATGAACCGTTGGTGGTGGCCCTGGCGGCCAACGCCTCCTTCGCCGGCGGCGGTGGGATGCGGATCGCTCCGGATGCCGACCTCGCGGATGGCTTGTCGGAGGTCAGTCTGATCCGCGCCCTGGGACGCTGGACGATCGCGCGGCAGTTCTTCCGATTGACCCAGGGCACCCACGTCCAGCATCCGCAGGTGGACTATTTCAAGTCGGCGTGGATGGAGGTGGACGCCGCGACGCCGCAGGCGGTGGCGCTGGACGGGGATGTGGTGGGAGAAACGCCGCTCAAGGTGACGGTGCTGCGTCAGGCGGTCCCGGTGCTGATGGGTTGAGGATCGGCGAGGCCGGCAGACGGTGAAAGTAGAAGCGGCGGAATCCACCGATTGCACCGATTCAGGGGGAGTTGGAACGGACGCCATGGCCCCCGCGGGATGAGCCTCGGGCATCCATTTCAACGCGATCGTTCCCCGTCTTCACCGGTGAAATCGGTGGATGAATGAACTGCAGTTTTTTGGGTTGGTGGTTTCGCCCCTGCCCGGGGTCGACCCTCGCGCGTCCAACGCTTGAGCGGGTGAGGGCGTCGCGCCAGTCTGCCGGCGGTGCATCGGGTCATCCTCCATCTCGACATGGACGCGTTTTATGCGTCGGTGGAGCAGCGCGACCATCCGGAGTTGAAGGGACGTCCGGTCATCGTGGGGGCGGCCGGGGATCAGCGGGGCGTGGTGTGCGCGGCGAGTTATGAGGCAAGACGATTCGGGGTGCGCTCCGCCATGCCCAGTCGGACGGCGGCGCGGTTATGTCCCCAGGGGGTCTTTCTCCGGCCCCGAATGGATCGGTATCGGGACGAGTCACGGGAGATCATGCGTCTCGTGTCGGAGACCGGAGCCGTGATCCAGCAGGTGTCGGTTGATGAGGCGTACCTGGATTTCTCGGCGTTGTGCGTTGGGGCATCGGATGACCCCGATGCAGATCTCGAGCGGGCGTTGCCGCAGGCGCGGACATTGCAGGATCGGATCCAGCAGGAACGGCAGTTGAGCGCCAGTATCGGGGTGGCGTCGAACAAGCTGCTGGCGAAGTTGGGGAGTGACTTCCGCAAGCCCGCCGGCCTGACCCTGATCCGTGAGCGGGAAAAGGTGGCGTTCCTCCGTCCACTGCCGGTGAGGGCTCTGCACGGCGTTGGAACGGTGACGGAAAAGATCCTGACCGATGCCGGGTTGAAGACCGTCGGCGATCTGCAGGATCACCGGGGCGACCTGAGGGCGCTGGTGGGTTCGTGGGGACCCGTCTTGAAGCGGTTTGCCTTTGGCGACGACGACCGTCCGCTCGAACTCGGCGACGAGGTCCGCAGCATCAGCAGCGAGAACACCTTTGAATCAGACACCGAGGACCGGGTGGTGCTACGGCAATGCCTGCGGGAGCAGGCGGAGGACATTGCCGGACGAATGGAACGGCGTCGATTGGCGGCGCTGACGGTGCAGGTGAAGGTTCGCTATGCCGATTTCACCACCTTGACCCGGCAGATCTCCATCGACGAACCGGTCACCCAGGCCCGCGATGTTTACCGGTTGGGCTGTTGGCTGCTGGCCCAGCATGGGTTGGTGCATCGGCCATTGCGCCTGCTCGGCCTGGGAGTGAGCGGACTTCAGGAGGGGCGTATTCAGCAGTTGGTGTTCCGCTGGTAGAACCCGCCGCTGGCGGGACGGGACGCCAGCGAGCCCAAGGAAAAGATCCGGGACGCGGCCCAGGAGCCGGCGCCGATTGGAGGAGATGGTGGGCGAGGAGGGATTCGAACCCCCGACCAACTGCGTGTAAGGCAGCTGCGCTAACCGCTGCGCCACTCGCCCATGACCGAAGTCGGAGTCTGTTACCAACCCCGCCGACGCTTGGCGACAGCATTCTTCCTAACGCCCGAGGGGATAGGAAAGGGTCAGGTGAATCCGCTCAATGTCGTCGTTGCTGCGACCGGAGAACCGGACGACGACCCGGGAACCGGTGTCCTGGACGTCGACCAGCCCGAAGCAGCCTTCGCCTTTGCGCGGCTTGTAGAGTCCCTCGCTGTAGGGCCCCGCCTTGATGCTGGCCTCACGGTCGAGTGGAGCGGCGGCGAACAGCGGGATGGGTGCTCCACCACCCGTGGCGAAGTCCGAGTTCGATCCGTTGTCGGCGGCGAGCGCGTGCATGTCGCCGTGGAGCAACACGAGGTTGCGGATTCCCTGATCGCGGAGGAAGTCGCTGATCTCGCGACGTTCGGAGGCGTACCAGGCCCAGGAGTCGCCGCCGGAAGGCTTCGACGGCTTGGCACCGTTGTTGGTGTTGTAGGCGAGACGGGAGTGATGGATGTAGCCGAAGTCGTTGGTCGTCACGGGCCAATACAGGTTGGTCCGGGTGGTGCCGTTCCAGGGGACGGAACTGACCCAGAAGATGACGGCATGGGTATCCCGTGCCGCGAGCAGTTCCTCCTTCAGCCAGGCTTTCTGGGCGGTCCCCAGCATGCTCTTGGATTCCGTATCCTTTGCGGAAACCGCGTCCCGCTGGGAGCGAAGATCGGTGATAATGAAGCGGGTGCGTCCCACTGAAAACGCCTGCGAGATGGGGGCCTCGTGCCCGTCGAAGGGCAGGGGATAGTGGGGAGCGTACAATTGGTAGGCGGCCCGGGCGGCCGGTCGTCCAGTGGCACGGTCATCACTGCCGTTCCCGCAGTAGTCGTGGTCATCCCACATGTAGACCAGTGGGATCTGCCGGTAGAGCCGCGCCTGGACCTTCGAGGCAAACACCTTGTCATACGCGCGCCAGAACTTGTCCACGCGGTTGGTGGTGATGTCCTCGTAGTGGAAGTCGCCAGGGCAAAGGAAGAACAGCGGCTTGTGCTCCCGGATCCGGTCGTAGCTGGCGTTGGTCGAGCCCGTTTTTCCGCAGGAGGCGAAGGCGAAGCGGAACGAGGCGGCACCGATCGGGAAGGTCTGGAACGAGCCGACCTCGGCGGGTTCGGGTTGGCCGTTGACCGACACGACGTACCGGTACCGTGTGGCAGGGGTGAGTCCGCGAAGTTGGAACGCGACGACCCGATGGTCGTTGGTGGTCGAAACGAATGGGCCAAAGCGGCGCAACGGTTCCGGACGGGAATGGTTTTCGACCAGAAGCACCACCGGTTGGCCCGGCGTTCGCATCTTGACCTTCACCACCGCCGACGTGGCGGTGATCGCCCCGGACCAGGGACCGAGTTCCACCCGCGATTCGGCCTGCACGGCGGCGGATCCCCCGCCGACGAGCCATAGCAGCCAAAGGCACCAGAGCTTCCCTCGCATCACCGGCGAGGCTGGGCAGTCCCCTCCCGCGGACGCAAGCCGCGGGAGCGCCAATCGGGCGATGAAGACCCCAGAGAACCACACTTTACAAAAATGTGGTCCGGGCCTCCGACGATGGAAATCGTGGAGGGGCCGGGCATCGGGTGGGTCTTCGGCGGTTTGGGGGATGTTCGCACCGGGGGATCTCTGATTCATTGCCACAAATGCATCTCGATGACGCACGTTCGTTCCTGGTGGAACTGGCTGAGGCCAGCGCTCGTGAAATCCTGCCGCACTTTGGGCAAAAGAACGTGGGCGTGCTGGAGAAGTCGGATTCTTCCCCGGTAACCATTGCCGATCGAGAAGCCGAGCGGGTCATGCGCGAGATGATCGAGCAGCGGTTTCCCAACCATGGAATCGTGGGTGAGGAGTTCGGAACCGTGCGGGGCGACGCCGAGTTCATCTGGGTGCTGGATCCGATCGACGGCACCAAGTCGTTCATCTCGGCCGTGCCGCTCTTCGGGACTTTGATCGGACTGCTTCACCAGGGCCGTCCGGTGCTGGGATGCATCCACCAACCCGTGCTCCAGCAGTTGATGATCGGCGACGGCGAAACCACGACCCTCAACGGGCAACCCGTCCGCGGTCGGGCGTGCGCGGATCTTTCGCAGGCGACGGTGCTGATGAGCGATCCGATGCATCCCGCCCTGTACCAGGACGGGGCGCTGTTCGAGTCCGTCTGCCGTCGGGCCAAGGTGGTGCGGTCCTGGGGAGATTGCTACGGCTACCTGTTGGTGGCTGCTGGTTGGGCGGACGTGATGCTCGATCCGATCATGAATCCGTGGGACCTCCAACCGATCGTGCCCATCATCCGGGGTGCCGGTGGAATCATCACCGACTGGAAGGGCGGATCTGCGGATGGGTTGGCGGCATCATCCGGGATTGCGGCCATGCCCGGGCTCCATGCGGAACTCGTCCGATCGCTCAATCCGGGCTGAGTCGTCGCGGACGAACAGGTCAGGACGGCGGATGGGAGTGAAAGCTTCTCACTGCGAGCGCATGGGGCAGGAACGCCAACCGCTTCTTGCCCCATTCCTCCGAGACTTTCGAGTGCCGTCAGTGGGCGGCCTTGGCGCGGTTTGGAAGATTGACCTCGCCAGCCAGGATGGCGATCTGCTGCCGGGCTACCTCAATGAACAGACTCTCCGGCAGGCTGAGGCGTCGTCCCCGCCAGAACGTGATGACCCAAGGAATGCGGAGACGCCGCCGCCCCAGATGCAGGGCGGTAAGCCCGGACGCATTCGGCGCGCAGTTGAATGCCCAGGCGGGCACCAGCGCAGCCCCCAGACCCGCGGTTGCCAAGGC
Source organism: Verrucomicrobiota bacterium (assembly GCA_041688515.1). Taxonomy (GTDB): domain Bacteria; phylum Verrucomicrobiota; class Verrucomicrobiia; order Limisphaerales; family UBA9464; genus UBA6176. The sequence goes on from JBDNHZ010000310.1 coordinate 9,408, forward strand.
CAGCGCCTGCAAAGGCGTTGCGGTCTCGCACTGGACGTTGAGGCCGATCTGATCCGCTCGGAAGAACTCGTCAATGAATCGCCAGGTGATGGTGTGCATGCCGGGGACGATCACGGGCTGTGGCCCCACGGATTCCAGGGGCGCTGTCTGGAGGCGTGCCCAAGGATGAGCATTGGGCACCGCAAAGACGTATTCCTCGAAGAACAGCGCCTCGGTGGCGAAGCGTTCATCTGGCTTGCCCGCCGGGCTGAGGACCAGATCGACGCGACGGGCTTCGAGAAGTTCCAGCGGGCTGGATTCATCGGCCACCTCGGTCTTGAGAAGCGTACGGGGTTCACGCTTCCGGACCTCGGCGAGGGCCAGGGGAAGAAGGCCATCCCCGATGGGTGCCGGGGCACCGACCCGGAGGCGACCAAAGCCCCATTGTCTAAGGCCGGTCATGCCCCCGCGGGCGGAGTCCATCTCCCGGAGGATCCGGTCGGCGGAAGGAAGGAGTTGTTCGCCCGCCTGGGTCAGCATCACGGTCTTGCCCACCCTGTCAAAAAGGCGACAGCCCATGTCGGTCTCCAGCGATTTGATCGAGTGACTGACGGCCGATTGGGTGAGGAAAAGTTCGCGGGCGGTCTGCGTGAAACTGCCGGTTCGGGCGAGAATCACGAAGGCATGCAACTGGCGGGAGTCGATCGGTGGCTTCATCAATGAAGGCGGTTCATCCTAATGCACGCCTTCCAAGCAACTGTCAGGCCGGTCCTCCGGCAAAGAGGGAGATGGAGCGCTAGATCCGGATGAAGATCTTTTTCTTCCACAGCCAGAGACAGCAGAGCCAGATGCACAAAAGGGCCATTGCCCCCTCGAAGAACGGGGCATAGGGACCGGTGGTGATCGTCCAGAAGTTGCCGCCTTCGGCGAAGACTTCGGGGCCCTTCAGCCAGAGGAGAAACGTGTTGAGATGGTTGGTGGTGTTCTGACGGAAGAAGCCATCCCAAAGGTGGGCGATGACGTAGGTGAAGATCGAGTTCATCCCCACCACCACCAGCACGAAGAGCGGGGCGGTCCATCGGCGTAGATCCGCCACAGCATGGAATCCCGCCAGGAAGAGACAGCACCATCCTCCGCTGAAGACAACCCACGAGGGCGTCCAGATCCGCTTCACGCTGGGACAGACCCCGGTCAGGTCCAGAGCCGTCCCCAAGGCGAGTCCGGCAAGTCCGGCCAGGATGAGCCCGCCCAGCCGCGGTCCAGCGCCCAGGTCGGTCCGGCGCAGCCATTGTCCGGCCAGGAGTCCCAGGATCATGGTCCCCAGGGTGGGGATGAAGCTGAGCGTCACGTACCCGCCTCCGTTGTAGAGCCAGGGCTTGATCCGGGGGAACAGGTTGAGGAACCAGAAATCGAAGGCGTGTGCCGGATGGGCGTTCTTGTTCCAGTGCGCGGCAAATCCAGTGAGCTTTTCGGGCCAATCGGCCGGGACGCCGACGGTGGCCGGATCAAAGCCCGCGCCCGGGACGGGGGAGAAGGCGAACAGGGCCCAGTAACCGGCCAGGACTGCGACCAACCCGGTCACCTGGATCGCGATCGGACGCCAGGCGAGAAAAGTCAGCGCGACGTAGCCAAGACCGATCTGCGAGAGAGTGTCTTCAAAGGTGAAGTTGGTGAACTTGGATCCACCCGAGCGCAGGAAGACGCCGAGGGCGATCAGCAGGAAAGCGCGCCAGATCGTGTGTATCCAGATCCCGGCAGGGCCCTGGCCGCGGGCCTTCCGGTTGGCGATCGACCAGGGCAGGGCGCACCCGACCAGAAAGGAAAAGGAGGGTTGGATCAGGTCGTGAAGCGTGCATCCCCGCCAGTCGACATGGTCCTGATGGTGGGCGAGGAATCGGAACAGGCCGCTCTCGGGAAGGTTCTTTGAGACCGCGTGGAATCTCAGGACCTCGCCCGCCATCAAGAGCATGACGAACCCGCGATAGGCATCGAGTGAAACGGCCCGCTGGGGGGGCGGAATGGGAACGGCTTCCATGTTGAAGCAGGTGTTTACCTGCCGGGTGGCCGAGGGCAAGGCATGTCTTTGGAGGAAGGCTGGTCCCTTCGGCTTTCTGCGCCCGGCCCGGGCTTTACACGGGGGATGGCTTGGACATCATCGGCGGAACCTTGGGTCCACGACGGGCCTGGTTCCTTCCCGACATGTCAAAAGTCATCGCTGAGATGCTGGTGGAATCCGTGAAGATGGAGCTTCCGGATACGAAGACGGTGCGGTTCCAGTGGCCCGCTGGATACGAACCCGAGTTCAAGACCGGGCAGTTCATCACCGTCTACTGGCCTCACAAGCCCAAGTATAAACGGGCGTATTCCCTGAGCTCGAGTGCACTGGACCGCGGGCATTACGAAGTCACCGTGAAACGCGACGGGAAGATGGGGACGAGCGTGGTCGACTGGTTGGATGCCGGAGACAAGATGGTGGTCATCCCGCCGACGGGTCGGTTCCTGCCGGCGTTCGATCCGCCCGGCAAGCATCTCATCTGTGTTGCCGGTGGATCCGGTGTGACGCCGTTCCGTGGGTTCGCACGCGAGGCGACGGAGCGGAACCTCGATACCCGTATCACGATCCTCTACACCGTGCGCACCACCCAGGACATCATCTTCGCGACTGAATTTCGGGAGTTGGCGGAGAAGAACCCGCGGATCCAGTTCCAGGTCACCTGCACGCGACTTCATCCGGACGACGTCTGGACCGGACGCCGCGGGCGCATCACGCCGGACTGGGTGAAGAGCTTCGTGGACGATCCGGCGAACACGGTGTTCTACGCCTGCGGCACCAACGAGATGGTGGCGTCGGTGGAACATCTGGTGACCCACGACCTCGGCCTGCCGAAGGAGCAGATGAAGACCGAGAAGTGGGGGTGAACTGTTTTCCCAGTCAGAACGTGATGTTCACGTTCGTGGTGATCTGGAGGTCGTTGTTGTCGACTCCGCGCGGCGGCAGCGACTCGTATTCGTTGACCACGTTCAGACTCAGCGTGATCCGTTTGAAGACCGGGAACGAAGCGATGAGATCCATCCGGACCCGGTAATCCGACACGTCAGCGATGTTGGGCATGAACTGGAACTTCTGGGTGAGCGTGAGTTTGTCGGAGGGTCTCCAGTTCAGATTCTCCGAGACGCGCGCGGACCAGAGATGCCGGTCTTCCTGCCGGGCGTAATTGAAGCTCTGGTACTGCCCGCCCAACTCCATGGTGACGACGACGCGGGGGCGTTCGTAGACGCGATAGCCCATGCCGACGCCTTCTTCGAGGCGTCGATCAATCAGTCGGATCGCGTCATAGCCACCCAACGCGAGATTGTAGGCATACAGTTTTCGCGAGCGATCGACGAAGACCTCGGTCTTGAGCAAGCCTTCCATCCGGTTGGCGGACTCGATCTCATTCACCAGTCCGTACGCCGCGTTGTAGTTGGCCGAATTGATGATGCGCTGCCAGGTGTGGTTGGCGTTCGCGGTGGCGAAGAAGGTCTGCCTCTCCGTCGTGCCGAATCCCAGGTTCATGCCCAGACCAACATTGCCATGCCAGTTGGTGGTGAAGGGCGTCAGCCAGCGGGGCAGCCAACGACCCGTCCACAGGCCCGGGATTTCAGAGTGGTTGGTCCGGGCGGAGATGGCGGAGGGCGGGGCCGTCGGCACAGGGACGGGGACAAGTCCTTTCGCCAGTGCCGGAACGGCAGGCGTGGTGACCGGGGCGACGCTCGGAGGCGAATTGGTCGATGCCCCGGAGGCGACCGCGGCTTTTGGCAGTCCAAGAATTTCGCGCCGCTCGATGAGGTCGAGGGGAACCGTGATCTTTCCGGCGGCGGTGGAGCGGAGGACGAGGGCCTTGCGGGTTTCCTTGAGGATCTCGCCGGTCAATCGGTCGCCATTCCGCAGGTGAAGAACGACTGGGGGAGCCGTCGGGCTCGCCGCAATCGCCAATGTTCCAAGCAGAAAAAGCCCCGACACCCAGAGGCGCCAGAGGTTATTTCGAAGGGGAATTCGTGACCGATGCTTCATCCAGTTTGAGGAACGGCGCGTCGGTCTTCGGTTCTTCCGGGAAGTCGTTGGCGGCGCGTTTGCGTAATCCCCCGATGACGGCCACTTCTCCGCCCTCATTCACGCGGAGTTGGGGACGGCGCTCAGTGAACTCGAAGGACTGGCGGAGGATCACGGCTCCGTCTGGCCCGATGAGATGGTAACGGTACGTGTCGGCAGAGATCTGGTGCAGGGCATGGAGGCGGGACTTCCGGTCAACGGCGCAGGCAGGGCGGGAGAAGGAAACCGTGGGGCCGATCTGGACGACCTTGACCGTCGCCGTCTCCGTATCGTCCGTGATCCGGACGTAGAGGCGTACATCCCGGAGGTGGGTCGCCTGCTGGAGCAGAAACTTTCGGCGCAAAGCCACCCCGTCAGCACCCTCAACCCCGAACTCGCGTTCCCAGAGTCGGGTTCCGCGAAAGACTTCGAAGTAGATCGCCGGGCTGGCGTACTCCTCCGTGTCCGACAATCGGACGGTGGCCGTCACCCGGTAGCGTCCGGGGCGGCTGAGGTCGAAATGGGGTTGGATGTCATAGCGGATGGTTCCACGGGTGGAAGCTTCGAGGTCGAACTCGCCACTTTCCTGAATCTCGGAGATCCGATTCACGATGAAGCCTTCGGTGGCCTCGACGTTGAAGCGGATCCACCCGGGGTTGGCTCCGAAGGTCAGTTTGCGTCCGGAAAAATTGGCGATTCGGACGGCGGTCTCGATGGACTCGCCGGGCAGGAATTGGTCCTGAGGGAGCGTGATGCGCAGATCAAGCTGTCCCATCAGTCGCACAGCGACGAGCAGGCCAAAGAGGGAAAGGAGGAGGCGCTTCATGCGCGGGATTCTAGGAGAGTGGTGGTTTGCGGCAAGGACGACTCCCGGGGGCTTCGATGCTCGAAGAGCGCCAGGGAACCGGGCGACGACCGGCATCGTCGGAGAGAACTGAAAAGGGAAAGTGGCATCCAGAACTCGGACCGGACCGGCGGATTTGGATCACGGCGGAAAATGGCGCGGCCGGTGACCACGGGGGTCAACGCCCGCTCGCCAGACGTTCTGCCAGACGCTCCGGAAGACCGGCCGCCCGAATCTTTCGTTGTGCGGTGGGAATATCGTAGTCCAAGCGGCGGATCTCGATGGTCTGCTGGGGGAGATCGTAGATCACGTAGGAAGCGCGTGGGTCTCCATCCCGGGGTTGCCCCACCGAGCCGACGTTGACGAAGTACTTTTTGCCGGACTCCACGCGGAACTTGGAGTAGGTGCCACCCCGGACGCCGGTGTCGCGGATGAAAGCCACCGGCACATGGGTATGCCCGAAGAAGCAGACCTGGGTGTTCTGGTACGTGAAGCTGGCTGCCGCCTCGAGTTTCTCGAAGACGTAGCCCCAGCGTTGGGGAGCATCGAGGGTGGCGTGGACGATGGAAAAGTTGGCTACCAGACGGAAGTACTTCAGCTCTCGGAGCCACTTGCGGTCGTCTTCGGTGAGTTGATTCCGGCTCCAGGCAACGGCCTCGGCGGCGGCGTCATTGAATCCTTCCGGATTCTCGGTGCTGCCGATGTACTCGTCATGGTTGCCCTTCACCACCGGGATGTTCATCCCCCGGATGATATCGAGGCACTCCTTGGGATTGGCGCCGTAACCAACGACGTCACCCAGGCACACCACGTGAGTGCAGTGTTGCTGCTTGATGTCTTCCAACACCACATGGAGTGCTTCCAGATTGGCATGGATGTCAGCAATGATTCCGTATCTCATCAACGCACGATCTCGAACCCGCGGAACTGCCCGCCCGGTTCTGCCCAAAACTCCTGTTCGTCCCGGATCATCGGCCCAAGGCCACTCTCGCGGATGGCTATCCGGAACTCTTTGAGTTCCGCTTCCGAACCCTCGGCGACCATTTCCACCCGCCCATCGGGCAGGTTTCGGATGGTCCCGGTCACCTCAAAACCGGAGGCAACCTGTCGGGTCTGGTAGCGGAAGCCCACCCCCTGCACACGGCCGGAGTAAAGTACCTGCATGCGGCGGCGGTTCATCCGTCTCCCATTGTCTATTCCCATGGACCGTAACGGTACGATTCACAGGTTTCGACAGAGCGGTGACTAAGCCATATCCGTGCCGTGGCCCGCAAATCTTTTGTCAGAAAGACCCCTTTCCGACACCAATCGTCCCGAGGCTTGTTTCCTTGGCTGGATTTCCGTTTCTTCGGCCGGTGCGTTCCTCTGCCCTCAAATCCGTCCGTCGCCTGGTGGTCAAGCTGGGGACCGGGGTCTTGACCGACTCCCGGAAGCGTCCCGATCTGGTCCAGTTTGCCCAACTGGTCTCGCAGGTCGCGGCATTGCGGGCCTCGGGGTTGGAGGTGGTTCTGGTGACTTCAGGCGCGGTGGGTGCCGGCATGGGGGTCCTGGGATACGACACACGCCCCGGAAGCCTGGCAGAACGTCAGGCCTGCGCGGCGATTGGCCAGTCGCGGCTGATGGCCACCTATGACAGCCTGTTTCGTCATTTTGACCAACCGATCGCGCAGGTCCTGCTGACCCACGAGGACCTGGCCGACCACGAGAGACACCTGAACGCCCGCAATACGCTCCTCACCCTTCTCAAGCGGGGTGTGCTGCCCATCGTCAACGAGAACGACGCGGTCTCGGTGACGGAGCTCAAGTTCGGCGACAACGATCGGTTGTCGGCCCTGGTTGCCAGCCTGCTTCCCGCCGATCTGTTGGTCATCCTGACCACCGCCGACGGCCTGATCGACGGCTTCGGTACCGCCCAGGCCCGACTCCTCGAAACCGTGGACCGGATCGACGAACGCATCGAGGCCATGGCCGGCGGGACGACCAGCGCCACCGCCACCGGCGGGATGGCCACCAAGATCACCGCCGCCAAGATCGTGGTCCGGTCCGGGATTCCCCTCGTGATCGCTCCCGGTCGTCGGCATGACGGTCTGGCCCGGATCCTCGCCGGAGAGGCGGAGGGAACGCTTTTCCAGCCCGTTCACGGCAAGCTCCCAAGCCGCAAACGGTGGATCGCCTTTTACCATCATGTTCGGGGCACCCTGCATGTGGCTGCCGGGGCCGTCCTGGCCCTGGTGGAGCAAGGGCGCAGCCTGCTTTCGCCGGGGATTGCCGTGATTGAAGGCGAGTTTGCCGTCGGGGCTGTCGTTCGTCTTTGTGGTCCCGATGGGCGGGAATTGGCCCGCGGTCTGACCCGGTTGGGCTCCACTGCCCTCCGCGCCGGTCCCACGGATCGCGGCGAGGTGATCCACCGAGATGATTTGGTCATCCTCTGAACCGCATCCCTCAATCCCATCCCTGACCCCATGCCGAAGCCGCCCTCCGCCCGTCTCGCTCCGATCCGTCAGGTCCTCGAAGTCATGGCCGCCCTCCGGGCTCCCGACGGATGCCCGTGGGATCGGGAACAGGACCATCAGACACTCCGGTGGCACGCGGTGGAGGAAGTGTACGAGTTGCTCGACGCGATCGAGGCCGGGGACGAGACGGAGATGGTGGAGGAACTCGGTGACCTGCTGTTGCAGGTGGTTTTCCATGCCCAACTGGGGAGCGAGCGTGGGGCCTTCGATTTCGACGCGGTCTGCCGGTCTCTGGTCGAGAAGTTGGTCCGACGTCATCCGCACGTCTTCGGCGAGGTTCAGGTGAAGGATGTTGATCAGGTCTGGGCCAACTGGGAGCGCATCAAACGCGCCGAGAAGGTCGGATCGATCCGGGAACGGAAGTCGGCGCTGGACGGCATTCCCCGGCGGATGCCCTCGTTGATGCGGGCGCAGAAGTTGGTGAAGAAGGCGACCAAGGCGGGCTTGGCCCGGCGGAGCCGACGCAAGGTGAGCCCGGACGCGGTGGGCAAGCGGTTGTTTGATCTGGCGGAGGCGTGCCAACAGCAAGGGTGGTCGGCGGAGGAGTTGCTCCGCGCCGAGATCCGCCGACGTGAGAAGGAATGGCGGAGCCGGGAGGCAAAAGAGACTTGAACCAGGGGTCGCTGCCCCCTTCACGCCGGACGAGGATCCCGGTACGATCCGCGGCATGCATCCCGTGCCTCTGAAGTCCTCTCCGATCCTCCGCCCGCTTCCGCGCAACGGCATCGTCGTGCTCGCGGGCGTCGTGGCGATCTCTTTGTCCGTGAGCGCCGACACCGATTGGCCGCAGTTCCGGGGGCCGCGGGGGGATGGGGTGGCCCTCGATTCGAAGCCGCCGGTGGAATGGGGCGAGGGAAAGTCGGTCCAGTGGTTCACCCCGGTCCATGGCAAGGCGTGGTCCTCACCGATCGTCCGGGGTGGACGCGTCTGGTTGACCACGGCAAACGAGAAGGGGACCGAGTTGTTCGTGGTGTGCGTGGATGCCGCGACCGGGAAGACCTTGATCGACCGGAAGCTGTACGACATTGATCGACCCCAGTTCATCCACGCCTTCAATTCGGGGGCCTCCCCCTCTGCGGTCGCCGCAGGAGACCGGGTCTGGGTCTCCTTCGGATCTCCGGCAACCGCCTGCCTGGATGCCACCAACGGTCAACTGCTGTGGGAACGTCGCGACCTTGAGTGCAATCATTACCGGGGTGCCGGATCTTCGCCGATCCTCCATGAGGGCCGTCTGTATCTTAATTTCGACGGCAGCGACCGTCAGTACCTCGTGGCCCTGGACGCGGCGACCGGGCGCACGGTGTGGAAGGTGGATCGCTCGGTGGACTACAAGGATCTCGGGCCGGATGGCAAACCGGAGAGCGAAGGGGACTGGCGCAAGGCCTACGCCACCTGCCACGTCGCGGAATTCGGCGGTGTCACGCAGTTGCTCAGCCAGGGGGCGAAGGCCTTCTACAGCTACGATCCGCGTACCGGACGTGAGTTGTGGAGGATCGAGGAACGTAACAGTCATTCGGCAGGCACCCGTCCCGTGGTGGGCGGGGGAATGGTCTTTTTCCCCAGCGGTTGGTCGCAGGGACAGTTGCTCGCGATCCGCCCGGGAAAGGCAGGAGAAGTTTTGGATGTGAACGGTTCGGAGACCAACTCGGGTTCGCTTTCGGTGGCCTGGCGTTCGAAGCGCAATGTCCCGAAGAAACCGGCCCTGCTCCTGGTCGACGGTCTGCTGTTCGGCATCGACGACAACGGGGTCGCCACCTGCTGGGAAGCCTCGACGGGCACCTCGCTCTGGAACGAGCGTGTGGGTGGGAATTACTCGGCGTCGCCCGTGTGCGCCGACGGCCGGATCTACTTCTGCAGTGAGCAGGGCAAGACCACGGTGGTGGCCGCAGCCCGGGAGTTTCGCAAGCTGGCAGAGAACCAGTTGGGAGACGGCTACATGGCGTCGCCCGCCATCGTGGGAAATGCCCTGTTGCTCCGGAGCAAGTCCGGGCTCTACCGGGTCGAATGATTCTTCCGACATCCCGCCATTGCCAGCGACTGCGCGGGGAGGTCCCATGGGCGTGATGACCGAATTGCAGAAGGCGCTTGCGGCGTTCCAACGCGAGTTGGATGCAGCTTCCGCAGCCAGCCCCGGCAGTGTCCCGTGGCGGATCGACCGCATCCATCTCCGGCTCGGTCTGGAATGGGTTCCGGGAGTGGACGGGCAGGGCGTCTGGCGGCCGGCGATGGGTGCGTCGTCGCATGCGGTGGACCTGGACTGGATTCGAGGCGAGGGAATCGTCTCCGATGTGGAGCCCGTCTGCGCATCCACCCTTGGGACGACGGCCACGAACGGGGACGGGACCCCGATGATGCAGCGATTGGAGGCGGCTTTCGGCCCTCCCGGTTTTGACAGCGCCGCACGGGCAACGGTCTTCCGTGAGGTGGCCTTGGAGGTCGGCCTGGATGCGTTGGTTGAATTGCTGGAAGCACTGGTCGGGAAGCGCACCGTGCCGGATGCGGGGATCGAGCGGGCGCGACAGAGCGTCATGCGCTTGCTGGAACGGGGCCCGGCGGGCGTCACGCCGGGAGCCGCGATCCTGTTGGACGTGTTTCGTCAGTTCCCCGAGGGATTGATCCTCGAATCGATCGGCTCACGGTGGCGATACGGGACGGGTCACGACCTGGAAGGCGGCCGCTGAACCGGGCGCCGTCCGCCTACCACTGAGCCAGTTCAGACCGAAGCGGGGCCAGATCAGGATCGTCGAGGGCCATTTCGCGGAGGTGCGCGATTCCCTTCAATTTCAGGGCCCGACGCAGCCATTTCCGGGCGGCGTCGAGATCTCCGAGTTGACAGGCGTAGCAGGCAAGGTTGTAGGGGATGATGGATTGATCCGGAAAAAGGTCGACCGCCTGCAGGAGGTTTTCCTGAGCTTCCCGTGTCCGGCGCAGTTCGTGGAGGGCATAGCTTCGGTGGATCCATCCATTTGCCCGCTCGGGCGCGATTGCGATGACTTTTTCTGCGATGCTCAAGGAGCCCTCCCAATCCAACCGGGCGCTGCGAAGTCGCCAATACAGATCCAGAACTTCCGGCACGGACCCGGCCGACGGGGTCAGCTTTTCCAACTCGATCTGAGCCTCGTCCGCCACGCCGAGGTCCAGCCACCCTTCCGCGGCGCGGGCATGGTGAAGATCCGGAAAGGGGAGTTCTTCCATCGCGTCCTTCGTTATCCTTGGTTCCCCGGACTGTCGATCTTGAATCCCCCGAAACTGCCTGGCGGATCACCGGCCTATCAGATCCGGGCGCGGACACCGGAAGAGCAGGGGACGCATGTCGGTCGGGGCAGCCCGCCGGGGCAGTCCGTTGTTGTCGACGACGAGCCACAGATGGGTGGCGTCAACGGAAAGTCCCTCGATGAATCCGTAGGGAATGGGGCTGAAATAGGCGTTCTGAGGGTCCAGTTCGATGGCCGAGAAGTCGAATTCTGTCAGGACGGCGTGCGATTCCGGGTTTACCCGGAGCACCTTTCGGATGTCCCGGCACAAGACCCAGAGTTCGCCCGCGTACCAACTCAGGTCGGAATAGTGGACGTCAGAACTCGTATTGCCGGCGGGGGCCACCTGAAAATCGTCGATGACGCGGAGGGTGGGGAGATCCACGACCACAATCCGACCGCTGGAACGTTCGTTGGCGAGGTAAAGGTGGCTTCCGCCCACCGCAATCCCCTCCCAGGCGGCGTTGCCATCCTTGGGTGAGAACCATTTCTGGACCGGCGTCCAATCAATCGCCAGACGCTCTACCGGTCCGCCTCCTGCGCTGGTCCGAAAGATCCATCGCTCGCCCTCGGTGCAGAGATAGAGGCGTCCTTCCGCGTCGCGCGCCAAACCCTCGTTGTCCGGGGCATAGCGCGGGTTGGGGGTGGTCAAACGGACTGCTTCGAGGGGAAAAAGCGCGGTCTGCGGGACGAGTTGAGCCGTCCCGTTCGTCCCCAGTTCGATGCTGCACGGGGGCAGTTGCTTGTCGTTGACCGTCAGCAATCGGCCATCCGGCAGACGGAGAAGGGCGGAGGCATCAAACCGTGCCCCGGTCGATTGCAGGAGCCACCGGCCATCGGCGACGAGGGAATAGGATGCCGGAACGGGGGAGACGCCGGGCGCCGGTTCCGTGGCCTGCCCCTGGGCAAGGCAGCAGGACGCCAGCAGGACAATGAATCTGGCGTGGAAGCACAGCAGTCGCATCAATGAAGCATCGTCGGCAACGGACCACGCAGTTCCAAGTCCCGACTTGGACGGGCTTCCCCCGGCATACCCCATCTTGCCGGTTGAGTCCGGGGTGCGTCGGGTTACATTTCTGATTCTTCGACAGTACGTATGAGTAACGAATCTGACCCGCGCCGGGATGCGCACGCGCTGCTCAAGAGTACGACGCTCTACCGGGAGTTTCTCGCCGAGCGCGAGGAGATCCTCCGGCACAAATGGATCGAGTCACAGAAGGCGGGACGGGACATCGGTTTCGATGCCGCCCTGATCGACTGGGTCTCGAAGTATCGGTCGGAATGGCGCAGCGCACGCCGGACCAGTCTGGTGCAATGACACGGAACACCGACCCGCCTTCCATCTCGCTGTTCAATCAGTGGAGGGATTCCGGGCTCAAAGCTGAACTCGACAGGGGAGTTGGCCCGTCAGGGCCGGCTCCCTTTTTCTTTTCCCCGGCCGTGGATGACACCGAACCCGACGCGTCGGTAGAGTCGGGGACCGAAGAAAGCTGAACATGACCTGGAATCGCAGACATCTGCTGGACCTTCAATCGCTCACGGCGGAGGAGATCACCCTCATTCTGGATGTGGCCCGGGAGTTCCGGGCCGTGGGCGAAAGGGACGTCAAGAAGGTCGGGCTCCTGCAGGGGCGGACCGTGGTCAACCTGTTCGTCGAGCCCAGTACCCGGACCCGCATCAGCTTCGAGTTGGCGGCGCTGCGCCTGAGCGCGGACGTCATCAACTTCACCGCGGAAGCCTCCTCGCTGAAGAAGGGGGAAACGCTGAAGGATACCGTCCGCAATCTTGAGTCGATGAGCGCGGACTTCGTCGTCCTCCGCCACGGTGCCAGTGGTGCGCCGCACTTCCTTTCCCGCTTTGCCCGCTGTCACATCATCAACGCCGGCGACGGAGCCCACGAGCATCCCACGCAGGGGTTGCTGGACGTCTTTACCATCCGCGAGCGCAAGGGGCGCATCGCCGGGCTCAAGGTCACGATCCTGGGCGACATCCTCTACAGCCGCGTCGCGCGGTCCAACATCTGGGCCCTCCTGAAGCTCGGAGCGGAAGTCACCTTGTGCGGGCCGCCCACCCTGGTGCCCCGGGTGTTTGAGCAATGGGGTTGTCGGGTGACCTGGAACGTGCACGAGGCGGTGCGGGGTGCCGATGTCGTCAACCTCCTCCGGATCCAGCACGAACGACAGCGCAAGGCGATGTTTCCCTCGACAGGCGAGTACGCGTCCCTGTTTGGGTTGAATCAGGCCCGCGCCTCCTTGCTTCATCCCGAGGCCCTGATCATGCACCCGGGTCCGATCAACCGTGGCGTTGAGATCGAGAGTGAACTTGCCGATGGTGACCGCTCGGTGATTCTTGAACAGGTCGCCAACGGGCTCGCGGTTCGGATGGCAGTGCTTCACCTGATCAACGGCGGTCAACCTGGCGAGCTTCGCTGAGCCGTCACGATGCCGTTCGCTGACGGGGGAATGGGTTGCCTGCGCTTTCTTCCTGATTTCGGCGGTGCCGGCCTGACGTCACTCGCCCAGCAGTTCGTTGAGCGTGGACACGTATCCGCCCGCCAGTGCCAGGATCTGGAAGGCGATCCAGATGCTCACCAGGCCATAGAAAACACGCGGACTCCATTGGCTGAAGAGTCGGAGGTTGCGGAACCCGTCCTCTTCATGGGTGCGGGCCAGTCGCCGGAGTTGTTCCTCGAGTTTTCCAGAGATTTCGCCGGTGGCATAGGCGCTGACGAAGGCCACGGGGAACAGTCCGCTGGACTGGACCAGTTCGGAAGGAGTGACTCCCGAAGCGAGCGGCCCTTCCCACATGGCGACCGTCCTTTCCATCAGGTTCGATCCGCTCGCACGCGCGGCCATGGGCCACGCCTCGGTCACCAGGACCCCTGCCGAGAGCAGCGATTCCAATGAGCCCGCCAATCGGGCCAAGGCGAGATCGGTCCGGGCCGCACCCAGGATCGGGACCCGGACCAGGATCCGCTCGACCCAACCCCGCCACGCCTCCGGTCGGGTGGGGCGCGTGGCCCACACGACCCAGGCGACCACCAGATAGCCAATCAGGAGCGTTCCCACGGATTGGGCCAGGTATTGGGAGATGCTGCCGGTGCGGACGAACAGCGGGTGGGGGACGATGAAGACGGCGACATGCAGGACCAGCATCGGGTAGGCGGCCTCCTGCGTGACAATCTGCCAGTTGGCCGCTTGTGCCTCGTGATGCCGCGCTAGGACCGAGAATGCCTGATCCAGCCTGCCGGAGTGTTCTCCGGCCTGGATCAGGGCGATATCAAACTCGGGTGCCCAACCGGACAGAGCCCGGAAACTCTCGGTGAAAGTCTGGCCGGAGCGGAGGCCCGCCAGGATCGATTCGGCCGGACGCCGGAGTTCCGCCGCCGGGGGATTGCGCGCAAGTTGATCGAGGGTGGTAAACAACGGAAGCCCGGCCTCAAGCAGGGCCGAGAGCTGATGATAAAAAAGCGCCCGCTGGCGTGAGCCGGCGGGCGCTGGGAAGGCTTTCATGACCGGGGTTCGGTCACGGGCGCGGGTTATTTGATCGCGGCGTCAAGCACCTGCTTGAGGGCGCTCTTGGGCTTGGCCCCCACGCTTTGGCTCACAACCTGGCCGCCCTTGAACAGGAGCAGGGTGGGGATGGATTGGATCCCAAACTGCACCGCTAGGTCCTGGTGCTCATCAATGTTGACCTTGGCGATCCGCGCCTTGCCGTCGTACTCGGCGGCCAATTCGTCCAGAACCGGACCCAACATCTTGCAAGGGCCACACCACTCGGCCCAGAAATCAACCAACACGGGTTGGGTGGACTTGACGACCTCGGCCTCGAAATTTGCCGAGGTCAACGTGACGATGTTCTTCGCAGCCATGATCTGTAGTAGCTCAGGAATTGGTCTGTGCAACGAACCAATACTGGACCGCCACCGCGGCAATCCCCAGCAACGCTACGGCGAAGGCGAGACCCACATCCAGGCCGCTGACGCTGCCGCCGGAGCGGGACGGGGTCGGACGCGCCGCCGGAGCGGGCCTGGCTGCCGCAGCAGGAGCCACCGGAGCGGCGGGCCTCGCCGACATGGCTGCCGGAGAGGTCGCCGCCGCCGGAGAGGGCGCGGAGGGCCGGACCGGGGAGGGAGCCGCCGGTGCTGCCGGAGTCGCAGCGCTCGCCGGAGTGGCTGCCGGGGCAGCCGCTGACGGGATGCGGATCGAAGGCCCGCCTGCCGGCTTCGGCGGGAGGCTGATCCTCACGGTCTGCTTCTTCTGTGCGGCATCCGCGGGCTTCGGAGGCTCCGGCGTGGGTGAGGGCGGCGGGACTGGATTGTTTTCCGACATAATGAACGAGCTTTTCGCCACGCTAGGAACGCGGCTGGATCGCTGTCAATCGCTTTGACCGGGAGGCCGCGGAAACCGCACGCACTGCGGCACCACGTCCTGAGCCTCAAACGGGGGACGCCCAGCCGTCCCCCTTCCGTATTTCAGGAGTCTGAAAACCAGCGATGACCCGGATTGAGTCGGGTTCAGTACCCGTCGCGCCTGGGTCCTCGAACCTCGCCGCCGCGCCAACCCCCCCCCCCCCCCCCCCCACC
>JBDNHZ010000311.1:0-4993 GCA_041688515.1 Verrucomicrobiota bacterium
ACCGCTTCTATTCCCTCGGCGGCGTGCCCACCCGCGACATCCTCCGCATGCTCGCCCAGGAACAGGAACGGTCGGATCTCGACCCGACCGCCCTCGCCAAACACAAGGAGGAGCTTTACCTGCGCTTCCTCCCCGAGGTGACACCGGTGGAGGAAGTGGTGGCCATCGCGCGGGAACATCGCGGCCTCATCCCGATGTCGGTCGCCTCCGGTGGATCGCGCCACGCCATCCGCCACATCCTGGAGCATCTGGGCATCCTTGACTGGTTCGATGCGGTGGTGACCAACGAGGATGTCACACTGCAGAAGCCGGCTCCGGACATCTTCCTCGAAGCCGCCCGGCGGATGGGGATCGAGCCCGCCCGATGCCGCGCCTTCGAAGACACCGATCTCGGCATGCAATCGATCCGCGCCGCTGGCATGGACGCGGTGGATGTGCGTTTCATGCGCACCGGTCTGCCTCCGGCGGCGTATGGCGCGCTGGGGCGGTAGGGGTCACTCCACCGACGCCACGCGGAACTCCTCACCCGACGGCATCTTCACGCGGTCGCCCACCTTGCGACCCATCAACTGGGTGCCGAGGGGCGACGGCGGGGTGATGACGGTGATTTCTTCGCCTGCGTGTTCCACCTCGGTCCCGCCGGACTTGGGGCCCATGAAGTAGTAGGCGCTGGACTTGCGCCCCTTCAATTGAACCAACGCTCCCACGTCCACCGGGGATCCCTCGGTGAAGGCCTTGCCCGCCAGACCGCGGAACAGGATCACGGAATTCTCGATCTCGGCGGCCTGTCGTGACTGACCCCGGGCGAGGTAGGAAGCCTCCAGTCCCCGGGTGTCGTACTTGTTCTCGGCCTTGCTTTGGGGGTCGGTGGCTTCGGCCGCCGCGGTGCGCGCCGCGCGGAGGTACAAGTCCAGCTCCGAGGCCAGCTTCTCCACGATCTTCCTGAGTACTTCCTGTTTGTTCACGAAATCATCCTTTTACCGTCGCGCATGGTACGCAGCGTCCGCGTACTTCACCCGCACCAATTCCTCCGCGGCCGCCTGCCAGGTCGCGGCATCGGCCGGTTCCCACGTCACCCCCCAGTCGTAGGTCGCCGCCTCCTGCAAAGCCCGAGCGAAGCCAGCCCGGTCCACCCCCGATGGCACCGGTTGGATACTGCCTTGGATCAGGAGGCCGAGCTTGTTCCTCCGCTGCGCCGCCCCGGCGATCTTTCGTCCGCCCTGCAACAGATCGAACTTCTCCCACCCGATGAAACACTGCCCGGGTCCGGCGACTTCGCAACAGGTGGCCACTGCGGTCGCCACCCCGCACAGGGCGAAGGCGCGTTGCAGCCAACGGTGCATCCGCTCGTAACTCTCCGGAGCCCGCAACCCGTACCATTCGTGTCCGGGAGGCACGACCAACGCGTAGGTCCAATCGGCCAGATGCGGCACCAGACCGCCGCCGGTGGGACGCCGGAGCAACGGACGGATCCGGGTCAACGACGCGATCTCCCCGTGGTGCTGGAAGTATCCGAAGGTGGCGGCAGACGACTGCCATCCGTACCAGCGCAACTGCGGCGCACTTCGGGTCGCCGCTGCATTCAGCATGGCCTCGTCGAAGGCCATGTTGAGGGCGGGCTCCACTGCTCCGGCGTCGAGGAATCCCCAAGGCCCTTCCAAGGTCGGTCCGCTGCCCCCGGCGGGCGCCGGGCCGGGGGCGCTGGCGCTGCCATCCGCCGGAGCGGGCGAGGACGCCCGTGCTCCCAGGACGGGCGAGCCGTCTGGGGGCAGGCGGCATTCGTCCTCGGAGCCTTTCGTCATCGGCGGAGCGTCGATCGCGGATTTGAAGCGACCTTCCCCGAACGTCGCACCGCCTTGAGCAGGGCGTCGATCTCGGCATCGGTGCCGATGGTGATGCGGAGGTATTGCTGCACCTCGGGCGCCGAAAACCAACGCACCAGGATCTTCGCGGCGCGCAGTTTCTGGAGCCATTCCTTGGCGGGCGCACCCGGCGGCTCGGCCAGCAGGAAATTGGTCTGGCTGGGAAGGACCTTCCATCCAAGCCCGGTCAACTCACGTCGCAACCGTTCCCGCGTCGCGATGATGCGGGCGAAGTTGCGCCGGTAATAGGGCAACTGGGTCAGGGTGGCCTCGGCGGCGACCTGACCGAGTCCGTTCACGTTGTAGCTGTCACGAACCCGATCCAGTGCGGCGACCACGTCGGCGTGGGCGATGCAGTAACCGACGCGCTGGAAGCACAGCGAATAGGCCTTGGAAAAGGTTCGGGTCACCACTACGTGCGGATAACGGATCGCCAGGGACATTGCGTTCTCGACGGCGAAATCCACGTAGGCCTCATCGAGGACGATCACGCCCCGGTGCGCGCGGCAGAGGGTTTCGAGTTCATCGGTGGAGTAGCCCCGGCCGGTGGGAGCATTCGGCGTGGTGACCAGGCTCAGGGCCGCCTCGAAATCCCACTGGCCTCCACGCTTGAGGGCCGCCGCCGTCGGCAATCCGTAGTCGGGCAGCAGGGGGACCGCCTTCGGCCGTGCGCCGTGGGTTTCCGTCAGCACCGGGTACAGTGAGTAGCACGGCCACAGATACTGCACCGTCGCGCGCCCCAGATCCGCGGCTGGAACGGACGCCACCGGTTCGACAAAGGCGCGGATCAGATAACCCAGGACCTCGTCGGAACCGTTCCCGATGAAGACATTCTCCGGCGCGCAGCCGTGCAGCGCGGCGAGCTTGGCCCGCAGGCCCTGGGCGGTGGCGTTGGGATAGAGCCGGAGCCGACCATCCACGGCGGCGCGGGTGGCCTTGAGCACGCCGGGGGCGGGCGGGTAGGGATTCTCGTTGGTGTTGAGTTTGATGAGCCCGCGGATCTTCGGTTGTTCGCCCGGGACATAGGCATGGAGGCCTTGCACCAGCGGACGAACACGCGACGCCACACCCTTTTTCTTCGATGTTTCCTTGGACTTCATAAGCTGAACCGTATGCCGGGAGCGTTCACCCGGCGGCTTTGAACGCCGCGTGGGGACACGCGGACGCCCGTCTTTCAGGACAAAACCGGGAGGCTCTCCCGCCTCCCAAACACTACTTGTCGGCCCGGATGGTCGCCGAACGTCCGTGGGCATCCAGACCTTCGACCTGGGCGAATTTCTGAACCGAGGCCAGCGCCTGTTTGAGTGCGCCCTTGCCGTACTCGACGACGCTGGTCCGGCGTTGGAACTGATCGACGGTCAGGCCGGCGAAGCAGCGTCCGGCTCCACCAGTCGGCAACTCGTGGCTGGGACCCGCCACGTAATCGCCCAAAACCGTCGGGGAATAATCCCCCAGGAAGATGGCTCCGGCGGTGATTACGCGGCGGGCCACATCCCGCGCGTGCGCGGTCATGACCTCGCAATGCTCGGGCGCGAGGCGATTGGCGAGGGTGACGGCGTCTTCGAGTTCCTCGACGTGGATCAACCATCCGTTGCTGGCCAGGGCCGTCTCGATGAAAGTGCGACGGGAGAGCTTGGCCAGTTGGCGGGTGATCTCCTTCTCCACCGCCTTCAAAAGCTTGCCCGAGGTGGTGATCATCCACACCCGTTCGTAACCGGAGCCGTGTTCCGCCTGCGCCAACAGATCGGCGGCGACAAACTTGGGATTGGCGGAATCGTCGGCCAACACCAGTACCTCGCTGGGCCCCGGAAGGAGGTCCACCGCGACGTGCCCGAACAACAGGCGCTTGGCGGCCACCACGTAGGCGTTGCCGGGGCCGAAAACCTTCTGGACCCGCGCGATCTTGCCGGTGCCGAGTGACATCGCCGCGATCGCCTGGGCACCGCCCACCTTGTAGATTTCGGTCGCTCCCGCGATCCGCGCGGCGTACAGCAACGCCGGGTTCACCGAACCATCCTTGCCCGGCGGGGTGCACACCACGATCTCCGGGCAGCCCGCCGTCTTCGCCAGCGTGACGGTCATGATGGCCGTCGATACCAGCGGCGCCGTCCCGCCCGGGATGTAGATGCCCACCCGTTGGAACGGGTCGAACTTCTCGCCCACCGCGGCTCCATGATGGTTCTTGGTCTGCCAATCCACCCGGAGGGACTTCTTGGCGAAGGTCTGGACGCTGCGATGCGCGTCATCGACGGCCGCACGGAGCGGTTCATCAGCCAACGCCAGGGCGGCAGCGATCTCGGCCTCGGAAACCGCCAGGCCGGCGGCGGTCAACTTCGCTCCGTCGAAACGTTCCGTCAGCTCCAGCAATGCGGCATCTCCCTTCGTCCGCACTGCTTCCACGATGGTCCTCGTCCGTTCATCAATGACCGGATCGAACAGACTCGACCCGCCGGCCGCCTTGGCCAGCTGCGCTTCAAAATTGGCGTCGCTGTGACGCGTCACGTTCATCCAGGCCACCGTACGGCACCCGGCACCTCCAAGTCAAAACGCCCGCCATGATCCTTTTCGAAAACTGAATTCTTCTTCCCCCTGCCCCTTCTCGCGGCCGAACCTCCCCGCATGTCGCAGTCGCGCCTGCTCCTCGTCGATGGCCATGCCTATGCCTACCGTTCGTTCTATGCCATCCGATCGTTGAATGCTCCGGACGGCAGCCCGACCAACGCCATTTTCGGCTTCATCAAGGCCCTCCAAAAGATGATCGCCGCCACCTCGCCCTCCCATGTCCTGGTCCTGTGGGATGGCGGCCTCGACGCCGATCGGATGTCCGATCTCCCGGACTACAAGGCCAACCGTGCCCCCACACCCGACGACCTCGACGTTCAGTTTCCTCAGCTCGCGCAGTGGCTCGACGCCGCCGGATGGCCCCAGCTCCAGCGCGAGGGAACCGAAGCCGACGACTGGATCGGCACCTACACCCGCCGTGCCGCCGAGGCGGGTTGGTCGGTGATCATTGCCTCGCCGGACAAGGATTTCCTCCAGTTGGTCGATGATCGCGTCGGGATCCTCAACCCCAACGACAAGTCCGAGAAGATCTGGGGTCCGGCCGATGTCGAGGCCAAGACCGGCGTTCC
>JBDNHZ010000312.1:0-3382 GCA_041688515.1 Verrucomicrobiota bacterium
GGATTCACCGCAGAGATCGCAGGGGACGCCGAGTTCCGGGGAGCAGGATCGGTACGATGGCTCTGCGTTCTCCGCGTCTCTGCGGTCAACTTCTTGGCCGTCGGCAGGGGAACTGGCCGAAAGGAACGAAAGGGAACAAAAGAAGGGGGAAGCCGAATGGGTGCGGCTCCCGGCGTTGGGACGATGCGTTCGCGGCCGTCCCCTTCTTTTGATTCTGCGTTCCTTTCGGCCAACCCGCTGCGGTCGCGCGTAGTGACAACGGGCGTCCCTCGGTTGCCGCCACCCCGACATTCCATGCCGGCCGCAACGCCGGTTCTGAGCGCTGAATCAGGATCGGTGAGTCCGGATGAATCGGAGGCCCGACCGAATCCAGGGTCTTGGTGCAGAGGATGCCGCGGAGACGCCGAGGCGCGGAGAAGCAGCGGATGGGTTCTCTGCGTCTCCGCGTCTCTGCGGGAGTTTGATCTTCTCCACCGCATCCGGCGCGGGGCGCACGTCTACACCTCCACCTCTTGCCCTCGAGACGGCGCGGGTCCCGTCCGTCCGCACCCGTTCGCCGATTGGCTGCCCGGACTGGGCGTCCCGCTTCGCGGTTTCGCGCCTTCGCGTGAGGAATCCTTCTCGGCGGGGGCATGGATGCGCCCAAGGTATTCGGGGATCCCGCGGCCAAAGCGGTGACTGGCGTCACCCGCACTCCAGGACGCTCCGCGCGGTACGACCCAACCCGCCGCTGTGAAAGCCCCTGAAAATCGGTGTAATGCGTGTCATCGGTGGATAACACCCATTTCCCCCAATCTGTCTGGTTCAGGGCGGTGTGGACGTGGGCGGCGGGGATGTTCAAGCTGTTCGGACATGGCGGATCGGTCGATTGAAAATCTCAACCGTCCGGACGTAGCGATGGAACAGACGCTGCGTCCCGGACTCTTCGCGGATTTCACGGGTCAGGCGAAGGTGAAGGAACGGTTGGAGATCGCCGTGACCGCGGCGCGCCAGCGCAGCGAGGCCCTGGATCACGTGCTGCTCAGTGGCCCGCCGGGCCTGGGCAAAACGACCATCGCCAACATCCTCGCCAAGGCCATGGGGTCGACCATGCGATCCACCAGCGGTCCAACGATCGAGAAGGCGTCCGATCTCGCCGGTCTGCTCACCAATCTGGAGGCGGGGGACATCCTTTTCATCGACGAGATCCATCGGCTCCAGAAGACGGTCGAGGAGTATCTGTACTCGGCCATGGAAGATTACCGGATCGACATCATCATCGATCAGGGGCCCAACGCGCGGTCGGTCCAGTTGACGATTCCGCGGTTCACGTTGGTGGGTGCGACCACCCGCAGCGGGCTGTTGAGCGCGCCGTTGCTGACGCGCTTCGGCATCCGGGAGCGACTCGATTACTACACCGCCGAACAGTTGCAGAGCATCGTGCTGCGCAGTGCCGGCCTGCTCAAGGTGGCCATCGAGAATGGCGGGGCCACCGAGATCGCGCGACGCAGCCGCGGCACTCCGCGGATTGCCAACAATCTGCTCCGGCGCGTCCGCGATTTTGCCCAGGTCCGCGGCGATGGACGGATCACCGGGGAACTGGCCGATCGTGCCCTGGCGATGCTCGAGATCGACCAGAACGGTCTGGATGAGATGGACAAGCGGATCCTCGAAACCATCGTGGTGAAGTTCGGGGGCGGACCGGTCGGCGTGAATTCGATGGCCGTCGCCGTCGGTGAAGAACCCGACACGATTGAAGAGGTTTATGAGCCGTACCTGATCATGGAAGGCTACCTCAATCGGACTTCGCAGGGCCGCGTCGCCACCGAGTTGGCCTATCGGAAGCTGGGACTGAAGTTCATGGGTCAGGGGTTGCAGGGACGGTTGGTGTAGGGGCAGCGGCTCCCGCCAGTTCGAGGAAGGCGGCTTCATCGAGGATGCGGAGGCCCAGGGCTCGGGCCTTTTCCAGTTTGGAACCGGCTTCTTCACCGGCGAGGACGAAGTCGGTCTTTTTGCTGACGCTGGACGAGACCTTCCCCCCCATCGCCTCGATGCGGGCGGCGGCTTCTTCGCGTTTAAGGGTCGGAAGCGTGCCGGTGAGGACGAAGATCTTTCCGGCGAACGGTCCGGCAGGGGTATCGGTCGGGGGACGATACAGACTGGACGAAAAGTTGAGTCCGGCGGCGCGCAGACGTTCGATCCGGAGGAGGTTGCGTTCGTCCCGGAACCAACCGTGGAGTGAAGTGGCGATCACGTCGCCGACGTCCTCGCTTTGGGTGAGTTCCTCGGCGGTGGCGGCCATGATGGCGTCGAGAGTGGGGAAATGGCGGGCGAGGGCCTTGGCGGTGCCCACGCCCACATGGAGGATTCCCAGACCGAACAGGAGTCGCCAGAGATCCCGCGTCCGGGAGGCCTCGATGCCGGCGATGAAATTGGCGGCCGATTTTTCGCCCATCCGATCGAGCGCGGCGACCGGCTCGGCCTTGAGTGGGTAGAGGTCGGCGATGTCCCGGACGAGGTCGGCTTTGACCAACTGCTGGACCATGACTTCGCCGCCGCCCTCGATATCCATCGCTCCCCGGGCACACCAATGTTCCAGCCGCCCCCGGATCTGCGCCGGGCAATCCGGATTGGGACAGCGCCAGACGACCCCTTCACCGTCGGCGGTCTTTTCACGGGAGGCGGGGGTTGAACATTCGGGACAAGCCCGGGGGAATTCGAACTGGGTTTCGCTGCCGTTCCTTCGTTCGAGCACGACCCGGACGACGGCGGGGATGACCTCCCCGGCCTTTTCGATCACGACGCGGTCGCCGACGCGGATGTCTTTTCGGCGGAGTTCATCCTCGTTGTGGAGGGTGGCGCGACTGACGGTAGAACCGGAGAGGAAGACCGGTTCCAGCTCGGCGACGGGGGTGAGGGCCCCGGTGCGTCCGACCTGGATGGTGATGCCGCGGAGGACGGTCTCCGCCTGTTCCGGCGCGTACTTATAGGCCATGGCCCAACGCGGGGCCTTGGAGGTGCTGCCGAGGCGTTCGCGGAGGGCGATGGCATCCAGTTTGACCACGGCACCGTCGGTTTCGTAGGCGAAGCCACGGCGAACGGCATCCAGTTCGGCGATGGCTGCCAGGACCTCCTCGGGGTTGGCGGCGGTCCAGAGTCGTTCGGGAGTGGGAAGACCGAGGGAACGGAACCAGGCGATCAACTCCTGCTGGCTGCGGGGCGCGTCCGATGCCCGGACTTCGCCGAGCCCGTAGACGACGACGTGGAGGGGACGTCGGGCCACTCCCTTTGGATCCAGTTGTTTGAGGGAACCGGCGGTGGCGTTGCGGGGATTGGCGAAGGTTTCCTCGCCGGCGGAGACCCGCTCCTCGTTCAGTTTTCGGAAGGCAGCGAGAGGCATGTA
>JBDNHZ010000313.1:0-5060 GCA_041688515.1 Verrucomicrobiota bacterium
CCGGCGGGGAACGCGGGTGGGCCGGGGCGCGTCCGGATGGAAGTCAGAGTCTCCTGACGTCGTCTCCTACCGTAGGAGACGAGGTGACGAGGCTCATTCTGGTCGGGCGGGGGACACGCGTGGGCCGGGGTGCGTCCGGATGGAAGTCAGAGTCTCCTGACGTCGTCTCCTACCGTAGGAGACGAGGTAACGAGGCTCATTCTGGCCGGGCGGGGGACACGCGTGGGCCGGGGCGCGTCCGGATGGAAGTCAGAGTCTCCTGACGTCGTCTCCTACCGTAGGAGACGAGGTGACGAGGCTCATTTCGGGAGGGTAGAATTGCAAGTGGCGGAGGGCTGGCAGGTCGTGCAGGGTCCGGATCGGCGGAAACGCCTGAAACCATGATGTTCCTCATTGGATTGTTGCTTGGGGCGGGCCTTTGGTTCGTCGTGCGTTGTGTCCTTGGCGGATTTTACACCGTGGGACCCAGCGAACGGGCGGCGAAGACGTCTTTCGGCCGGGCCGACCGGATTGAAGGCGCGAGCACGTTGTCGGATCCGGTCGCCGAATCGTTGCAGGGGGAGGAACGGGAGCGGTACGACTATCCACAGGTCCGGGTGATTTCCCCGGGCGGCCCCTATTTCAAGTGGCCGTGGGAAAGGATCCACAAAGTGGTGGTGGCGACCGAGACGATTAGCATGGCGTTCGATCCGGAGACGCCGGACGCCAATCGCGCAGGACAGATGTTGGAGGCCGTGACCAAGGACCAGTTGAACACCGGGTTGACCGGACAGATCCGGTTCCGTGTGTCGGAGCGCAATCTGTACGCCAGCCTGTTTGGGGTGAAGAACCCGCTCACCCATGTCATGGGTTATTTCATCTCGATCCTGCGTGAAAGGATCGCGAATTTTGTCGCGCCGCCGGCAGCGGTGGTGCCTGGCGAGATCAAGATCGGGGAGGCGGTCATTCCCAACGCCACCATCAGTGTTTCGATCAATGACCTGCGGAAGAACCTTCGCGACCTGAACGAACACATGGATCGCGAGTGCGAGTCGAGTGCCGCGCGATACGGCATCGTTCTCGAAGCGTCTTTGATCACCGGCATTGATCCGCCCCAGGAGGTCGAATCTGCGCTGGCCGCCATCAACACCGCCTACAACCAGGTGTCGTCCGACATCAGCCTTGCTCAGGCTTCCGCCGACCAGAAGTTGGTGCAGTCACGGCGGGCGGTGGAAATCGAGACCCTGAAGGCCCAGGCCGAAGTGGAACCGCTCCGGGCGTTGTCACAGCAGTTGATCGATCTCAAGTCACAGGGCGGTCCCGGCGCGCTGGCGGCCTACGTGCGGTCGGTCCGATTGAAGCTCTTCGCGCAGGCGCGTCGTGCGGTGGTGGAGGTGGCCCATGAATGATCTTTCGCTGCTCGGCATCGGTTTTCTTGCCGGCTTGTTTGGCGCGACCATCGGCGTGCCGATGATCCTCGGCTTCGCCCAGTTGTTCGGTCTCTACGTCACCATTCGCGAACGCGAATGCCTCGTGTTCGTCCTGTTCGGCAAGGTCATCGGGAGCATTGAAGAACCCGGCCTGCATTTCCCCGTCACCCAGCTCGGCTGGCGTGCGTTCATCGTGCGTTTCTTCGGCAAGGTCCATCGCGTCGATATGCGGCTTGACCAATCCTACCTGCGCAGCCAGGCCGTCAATTCGGAGGAGGGCGCCCCCATGGGAATCGGTGTGTGGTACGAGATGTATGTTTCGGATCCCGTAGCCTTCCTGTTCCGCAACACCGACCCGCGCGGATCGCTCGGTGCCAACGTCTCCAATGCGGCGGTCCGATGCCTCAGCAACCTGCCGCTGGAGGCGATGATGGTCGATCGTCACCGCATGAGCCTGACCGTCCGCAACGATGTCTCGCCCAAGTCCCAGGAATGGGGATACCGACTCGGCTCGGTTTATATCCGGAAGGTTCACTTCCGCGACGTGGGCATGATCCGGCAGATCGAGGAAAAGGTGGTCAACCGCCTGCGTCAGGTGACCAGCGCCATCCGTCAGGACGGAGCCAACCAGGTGAACGTCATCACCTCCACCGCCGAGCGTCAGGCGGCGGTTGCCTTTGCCCAGGCCCGGGCGCTGCGCCCGCGGATTGTCGGTGAGGCCCTCCGCGAGATCGGGCGTGATCCAGAGGTGGGCGATGCCCTGTTCCAGATGCTGGAAACTCAGGGCCTGTTGGACAGCGGCGCTGACATCGTGATGGTGCCGCAGAAACGAACCCTGCAATCCGATCTGCTCGCCGCCGATCCCCTCAAGGCCCGTGTCTCGGCTCCGCCCCCGGCACCGGGTTCGGGCAGCTAGTTGGCGGACCCTATTTCTGCGGAAACATCCCGGCAGTCCAACCCCCATCGACCGCCAGCGCCGCACCGGTGATGAAGCTGGCCTCGTCGCTCGCGAGGAACAGGGCGGCGTGGGCGATCTCCTCGGGCGTCCCCATCCGACGCTGGGCCTGGGTCGAGGCCATTTCGCGATAGGCGGCTTCGGGATCGGGATACTCGCGGAGCCGGGCCTTCACAAAGGGAGTCTCCACCCGGCCCGGGCAGACGGCGTTGACGCGGACTCCGGACGTGGCGTGGTCGAGTGCCGCGCAGCGCATCATGCCCACCACCGCATGCTTGCTGGCGGTATAGGCGAACCGGTCAACCAGGCCTTCGAGCCCGGCGGTCGAACCCGTCACCACCACGGCCCCGCGCTTCCGCTCCACCATGCCCGGCATCCAGGTCTTCAGCGTGCGCAACACCCCGACGACATTGACCGACAGGATTCGTTCGAAGTCGGCGACCGAGGTTGTAAGCACCGTTCCCACGTGACCGATGCCGGCGTTGGCCACCAGGACATCGACGATGGGCACCCGGGCGAGTGCGGCGAGGAAATCGGCGTCGTTGGTCACGTCGAGGCGCAGCGCCTCGCCTTCACCGCCGTCGGCGCGGATCAGGCGGATGGTGTTGCGGGCGGCCTCTTCGTTGACGTCGGCAGCCCAGACCAGGGCACCGGCCCGTGCGAAACGGAGGGCGATGGCCTCGCCAATTCCAGAACCGGCACCGGTGACCAGGGCGACCTTTGAAGCGAGGGAGAACGACATGGGGCGATTCTGGAATGGGGAGCCGACGATCTGAACCTAAATCCTCCGGAGTTCCGTTCTTGGAGCCGCCTCCGGTTCACTGTGCCATGGCGGTGACCAGCAGGCCGACCAGTGAGGCAAGGGCAATGCTGTGGCCGAAGACGGCACGGAGGATTTTTCCTTCCTGGCCATGCACCCGGGTGGCGACACCGGCCACCACGATGCTCTGGGCGTCGATCATCTTTCCCATCACTCCGCCCACGCTGTTCGCCGCGCACATGAGGTACGGGTTGAGCCCAAGTTGTTGCGACGTGATCTTCTGCAAGCCACCGAACAGGACGTTGGAGGCGGTGTCGGATCCCGTCAGCGCCACGCCCAGCCAGCCGAGCAGGGTGCCGAAGAAGGGATAAAGCGGGCCGGTGCCCGCCAGCGCCAGACCGAGGGTGGCATCCGCACCGGAGTATTTCGTGATGTTCCCGAGGGCAAGCATGGCGGCGATGGTTACCAGCGAACCCCGCACCCGCAGAGCCGTGGCGGCGTAGGTGCGGACCATCTCGCGCGGGCTGAAGCCCATCCAGAATCCGGCGAGGATTCCCGCCAGCAGGATCCCGCTGCCGGTGGCCGAGATCCAGTTCAGCTTGAACAGCGCTTCCTCCGGCCGGGCAGCGACGGCCTCCACCACCGGCGGGACCCGGACCACCTGTTGATGAATCCCCGGCACGGGAAAGCTCGGGGCGGAGAGTCCATCCAGGGACTTCCTCACCGCCGGCACGCCCCAGACGAAAAGCACCCCCGCCAGCAGCAGCCAGGGAACCCAGGGATTGCCGGTGGATCGTGCGAGGGCCGTCGGCGCAGCGGGAGCGGGCGCATTCTCGGCGCTTCCCGGAGCCGTCGGGGTGCCGGGCTCCAGCCGCGCTTCCTCCGGTGGTGTCCATCGGTCGCTGGGTCGCCAGAAGCGGAGCAGCACCACCAGGCTGGTAATGGAGGCGAGCCCGGCCGCGGTGTCCACCAGCCAGGGGCCATGAAAGTTCGAAACCAGGAATTGTACCGACGCAAAGCTCCCTCCGGCCACCAACGCCGCCGGCCAGACGCCCGCCAACGCCCGCCATCCGCCGTAGGCCACCACGATCCAGAACGGGATCATCAACGAGAAGACGGGCAACTGACGTCCGGCCATCTTCGACAACTCCAGCACGTCGAGCCCGGTCACCTGCGCGAGGGTCGTGATGGGAATTCCCACCGATCCGAACGCAACCGGGGCCGTATTGGCCAACAGGGCCATGGCCGAGGCGCGGATGGGAGCGAAGCCCAACTGCATCAGCATCGCCGCCGTGATCGCCACCGGAGCCCCGAACCCGGCGGAGCCCTCGATGAATCCGCCGAAGGCATACGCCACCAGGATCAGTTGCACCCGGCGGTCGGGTGCCAGCCGGGTGAGTTGGGTTCGCAACAGTTCGAAACGACCCGACTGCACGGTCAGCGTGTGCAGGAACATCACGTTCAGGACGATCCAGCCGATGGGGAACAGTCCGTATCCCGCGCCGTACAGGGCCGATCCGAAGGCCGCGCTGGCGGGCATCCTGAAGGCGAAGAGGGCGACGGCCAGTGCGGTCGCCAATCCCAGCAAGGCCGCCATCCAGACCCGGATGTGACCCAGCGCCACCAAGCCAAGCAACACCACCACCGGAAGGGCGGCCACGGCAGTGGAAAGCCAGCGGGCACCAAAGGGATCGTAGTTTTGCGACCAGATCATGAGGGAATGCCCGCGATCATTCCTCAGTCTCCCCTCGCCTGTCGCGTCCGGAATGAAACCGGAAGCCGCGGTGGTTGATCCGAAAATGGGGAGGCCCTTGGAAGGGTTCAGGGCGCGGAAGCGGTCTCACTCCGCGGGTGAAAACCCTTCCGTGGGAAATGCCTTTGTGATCTGCGTCGTCTGCGCGATCTGCGGATAGAACTCCGGCTTTCAGGATCCAGG
>JBDNHZ010000314.1:0-10420 GCA_041688515.1 Verrucomicrobiota bacterium
ATCCGGACGTGCCCCGGCCCACGCGGGTTCCCACCAACAGAATGAGCCTCGTCACCTCGTCACCTACGTAGGAGACGACGTCAGGAGACTCTGACTTCCATCCGGACGTGCCCCGGCCCACGCGGGTTCCCACCAACAGAATGAGCCTCGTCACCTCGTCACCTCGTCTCCTCCCAGCCTTCCGGATCTGAAACCCTGGAACGACGAGCGCCGCGAGTCCGAAACCCGTCCCGCCAGAGCGGCCGAAGATGACTGCGCGCTTTCCGTCCCGTCCTCCGGCCGCATACGCTCCGCGCATGACGACTTCCAGCCTGCCCCGATGGATCTCCCTCCTCGCGGGCCTGATCACGCTGGCGGTGGCGGCGCGGGCGGACTCGCTCCAACTGCGCACCCGCTCCCGCCCGCGAACCGCCGCCGACACCAACCTTTGGGAACTCCGGGAGCAGACCGTGCAGTGGGAATCCAGCCGGACTGCCGTCGTCGTCTGCGACATGTGGGACAAGCACCACTGTCCGGACGCCACCGAGCGGGTGGGCGAGATGGCACCGCGGATGAACGAGATGCTCAAGGTCGCCCGCAGCCGCGGTTGCCTGATCATCCATTGCCCGAGCGACACCATGGATTTCTACAAGGATCACCCGGGCCGCAAGCTGGCGCAGGCGGCACCGAAAGTGACCACGAACCTGCCCTTGGAAAACTGGTGTTCCCTCAAGCCCGACCAGGAAGCACCGCTACCCATCGACGACTCCGACGGCGGCTGCGACGGCTGCCCGGATTGTCCCAGCTTCAAGGCCTGGTCGCGTCAGCATCCCGCCTTGGAAGTCCAACCGGGCGACGCCATCACCGATTCGGCGGAAGCCTTCTACCTGATGCGCCAGCGGGGCATCACCAACGTCATCGTCATGGGCGTGCACATCAACATGTGCGTTCTCGGCCGGCCCTTCTCGATCCGGCAGATGGTTCGTCAGGGCCAGAATGTCGTACTCGTCCGGGACCTGACCGACTCGATGTACAACCATCGCAAACGGCCGTTCGTCTCGCACTTCCGCGGCACCGAACTGGTGGTGGAACACATCGAGAAGTTCTGGTGCCCGAGCATCACCAGTTCCGATTTCGTCGGGGGAACCCCCTTTCGCTTTCAAGGCGACCGACCGAAGCACGTCGCACTGATCATCGGTGAGAATGAGTATCGCACCTGGGAAACCCTGCCAGCCTTTGCCCGACAGCATCTGGAGTTCCGCGGGTACCGGGTCAGCCTGGTCAGCGCCTCTCCCACCGAGGGCGACGGCGAATTCAAGAACGTGGAGGCGATCCGCGACGCCGATCTGGTCGTCGTCAGCGTCCGTCGTCGGGCTCCTCAACCCGCCCTGCTCCAAGCCTTGCGCACGCACCTGGCCGCCGGCAAACCCCTGGTCGGGATCCGCACCGCCAGCCACGCCTTCGAACTTCGCGGTCAGACCAACCCCACCGACCGGACCTGGCCCGCCTTCGACGAAGAAATCCTGGGAGCTGACTACCAGGATCACTACGGCAAAGGCCCGGGCAAGGACACCGTCGCGCGCCTCGTCCCGGAAGCCGCTGCCCATCCGGTGCTTACCGGGATTCCCGCCGAGACCCGGTTCACGTCCCATCTGTACCGGAATCGGAAGCTGTTCCCGACGGTAACCCCGCTGCTCAGCGGCCAGACCGAGAACGGCAAGTCCGAGGTGGAACCCCTCGCCTGGGTCAACACCCGCGACCAACGACGCGTGTTCTATACCTCGCTGGGCAGTCCCGAAGACTTCGCAGATCCCGCCTTCCAGCGTCTGCTCCTGAACGGAATCCTCTGGGCACTCGACGATTTCATCCCACCGGCCGCAGCGACGGCGCCGGCCGCCAAACCCGCCAAGCCCTCCGCCTCCACCTCACCCGCGCCCGGCAAACCGTCTCTCCCCCTCCAGACCGAGGCACTCCCTCCGGCGACGGCCGCGAAGACGTTTGAGGTCTTCCCGGATCTCGCCTGGGACCTCGTGCTCTCGGAGCCGGAGATTGCGCAACCGGTCTTCCTCACGTTCGACGAACGGGGGCGGATGTGGGTGGTCGAGTATCGTCAGTATCCGCACCCGGCCGGCCTCAAGATGGTGTCCCGCGACCATTTCTGGCGGGCGGTTTACGACAAGGTTCCCCCGGCACCGCCGCATCACTTCAAGGGGGCCGACCGGATCACCGTCCATGAAGATTCCGACGGCGATGGCACCTACGACCGGCACAAGACCTTCGTCGACGGGTTGAACATTGCCACCAGCGTGGCCTTTGGCCGGGGCGGCGTGTGGGTGCTCAACCCGCCCTACCTGCTGTTCTATCCGGACGCCAACCAGGACGACGTCCCCGATGGCGACCCGGAGGTGCGCCTGTCGGGCTTTGGGCTGGAGGACACCCATTCGGTCGCCAACTCGCTGCGTTGGGGACCGGATGGGTGGCTTTACGGCTGCCAGGGTTCCACCGTCACCGGAAACATCCGGGTGCACGGTCCCGATGGGAAGCCGGGTGCCGAGAAACCCGTCTATTCCCAAGGCCAGAACCTCTGGCGCTATCACCCGGCACGACGGATCTACGAAGTGTTCAGCGAAGGCGGTGGCAACGCGTTCGGACTGGAGTTCGATTCCGCAGGGCGCGCCTTCTCCGGGCACAACGGCGGCAACACCCGCGGCTTCCATTACCAGCAGGGGGCCTACCTCCAGAAGGGCTTCGAGAAACACGGTCCGCTCTCGAACCCGCATGCCTACGGCTACTTCCCCCAGATGCCCCACCCGGATGTCGCCCGGTTCACCCACAACTTCGTCCTTTACGATTCCGGGGCTCTCGGCGACGCCTATCGTGGCCGGTTGTTCGGCGTCGAACCGCTCCAGGGTCGCATCGTGATGTCCGAGATCCGCCCCGACGGTTCCACCTTCCGCACTCGCGACCTCGGGTATCCGGTCCGTTCCTCCGACCCTTGGTTTCGTCCGGTGGACATCAAGCTGGGGCCCGACGGGGCCCTCTATGTGTGCGACTGGTACGACCGGCAGGTGAACCACTACCGGAACCACGAAGGCCAGATCGATCCCGCCACCGGCCGCGTCTATCGCCTCCGTCGCCGCGACCTGCCCGCGGGTGCCGTTCCGTCGCTTTCCACGGCGGCGGGTCCCCTCGCCCGCACCAACCTGGTTTCCGCACTCGGCCACACCAATCGCCTCGTCCGCCAACAGGCGCTCCGGCTCCTGGCAGACCGACCGGATCCCGCCGTGATTCCGGCGTTGCGGGCGCAGTTGAACCGATCCCCCGAGGCCAACGGCCCGGACGTCGCCCTGGAGGCGCTCTGGGCGCTGAACCAACTCGGTGCACTCGACAACGTCCTCGCGGCCACCGCCCTTCGGCATCGCGATCCGCAAGTCCGTCTGTGGACCGCGCGCCTGCTGGGCGACACCCGCCACATCGTGCCAGCCCTATGCCGGCAACTGGCCGGCATGGCGGCAACCGAACCCGATGTGGAAGTCCGCTCGCAACTGGCCAGCACCGCCCGTCGGATGCCCCCCGCCCAATCGCTGGCGGTGGTGCGCGGCCTCATTTCCCATGACGAGGACGCCTCGGATCTCCGCCTGCCGTTGCTCGTCTGGTGGGCGATCGAACAGCACTGCACCACCCACCGGGAAGCCGTGCTGCAACTGTTCTCCGATCGCGAACTCTGGCGTGCGCCGATGGTCCAGCAGCATCTCCTTCATCGACTGGCCCGGCGTCTGACTTCCGGAGGTCGCCCCGACGATCTGCTCGGGTGCGCCCGGTTGTTCGATCTGTCGCCCAATTCCGAATCCACCGCCCGCCTGACCCGCGGTTTCGAGGAGGCCACCCAGGGCAGCCCCCTGCCCGCCCTCCCTGAAGAACTCATCCGCGCGATGGAAAAGGCCGGGGGCGAATCCCTGCTCATCGGGACCCGACGCGGCCGGCCCGACGCCGTTGGCAACGCCCTGAAGAAGATCCAGGACGAGAAGGCCCCCGCGCCCGAGCGTGTCCAGTTGGTCCAGGTGCTGGGCGAGACCCGCGAAGCCTCGGCCGTCCCGGTGCTGTTGACCTTGGTCCGTGATTCGAAGTCCACCGACGTCCGCCGTGCCGCGCTCGGCGCCCTCCAGGCCCATGAGGACGCCGCCATCGCCACCGAACTCCTCGCCCAGTTGCCCGCCCACCCGGCGGAGGTTCGTCCGATCACCCTGGCGACCCTGGCGTCCCGCGCCCGTTGGACCGAAGCCCTCCTGCTCGCGCTCGACGCCGGACGGATCCTGGTCGATGCCGTGCCCTTGGAAATCGCCCGCAAGATCAAGGCGTTCCCCGGCGAATCCATCGCACGATTGACCTCCAAACTCTGGCCCCGCCTTCGGCAGCCGACCTCGGCGGAACTGGAGCAGGAAATCCACCGACTGACCGAAGTCGTCAATCTCACCACCGGCAGTCCCTACACCGGCAAGAAGCTGTTCCTTGAACGGTGCGGCACCTGCCACAAGCTGTTCAATCGCGGCGGCGAAGTCGGCCCCGACCTGACCGTCTATCAGCGGACGGACCTCGCCAACCTCCTGCTTAACATCGTCAATCCAAACGCCGAGATCCGGGAGGGATTTGAATCGTTTCAGGCGGAGACCAAGGACGAGCGGGTGCTGGTGGGATTCATGGCCAGCCAGACTCCCCAGGTCGTCGTGCTCCGGACGCCCGACGGACAGAGCGTGCCCTTGCAACGCTCCGAGATCACTTCGCTCACGCCCGCCGGTTCAAGTCTCATGCCAGAAGGCCTTCTCGGCGGTCTCGGCGACCAGCAGGTCCGGGATCTGTTCGCCTACCTGCGCTCCACCCAACCGCTCAACGACTGAGTGAAATGGCCTCATTCCTTCAACTGATCGAAGCCAAACGCGATGGAGTCTCCCTCTCCGACCAAGACCTCCAGGCATTCGTCAACGGAGTCGTCGCGCCCGAGCCACCGAAACGCTTCCCGGATTATCAGCTGGCCGCCTTCCTGATGGCCGTTTTCTTCCGCGGCCTCGACGACCGCGAGCGCCGCACGCTGACCCTCGCCATGTGCCATTCGGGCGAGACGCTGGCGTTTCCGGCCGACCCCGACCGTCCAGTCGTCGATAAACATTCCTCGGGCGGCGTCGGCGACAAGGTGTCGCTCCCGCTCGCGCCCCTGCTGGCCTGTCTGGGTTTTCGGGTCCCGATGATTTCCGGCCGCAGCCTCGGCATCACCGGCGGCACGCTGGACAAATTGGAATCGATCCCCGGCTTCACCACCCGACTTTCCAGAGAACGCATCCTGCGCCAGGTCGATCAATTGGGCCTGGCGATGGCCGGACAGACGGATCATATGGTTCCTGCCGACCGCCGCCTCTACGCCCTCCGCGATGTCACCGGCACGGTCCCCCAACGGGATCTGCTCACGGTGTCCATCCTTTCTAAAAAGCTGGCCGAAGGTCTTCAGGCGCTGGTGCTCGACGTGAAGTTCGGTTCCGGCGCCTTCCTGCATGCTTACGCCGACGCCCGCGTCCTCGCCGTCACCCTCGTCCAACTGGCCAATGCCTGCGGCGTTCGAACCCGGGCCATGCTCACCGACATGGAAACCCCGCTGGGCCGCGCCGCCGGGAATTGGCTCGAGATTCGGGAGACCGTCGAATGCCTGTCCGGCGCAGGCCCGGCGGACCTGAGGGAGTTGGTCATCGCCCAGGCGGCCCAATTGCTGATCCAGACGGGACGCGCCCTCGACCAGCCTTCCGCCCTCGCGGAAGCCACCCGCTGCCTCGATTCCGGCGCGCCCCTGGCGAAGTGGAATGACCTGCTCGCCGCCCAGAGTGCCGACCTGGCCCGCTACGCCGCGCTCCTGTGCGCAGATGCCCTCGTGCCGGCGGTCGGGGAAATCAAGGCGCTGGAATCCGGGTACGTCACCCGGTGCAACGCGGGCATCCTGGGAGGGATCGTCCGGGATCTCGGCGGCGGACGGGTCCGACAGGATTCAATCCTTCACCCTGGCGTGGGGATCGATCACCTCCGCAAACCGGGGGAACGGGTGCAGGCCGGGGAAGTGTTGTGCCGGATCCATGCCGTCGATGGTCCCTCGCTGGAGGTCGCCCTGGGCCGTGCCCGGGAAGCCTTCGAGATCCGGCACGAACCGCCCGCACCGCGCCCGCTCATTTGCGAGATCCTGGGCTGATGTTCCCCTCCCGGGGCTACGGGCGTCCTCGCCCGCATGGAGCCAACATTCCTTTGGAGGGACGAGAATCGGAGGGACGAGTTCCACGAGTCCGCACCATGACGGTTCGGAATTTCGGACTCGCGGAGCTCGTCCCTCCAGGAGTTCGCTCAATGCCGTTGGTTCAGGAACCAGAGCGCCAGCCCCATCAATCCCGACGCGACGATGCCCACAATCCAGGCAGCCACCAATTGCTTCTGGTGCTTGCGTCGGGCTCCTCGACCCTGTCCCGGGAGCAGATAATAACGGTGCTCGTCGGGATTCTTCGTTTTACCGAATCCAAATAAACCCATGCGGTGAGACGTGGATACTGGTTCGCCTCGACGATGGCAACGCAGGCTTTGCCGAACCGGAGGTGCCGAGGTAACCAGCGGGCGCATCTTGACTCTGCCCCTGATCAGTTGGGCGGCGACACCGACCTGGGTAGCTGCCGAGGCAAGGAGGCGGGTTCCTGCGTGCCTCGCCTCGCCTGAGATCCGCCTCGTTCCCTCGGCAGCTACCCCACCGTCGCGTTCGTAGCTGCCGACATAAGGAGGCGGATCTCAGGCGGGCGGGGAGCAATGTCAAGATACGCCCCCGCCCCGCCAGCCTGGAAAAATTCCCAATTCGACGGCTGCAATCGGCGTCGATAGCGTCTTTGGCGATCCCCGAAATGCGTTGACCGAAGGCGGCCAGTTCACAGGAAAACGAATCAGCACCCATTGCCGAAACCATTTCTCCCACGACCCCGATTTTCGACCCAATCACCGTCGAACTCGCATCCCAACAAGCCGTAAGACTCAAGATCGCCATGAAGACACATTCACGAATCAACCACGACCCTCTGCCACCCCGACGGGTCACCCCCCGTCGGATGGGCCGCAGCCTTGCAGCCCTCGCCGCCACGATGGGTCTGCTGGGCGGAAGCCTCGGTGCCCTCGCCCAGAGCGACAACTTCGACACCGGTCCCCTCGGGGCTCAGTGGTCCAAGTACCAATTCTTCGGACAGAGCTATACCTTCGTTCCCTCCGGCACCGGGCAGGCACTCCGGATTCAGGCGAACCCTTTCCCCGGCGCGGCTCCCGCGGCGGCGGCCATCGCCCAGGCCAATGTCTATACGGATTTCTACGTCTCGCTCGATCTGGTGAACTGGGCCATCAAGGATCAGGCCGTCGTGGTGCTGGGCCAATGGACCCTGGGCGGCTCCGACGGCCTCTCCGAGGGCACCGGAATGATCCTGAACTACGACGTGGCGCAGGACGGTGAAAACGCCGGAGATCGCAAGGGCGGCCAGTTGCAGATCAATTCCATCGCCCCCGGCTTCGCCGCCGCCACCAAGGCCGCCGCCGACATCACCCTCGAACCCGGCCGCTCCTATCGCCTGGTATTCCAGGGCGTCGGCACCTCCTACACCGGCCGCGTCTATGATCTCGAAGACCTGACCACCCCGCTGGCCACCATTCTGGTCACCGACTCCACCTACTCCACCGGCCTCTGCGGCTTCCTCTCCTTCAGCCGCAATGGCACCACCGGGGTGACCGATGTCACCATCGACAATTACTACGCCGGCGCGACCGATCCCAACCCCGCCCCGGCCCCCGCTCTGGCGTCGCCCATCGCTGGCACGCCCACGGTCGTGACCCGCACGCCTGCCAACCGGTTTGCCAACCTCCATCCCGCCGCCAACGGAATCAGCTTCCAGGGCCGGACTTTCACCGCCGGCCAGATCAACGCCTCGGCGACCAAGCTGATCCTGAACGGCGTGGACGCCTCGGCTTCCCTGGCACCCCTCCCCGCCAACGGATCGACCGCCAACTTCACCACCGCCGCCGGGACCCTGAAGCCCAACACGATCTACTCGGGACAGATCGTGCTTGAAGACACTACCGGCACGCTTCGTTCCACCAACAGCTTCTGGTTCGATACCTTCACCGATTCGTACCTGGCGACCGCACCGGTCCGGACGATCGAAATCGAGGACTACAACCACAGCGGCGGCCAGTTCCAGACCGGGACGATCCCGGTGTCCGGCCTCCAGGAAAACGGTACCCAGGTCGCCGGCAACGGCGCCGGGTACTACAACCTCATCGGCACGCCCGAGGTCGATTACTTCAAGCCAGGCGGCTACTTCTCGTTGCTGCTCGCCGAGTACCGCACCGAGGACCGCGTCCAGGTCACCCAGGGTTCCTCCTTCATCAGCGGCCGCGACGAGGCCGGTGACATTCTGGATGAGGTCAGCCTCGCGACGGATCCCTACCGCGTCCACGCCACCCAGCGCTCCCAGTACGTCACCGCCCAGGTGAAGGAGTATCAGGTGCGCCTGACCTCGCCCGGCGACTGGATGAACTACACCCGGGAATTCGCCGCCGGGAGCTACCACGTTTACCTGCGAAGCGGCAGCTTCGGCTCGACCAAGATCAATCTCGCCCGGGTGACCAGCGATCCCGCCGTCGTCAACCAGACCACCACGCCGCTGGGCACCTTTGATGTGAGCAATCACCTCATGCGCCTCAACTACCGCTACGAGCAACTGATGGCCGATGGCGCTCCTGCGGTCGTCACCCTGTCCGGCACCCAGACGCTCCGCCTCACCCTCGCGGGCGACGAGATCAAGGACGCCCGGACCGTCTCGCTGGATTACCTCCTGCTGGTCCCCGTCCCGGTCGTCATCAACTCGACCGTCTTCGACAACTTCAACGACGGCAACGACTCCACCAATCCCAAGTGGAACCGTTACGACCCGATCGGCGGCCTGACGGCTCCGCCCGCCAGCTTCCTGTTCCCGGGCGGCCGTTATCAGCTCAAGGCCCCCGCCCAACTCGCGCCGAACTGCGACGCCGGTCCGGCTCGCATCGGCAGTTTCCTCGCCAATGAGTACGGCGACTTCTACGTGTCCGCCGACCTGATCGACTTTGACGACACGATCCGTCAGGCCTTTGGGATCGCGGCTCGCATTACCACGCCGGGCCTCGGCTCGACCGGTGGCTACCTGTTCAGCTGGGAGCCGGGCAGCGGCGCCCTGCCGGGCGAGACTAACGGGGACCTGGACATCTCGCTCCTCGTGGACGAGGCGGCGTCGAAGCAGATTGAAACGGCCCCCAGCGGGCTCCACCTCACCAAGGGCAAGAGCTATCGCTTCGTGTTCATGGGTCAGGGCAACAACTTCGAGGCGCGGGTCTATGAACTGCCTGACCTCACCACGCCCCTCATCGTCCTTCCCGGCACGGATCCCGACAGCACCTATCCCAGTGGTCTGCTGGGTCTGATCGCTGCCAGCAACGGGGCATGCGAAACCGGCGCGGACGCCACCTGGGATAACTTCCTTGTGACCACGGCCGAGCCCGCCCTGTCCATCGCCCTGTCCGGAAGCAATGCAACCCTGACCTGGCCCGTCCTCCCGTTCGTGCTCCAGTCGAGCCCGAGCCTGACGAACCCGGTCTGGACGCCCATCACTTCGGGCATCACCGAGGTCAACGGAAAGAACTCCTACGGCGTGACCGCCACCGGCTCCGCCTTCTATCGCCTGAGCTACCCGTGAGCCGCGCTGCCTGCGGCTTGTCCGCCGGTTGACGGTCTCCGTGCTGCCATCACTTCCCCCGACGTCCGCAAGGACGCCGGGGGTTTTCGTTTCAGCCGTCCCTCCGGTTCCATCATGCTGAAGGCCGCATGACGCCCGCCGCCGCCCTCCAGCGACACGCCGATCTCGCCGACCTGATCCGCCGGCACGACCACGCCTACTACATCGAGGCCCGCCCCGTCCTCAGCGACGTCGAGTACGACCGTCTTTACCGGGAACTCCTCAATCTCGAATCCGCTCATCCGGACCTCCGGACCGACGATTCCCCCAGCCAACGCGTCGGCGGCGCGCCGCTTCCCGGCTTTCAACAGGTTCTTCACGCCGTGCCCATGATGAGCCTGGACAACACCTATTCCGCGGAAGAAGTCCGGGCGTTTCTGCTCCGCGCCCAGAAGCCGCTGGGCGAGACCCCGCTCACCTGGACCATCGAGCCCAAGATCGATGGCATCGCCATCTCCCTCCGTTTTGAACACGGCCGGTTCGTCCTCGGTGCCACCCGCGGCGACGGCACCCACGGCGACGACATCACCGCCAACCTGCGGACCCTCCGCAATCTCCCCCTCCGTCTCACCCCACCCACGGGGAAGGAAACACCGGAACTCCTGGAGGTCCGCGGCGAG
>JBDNHZ010000315.1:0-33457 GCA_041688515.1 Verrucomicrobiota bacterium
CATTGTGTCGTCGGCGAACGGGTGAAGATCGGTCCGGGCTCAGTGCTCATCGCCCAGGTGTACGTCGGCGACGACTGCTCCATCGGGGAACAGACCCGGCTTTTCCCGCATGTCAGCCTTTACCAGCGATCCCACCTTGGGAAACGGGTCCGGATCCACTCCGGCGCTGTGATCGGTGCGGACGGATTCGGCTACGTTTTTGACGGTGGGGAACACCGCAAGGTCCCACAGGTTGGCCAGGTGCTGATCCAGGACGACGTTGAGGTCGGTGCAAATACCACGATCGATCGGGCTGCCCTGGGCGCGACGATCATCTGCAAGGGCACCAAGATCGACAACCTCGTGCAGATCGCCCACAACGTGACCATCGGTGACCACTCGATCATCGTCGCCCAGGTTGGGATCGCGGGGAGCACCAAGATCGGGGCCAACGTGACAGTCGCAGGCCAGGCCGGCATCGCGGGGCACCTGCGGATCGGGGACCGGGTGACGCTGGCAGCCCAGTCGGGGGTGATGCACCACATTCCGGAAGGCCAGAAGTGGATGGGTTCTCCGGCGCAACCGGATCGCGTCACCAAACGCCAACTGCTGGCCATCGAACGGCTCCCGGATCTCCTCCGACGTGTCCATGAGCTGGAGCGGAGACTGGCGGAACCGAAAGGCTGAGCTTCGAAAGCCCGACGGGCCAAGGGGCGTTCGCCGCCGGAACAGAATGAGCCTCGTCCCCTCGTCTCCTACCGTGGGAGACGACGTCAGGAGACTCTGACTTCCGTTCGAACGTATCCCGGCCCATTGGATCAACAATCGTTGTTCCCAGGAATGGGGCGGTCTGATCGATCCCGTGAACCTCGATCGCTTCTTTGAGGGGCGGGACCCTGCCTGGGTGACCCGCACCGCCGAGGAATTCTACGTGGGCCTTGGCTTCGGCAAACTCCCGGAGACGTTCTGGTCGCGGTCCGATCTCTTCCCGGCCCGGCCCGGCGAGGCGCGCCTGAAGAACAGCCACTCCTCCTGCTGGCACATTGACCTCGGGAACGACATCCGATCCCTCATGAGCGTGGAGGCCAATCCGTGGTGGTTCACCACCGCCCACCATGAACTCGGTCACGCCTACTATCTCATCAGCTATACCCGCCCCGAAGTCCCGCCGCTGCTCCGCATCGGTGCCAACCCCGCCTTCCATGAAGGGATCGGGGAATTGATCGGCCTCGCCGCGGGTCAACTGCCTTATCTCAAGTCCAAGTCCATCCTGCCCGCCAACTACCCGCCCGACGAGGTGGCAGTGCTGCTCAATGACGCGCTTGCTCATTCGATCCCGTTTCTCTTCTGGGCCTCCGGCACCATGACCCACTGGGGAGCCGACGTGTACGCCGGGGAATTGTCACCGACGCAATGGAATGCCCGATGGTGGAAGCACGTCGCGGAGTATCAGGGCGTCGAGGCTCCGGGCGGCCCCGGGTCCCGGGGCGAGGATTGGTGCGACGCCGCCACCAAAACCCACATCAACGACAATCCCTGTTACTACTACAGCTACGTGGTGGCCACGGTTCTCAAGTTCCAGTTTCACGATCACATCGCTCGAAAAATCCTCCGCCACCCCCCCAGAGCTGCAATTACGCCGGGAACCGGGACATCGGAGCCTTCCTCGAAAAGATGCTGGCCGCCGGCGGCACCCGCGACGGGCGTCAACTCCTGCGGTAAACCACCGGCGAAGACCTCAGCACCCGCGCCATGGTCGAGTACTTCAAACCCCTGGAGGCCTGGCTCGCTGAACAGAACCGCGGACGCACGATCGGCTGGGACTGGTGGCGGCGGGGCGGGACGCGGAATGATCTTTGCGCTCGGGCGATTCGCGCTCACCGAGCGGTGACCCCTTTAACTCTCGCATTGGGAGTCCCTCTTCGCGGCTTCGCGGCTTCGCGGGAGATGCTCTCCATTTCCTACTCCATGGACTCGGCTAAGGCACCGTGCGGAAGTACTTCTCTACGATCCAACGGGGCTGCCATTCGTCAGGCTTCCGGACGTAGTCGTGCGACAGATCGATCGCCAATGGCGACGGCGCGTTGGTACTGAGGGCTTGTCGATCGCCCGCGTGCCGCTGGGACGTCTCCAGCAGGCGCGTCAGACGTTCGATCGTCCCCGCCTGGCCCGGGTCCTCCGCCAGGTTCCTCCGTTCGTCCGGGTCCTTCCGGAGATCGAACAACTGCCGGTGATTGATCCGCGGGTACACGATCAGCTTCCAACGCTCGTCCCGCACGGCGCGCATGGTATCGGTGTACGCCAGCATCACGGAGTCCCGCCATCCGACCGCCTTTCCCTTCCAAAGGGGCGACAGATCGCGTCCGGCCAGTCGCTCGGGGAGTTCCATTCCAGCCAAGCCGGCGACGGTGGGAAACACATCGAGGAGATAGGTGAACTTCCGGGTCTCCTTCCCAGCGGGGATTCCAGGCCCGGCAATCACCAAAGGACAGCGCATGCTGTGCTCGTACAGGCTCTGCTTGCCCAACAGCCCATGGCTTCCGAGTGCCAGGCCATGGTCGGCCGCATAGATGACGTAGGTGTTGGCCCCCTTCGGATGCTTCTTCAGCGCCTCCAGGATCCGACCGATCTCGCCGTCCAGATGCGTGATCAGCCCATAATACTCGGCGAGTTGATCGCGGATCATCTCCGGTGGACGCGGGTACGGTGCCAGATTCTCGTCCCGCAGGCCGCGCATCCAACCGTTGTCGAAGGGATGCTGTGGAAGAAAGTTGGCCGGGAGCGGGGGCCGGTTTCGGTAATAGGGCACGACCGAGTTGGTCAGCGGATTCCGGGGATCATGGGGTGCGGTAAAGGCCACATAGCAGAGGAACGGCGCCTCGTTGGTCGCCGATTCAAGGAACCCGATCGCCGTCGAAGCGAACTCCTCGCTGGAGAAACGGGAGGCGATGCGTTGCGCAGTGAAACCGTCACCCTCGCGGTCCACTACCGGGACCCGGGTGTGATCGGACATCCCTCCGAAAAAGACCGACCGTCCTTCTTGAAACGCCCGGAGGAAGGAAGGCCGGCCATTGTGCCATTTCCCCGTCGCAAACGTCCGGTAACCCGCGGCCCCCAACCGCTCCGGCATCAGCGGAATCCCGGTCAGATCATGACGCGAATCCAGCCAGGTCCGACCACTCATCAACATCGCCCGACTCGGAATGCACACCGCCCCGCTGTCGGATCCGAAACAGTAGTTCCCGCGAAAGCTGAAGCCGCGTCCGATCAATCGGTCGAGGTTCGGCGTCCGGATAGTGCGATTGCCCCAGGCCCGGAGGGTATCCGCGCGCTGATCGTCGGCGAAAAGGATGAGAAAGTTCGGGCGGGAATCTACCGCGCGCAGGGCAGGCAGAAGTGCGATCCAACCCAGGATCAGCGCCACCCAGAAGACGACCCGACACCCGCGCGAACCGGAGGGCAGTTGCATCTGCCCATTCACACCGGACCCGGAGCCGAGTCAATGGTGGGAAGCGTGCGCCCACGGCGGGCGAGGACGCCCGCGGTCCCAGGAATGGCGTTTCGCGAAACGCCCGTTACGGCACGGGACGCAGCACGATCTGGCGGACGTCCATCACGGCGGCCCCGGGCTTGCGCTGGGGACGAATGGTGAAGGTGTGGCGACCGGCGCTGGCGATCTCCAGAATGCCGAGACGACGGGACATGAACTTTTGGAAGCCGCCGGTCTCCAGGACGGTGAAGGTGAGCTTGGAATCCCCAAGGGCGAGTTCGACCTCACTGCCGCCGCTGCCAGTCCCGCAGCCCTGAAGGATCTCGACCTCGTATCGCCCGGCCTTGGGAGCGTCGATGTCCCAGTGGACCCAATCCTCGACGATCGTCCAGTAACCGACGGTGTTCTTGTGGGCAGGCGGCTCGTACTGGACGTTGCGACCGTGGGTGACGACCTGATGCGCGGCCAGGAGGAAGGAGCCGTCCTCACGCGGCTTGAGCCCGACCGGTTGGGGGTTGGTTTTGGGCACGGGCATCTGGGCACCGACACGCACCCGCCATTCGGCCAGTTCCTTGGCGAGAGCATTGGCCTTTTCGGGAATGGCATTGGCCAGGTCCTGTTGTTCGCCCAGATCACAGGCCAGATTGTAAAGTTCCAGATGCCCGGACTCGTAGAACTGGATGAGCTTCCAGTCGCCGGAGCGGACTGCCCCGTACGGTGTCGCTCCTCCGGGATGATAGTGCGGGTAGTGCCAGTAGAGGGAGCGCGCCGGAAGCCCCTTCCCCTGCATCAATGGCACCAGACTGAGGCCGTCGCGACCGTGTCCGGCAACGTCCTCGATCCCGGCCATCTCGAGCAGGGTCGGGTATAGATCCACCGTCTGGACCGGAGTTGAAGAGGAGGATCCAGGCCGGGTCACCCCCGGCCAGAGCGCCAGCAGCGGCACCCGCACGCCGCCCTCGTACACGTCGCCCTTGCCCGAACGTAGCGGAAAATTGCTGGTGGCCCGCTCACTGCCGCCGAGGACGAGCCCCCCATTGTCGGAGGTGAACAGGATGACCGTATTGGTGGCGATCCCGAGCGTTTCCAGTTGGGCCCGGATGCGGCCGACGGAGTCGTCGACCGACTCCAGCAGGGCCGCATAGACCGGATTGCGCTGATGGTCGGG
This sequence comes from Verrucomicrobiota bacterium, assembly GCA_041688515.1. Lineage (GTDB taxonomy): Bacteria > Verrucomicrobiota > Verrucomicrobiia > Limisphaerales > UBA9464 > UBA6176. Next base: position 4,638 of record JBDNHZ010000315.1, read on the forward strand.
AGTCCGGGCCTTGTACTTGGCGACGACGTCCGGTTTGCCCGCCAGCGGCGTATGGACGGCGTAGTGCGGCAGGTAGAGGAAGAACGACTGACTGCGATACTTTTCGATGAAGGCCAATGCCTCGCTGCATTCGCGATCGGTGAGGAACTCGCCGGCCGGACCGTCGGACAGCTTCGGCAGTCCGTAGGGTGAAACATAGCGGGGCGGCTGGCCGCGGTGATCCCCGGCAACATTCACATCGAAGCCGAACTGTTCCGGGGTCGTGCCCTCGCCCAGATGCCATTTGCCAATGCTCGCGGTGGCGTAGCCGGCGGACTTGAGACGCGCCGCCACGGTGGGTTCGACCGGGTCCAACTTCTTGTTCCAATCGGGGGGTAGGAGTTTCGCCTTGGGAGCCGGGTGACCGGCGATCCAGTCGGTCAAATGAAGGCGGGCCGGAGACTTGCCGGTGAGCAGTGCCGCACGGGTGGGCGAACAGACGGAGCAGGCGCTGTAGGCATCGGTGAATCGCAGGCCCTCGCGCGCCAACCGGTCCAGGTGGGGAGTCTGATGAAAGCGGCTTCCGTAGCAACCGAGGTCTGCCCATCCGAGGTCATCGACCAGGATGACGACCACGTTCGGTTTGGCGGCCTCCACCGAAGGGGTCACGGCCAGCAACAGGAGCAGGAGGGTCGCCATCCATCGGGGCGAGCTCAGGCTTCGAAGGCGGATCATGGGCCGACGTTACGTCGGATGGAGGACACGGGTGGAGTTTCAAGTTTCGGGAACTGAGCCTGCCCCCCGGAGCCGCCCGACGGCCGAACGCCGCGAACCCAAACGCCGGCCGCCGGGGACTCCAAGAACTACTACGGGATTCCCGCGAAGGAATTACAGGGTTTCTTCGGCAGCCCGGGGGAATCTCACGGCGAACACGCGAACAGGGCCGATCTGGAATTTCAATTGGGATTCAACCTCATCTCTCCGAGGCGGACGAGGACGCCCGCGGCCAAGGACGGACAGCGCGCCCGATCGTGCCTTGCGGCCCAACCGGAGTGTCCCCCTAATCAACGGACCAGTGACCTCCCGCGATTCCAAGCCTGACCTGCGTCTCGTGGAGGACGAGCCCGTCGTGGCGAGGCGTGAAGCTGCGTCCCGGGCCGTCTGGCAGGCGTTGATCTGGGGAGAATGGTTCGCTCACAGCCGGCTCCTGCTGGGGTTCCTGGTGGGATGGCTCGCGATGGTCTGGCTCCTGCCGCTGGTTGCGCATCCTCTGTGGATCCTGGGGTACGGGCTCGTGGTCGCGATGGTGGCGGGCCCGTCTTTCGGGGGTGCGGATGTCCTTCAGGGCTCGGAGGAATTCGCCTTCGCCTGGCCGGTTCGACGGCAGGATCGCTTCCTCGCCCGCCTGATCGTCGGGGGCGGATCCCTGCTGATCCTCTCGGCGATGGGCGTCCTGGCGCTGGAAGGAAACCTTTCCGACGTCCTGCTCCGAGTCTTTGTCACCAGCGGTTTGCCGGCCGTTCAGATCGGGCAACCGATCCTGCTCTATGGTCTCGTGCTGGTAGTGCCCTTCAATGTCTTTGCCTTCGGCTTCGCTCTCGCAGCCCTGTCCCGTTCCCGTTCCCTGGCCTTGATGTCCTGGCTGTGGGGGGTGCTCGGAGCGCTGATCATCCTTCGCGGGACGGTGCAACTGGAGGAGATGCGGTTCGACCGATTGAACGGATACTTTTCGGTGCCGGCACTGGCTCTGGTTTCGGGAGCCATCCTCTGGTTGGGCTCCCGGTTCTACGGGCGAAAGGAAGCCGTGATGGACGCCGGTCCCATCCCGATTCCTCCGGGCTGGTGGGTTGCCTTGATGGCGATCGGCATCGCCATCGCGGGCATCGCCCTGTTGGGAATCTGGTTCGCCAACAATTTCTCCCGACTGCTGTGATTCCGGGAACCGCCGTCGCCTGGCCTTCTCGGCTCCGCAAATGACGCGGGGGGAACCAGCGGATCGCTCGTTCCCCCCAGACTCTTACGGCTAGGATCCCGCTCAACGAGCAAGGCCGTCCGCGCTGCCTGCGACCCTCAACCGCGAGCTGCCAGCACCTTCTCTACCGGGCTTCGCGTCAGGGTCACGTACTGGGGCAGGCCATCCTTGGTTGGCACCTTGACCTCACCCACGATGAGCGGGGCGGCGTACTCGACGAACTTCTCGTTCGGCAGGAATCCATCCTCGCTGATCCAGTCGCGGGGAACGAAATGTTCGACGTTGGCGATGTTGCCGAGGTCTTCGAGCTCGATGGTCCAGCGGTAGGGCTTGGAGCTGAGCCGGACGATCTTGGGCATCAGACCCGACTTGCCGGCGGCGGCGGCCTTGACCGCAGCCGTGCCGCAGGCAAAGGCCTCGTCGGAATCGGTCTGGCTGGCGAAATGGGCGGCGGCGCGCTGGGCGTAGCCAAGCAGGACCGTGCGGGTCTTCAGATTCAGGCGGCCCTGGACGATCTCCTTGAGCTTCTCGGAGGCTCCTGCCAGCACTGCGTGTCCGAAGGCGTCCAGACGGGTCTTGTCCGCGCCGATCTCTTCGCCCGCGGAGTTCTTCACCCCCTCACCGCACACCACGATGCAGTACTTCTGGGTCGCAACGGTTTCCTTCACCTTGGCCAGGAAGGCGGCCTCATCGAAGGGAATCTCGGGAAGGAGGATGATGTGGGGCGGACGGGCCGCGTCCCCCTGCTTGGCCAGGATGGTCCCGGCGGCGATCCATCCGGCGGCGCGGCCCATGACCTCGACGATGCAGCAGGATCCGTCATCGGTGGCCATCGATCCGACGTCCAGGCCGACCTCGGTAACCGTGGCGCAGTTGTACTTCACCACCGAGCCGTAACCTGGGCAGTGATCGGTGATGGGAAGGTCATTATCGATGGTCTTAGGCACCCCCATGACGCGCATGTCATAGCCGCGCTTGACCGCTTCCAGATGGATCTTGTGGGCGGTGTCCTGGGAATCGTTGCCGCCGGCGTAGAAGAAGAACCGGATGTTGTGAGCCTGGAAGACCTCGAACAGACGGTCCATGTCCTTGGCGGCCTTCTCGGGCTTCTTCTTGAAGTCGATCTTGTAGCGGCAGGTGCCAAGCGCGGCGGCCGGAGTGTAACGCAGGCCTTCGATGGCGCTGCGCTTCTCGTCGCCCAGATCGATCAGTTCCTCGTTGAGGATCCCGAGGATGCCGTTCAAGCCCCCGTAGATCTCCTCGATGCACTCGTGGTGCCCGGCTTCGGTGATGACACCCGCGATGCTTGCGTTGATGACGCTGGTGGGACCACCCGATTGGGCGACCAAGAGATTGCCGTTGAGTTCAGCCATATCGGTATAAATTTCGCCCGACAGTGCCCGCGCGAGGAAGGCGGAGGCAAGACTGGAGCTCACCGCTCCAAGGCGAAGATCCGGCGGACGGGTCCCGGTTGAGATCGGAACGATCGGTCTGATGCTCCCGTTCGCCCCCCATAAACGCCTATGAGGCGCCCCGCAGTTGCCCGCAGAGCGCCTCAACCTATGCGTAACTCAAGCCGCCTTCCCACACGGGACGACAGACACTGCTTCACAAAGCCATTGCTGTGCCAAGGGTCCGAAGCCCCCCCTTGGACAGGGCAGTCCAGACCAATTCGTCACCCATTTGTCCCAAAACCGCAGGATTCTGCACGCTTCCGCCGGAGACGAGCTGGCTTCCCGGACAATTCGCGACACGCCCAGCCTCGGGATGTGGCTGAAACCACCCACTCATCCCTGCGTGCGGCTGACGTTGGCCTCCGATCCGCCTCGCGACCGGCGCACCACCTCCGGCAGCAGTTCGATGATCCGCTCGATGTCCGCCTCTGTGTTCTCCCGTCCGAGGCTGAATCGCATCAGGGCCTGACATTCGGCCGGAGGGACGCCCATGGCCTGTAGCACGTGGCTGGGCTCAAGCGAACCCGCTGAGCAGGCGGAACCACTCGACGCGCACACTCCTTCCAGGTCGAGATTGGCCAGCAACGCGATGGCATCAGCCCCTTCCACCGAGAATGAAACGGTGTTGGGCAGGCGCCCCAGGATCGGCCCTCGGCGGTGGACTCCCGGGATGGAAGTCGCCGCCTTTGCCAACGCTTCCGTCAGGAGCCGAAGCCGGACCGGATCAAAGACGGGTTCTGGTACGAAGCGCTCAAATGCCTCCACCAAACCCACCACCGCCGCGATGTTCTCGGTCCCCGCCCGCCGTTCATTCTCGTGTCCGCCGCCATGCAGGATCGGATGCGGCAGGAGGGGAGATCTGACGTAGAGCGCCCCCGCTCCCTTGGGTCCATGAAACTTGTGGGCACAGACGGCGACCAGATCGGCTTCGAACGACGGCATCCCGGTGAACGGCAGCTTGCCCATGGCCTGGACTGCATCGGTGTGAAAGAGGACCCCCCGAGCCCGGCACAGCGCCCCGATCTCCGCCACCGGTTGAAGGGTTCCAACCTCGTTGTTCGCCGCCATCACCGAGACCAGGATCGTTTCCGGTCGGATGGCCCGGGCCACTTCCTCGGGATCCACCCGCCCGTCGGAATCGACGCCCACGCGCGTCACCTCGAATCCCTCGTGGCGCTCCAGGTAGTTGCAGGCGTGGAGCACCGCATGGTGCTCGACGGTGGAGGTGACCAGGTGCCGTCCCCGGTGGCGGTTTTGCCGGGCCGTTCCCAACACCGCCAGATTGTTGGCTTCAGTCCCGCCACTGGTGAAGACCACCTCGCTCGGTCGGCACTTCCAGACCTTCGCCATCCTATAACGCGCATCATCCAGAACCTCGCGGGCCTGGCGACCGGCGAGATGAATGCTGGACGGATTGGCCCAGGCGCGGTCGAGCGCAGCCACCAGGATCTCCCGGACGGATGGATCCAGCGGCGTAGTGGCGTTGTAATCGCAGTAGATGCGTCGCACGGTCCGGCAGCGTGCACCCTCGGATCGCCCGGCGGGAGTCCCGATTTCCAGCCCATCTGATGACGGCGGCATTCTTGACCGTCGGAGCCCGGTGCATAACCTCGCACCGATGTCGCCATTCGCCCGGATCCCCGGATTTGTCCTGCTGTGCGCTGCCCTTTCTGCCGTTCCGGCAATGCTGGGGGCGGACAAACCGGCGGGGTTGGCGGTGACGATCGGGAATGGATCCGCCCTCGATCACACCGTCTGGCCGGGCGTTCAGTTGCACGTATCGCCGGGGGAAACGGCATCTCCCTTCGTTCCACCAGGGCGCTTCACCGCTACCTGGTCGGGTTTTGTCAGTTCTGAGCTGCGCTCCGAGTACTCGTTCCACATCGAGGCGGTGGGCGAGGTGACGGTGGAGGTCAATGGAGCCTCGGTGATCACCGGAGCCGCGGAGGCGGCAAAGCCCCTCAGCAGCCAACCGGTGAAGCTCAACAAGGGTGCCAACGCCCTCAAGGTCGCCTACAAGAGTCCGCCTCAGGGCGAAGCCTTCATCCGCCTCTACTGGTCGAACTCCGAGACCCCGCGCAATCCGATCCCGCTCTCGTCCCTTTCGCACGATCCTTCCGAGGGCCTGAAATCCGCGGCCGCGTTGCACCTGGGCCGGGATCTCTTCGCCGAGGGCCGCTGTGTCCGTTGTCACGACGCCGGAGCCGGCAATCGCATGCCGGAATTGTCCATGGATGCGCCGGCGTTCAGTGGAATCGGAGCGCGACGCGGTTTCGCTTGGATGGCCAGATGGATTGCCGACCCGAGCGCGGTGCGGCCTGGCACCGCGATGCCGAAGCTGTTGCACGGTCCCGAGGCGCAGTCGAACTCGGAGGCCATCGCCGCGTATCTGTCGTCCCTCGGAGGCGACGTCCCGGCCGCCAAGGACGGCGACGCCGAGGTCGGCAAGGCGCTCTACGAGAAGCTGCTCTGCTCGGCCTGTCACAATCCGCCCGATGGTGGCGAGAGTCTCCCAACCAAGATTTCGCAGAAGCAGGTGAAGGCGAAGTTCAAGCCCGGTGCCCTCGCCGCCTTCCTGCAGAAGCCCGCCGAACACTTCTCCTGGATCCGCATGCCGGACTTCCATCTCAGCTCGGAAGAAGCCTCGAACCTCGCCGCCTTCCTGCTCGCGCACGCCGATGCCGCCGAGGACAAGCCCGCTCCGGCCGACGCAGCTTTGCGGGACCGGGGTCGGAAGCTGGTCGAGACTACCGGTTGCCTGAACTGCCACGCGTTGGAGGGGGCGAAATCGTCCCTGGCAGGAAAGCCCCTTTCCGGGCTCGGCGCGGATCGCTGGAGTGCGGGATGCCTGGCCGAGGCGCCGGTGGCGGGTTCAAAGGCCCCCGCCTATGCCTTCACTGCGGAGCAACGCGATGCATTGCGTGCCTTCGCCAAGTCGGATCGGTCGTCGCTCCAGCGGCATTCGTCGGCGGAGTTCCTGACCCGGCAGTCCGAAGCGCTGAACTGCGCCGAGTGCCATGGAAAGCACGAGGGATTTCCAGCCTGGGAACTTCTCGGGGGCAAACTGAAGACGGAATGGGCTGCTGCTTTTATCGCCGGCAAGGAGACCCGCAAGCCGCGTCCATGGCTTGAAGCCCGCATGCCCGCCTTCCCCGCCTACGCCCGTTATCTCGCCGAGGGACTTTCAACCCGGCACGGTCAACCCACCCAATCGGTCGCCGAACCCAAGAGCGTCGCCGAAGATGCGGAGAAGGGACGGAAACTAACGGGGGCCAACGGGGGTTTCTCGTGCATCTCCTGCCACGGCATCGCCGACTTTGGCGCGACGGCGGTGTTCGAAGCTCCCGGGATCAACCTGGCCCTGTCCTTCGAGCGGATTCAACCGGAGTACTTCCGCCGCTGGATCCGCAGCCCCTTGAGCGTGGATCCCACCACCAAGATGCCGGTGTACTTCGATGAAGAGGGCAACAGTCCCCTTCCGGAGTTCTACGAAGGCAACGGACCCAAGACCATCCAGGCGCTGTGGGAATACCTGAAGCTCGGCAAGGAAATGCCGAAGCCGGAGTAGTGACCCCACTTTGCAAAGGGTGATCGGGAGTGCTGGCTCAGCGCTCGTTCCGCCACCGCTGGTGACAGGCGGTGCACCCGTCCTTGACCTGCTTCCACGCGGCATCCGTTGCCACCCTGTCACCAGACTTCAGCGCGGATTCCAGGGCCAACGACGACATCTCTCCGCCCTTCATGGCCTGCACAAAGGCCGGATCCTTCGGGCCCAGTCCCAGGCGAACGCCCTCCCGGAATTGCTCGTTCAACAGGCGTGCGGCCTGCACCGGCGTCTCGTCCGGCAATGCAGGAATCGGTTTCCATCCCGCGGCCTTCATGTCCGCCAGGGCCTCGGTCTGGCCATCGACGGTCACCATCGACTCCACCAGACCCGCGGGCTTGACCGCCGATTGCTGGTTTCCGCCGGCGGACTTTATCAGCGCGTCGGAAGGCATCTGGAATTCCCGGACGGACCGATACAGCCCCGGATAATCGGGTGAAGTTCCCGCGGCCTTCTGCCACGCCTCGGCCTGGACGGCATCCCAAGCACCGGCGGCCCTGGCAATGACCGCGGCAGCGGAGGGACCGCGATGCTTTCCATGGTGGCAATGGACGAACACCTCGCCCTCCTTTGTCTTCGACACGGCCGCCAGCGAAGCCGCCGCGCCGGAAGGAACCCCGTCGTAACCCATGGGAATATGGATGTAGCGAAGCCCATGGCGTTGGGCCGCCTCGACATCGGGTCGGGCTCCATCGACCGAAACCAACGTCGTCACCCCAACGGCTGCCAGGGCGGAGAAGGCGGCATCGCCATGCGGTTCACCCCCGGACCACAAGCGGGGCCCCAACTGGAAGGCGTTCTCGATCCCGGCCAGCTCGTGCCTTTGAGCAACGGCACCGGGCTGGATCAAAGGCGAGGAGGCAGATCCCCCGGACCGCGCCCGGGTTCCGCAGCCGCTCCCGAGCAGGATGACGGAGAGCAGGCTCACCACGAGGGCCGGGAGGCGGAGCGAGGAGAGCGAGGGAGCCATCGACGGAGCGTTGAATCGCGGTGATGCCGATCGCAAGCGGGATTGTTGACCCGCCCGCCGGTAGCTGCCGACGTAAGGAGTCGGGCTTCGCTCCATCCACAATACCTCCCTCCGGAGTCAGGGGCTCGCGGAGCTCGTCCCGGAGCTTGTCTCTCCACGTCGCGCCAGACAGTAGAGAAACCGTTCGCCGCGCAGGTAGAGCTCTCCCTCGACCAAGGCGGCGGTGGCGCTGAAGGCGTCATCCAGCCGATTGACCGCGAGGATCGTGTTCGCGCGATCATGCCTGAGGACCACCGTGACCCCATCGCGGGCGGTCACGTAGATCCGATCAGCTGCTCCCACCGGGGACGAGAAGATGAAATCGCGGATGCCATCGAGGCGCAGGGGTTCACCCCGGGGTAGCCCGGTCTCCGGATCCAGACGGGAGAGGACGTTCTGGTTGTGTCGGATGAAGTAGAGGGTATCGCCGTAGAGCAGCGGCGAGGAGACGTAGGGCGTCAGCCGACCCAGCTTCCATGCGACCCGATCTGTTCCGGTGACATCGCCTTTCGCGCCCTCGAGCCGGATGGCCACCATGGCCTGCTGGTAGTAGCTGTTGCCGGCGATGACGATCCCGTTCCGATGGACCGGCGAGGAGACCACGTTGTCGGTCAGGCCGGCGCATTCCCAGAGCTGGGTTCCGGTCTGGAGGTCGTAGCCACGGATCCGTTTGGTGGCGCTGACCACGACCTGCTTCTTGCCGGCGTGCTCGACGACCAGGGGGGTGGACCACGAGGTCTTCTCGTCGCGCGCCGTTCGCCAGCGCGGTTCGCCAGTCCGCTTGTCGAACGTCTGAAGGAAGGAGTCTCCCTCGTGATCCCAACACACCAGCAGCAGATCGCCATGAACGACGGGCGAGCTGCCTTCGCCGTGGGCATGGAGGGTGTCCATGCGTCCCAGGTCGCGATGCCACAGTTCGCGACCCTCGAGATCGAGGCAATGAAGGCCACGCGAACCCAGGAAGACATACAGCCTCTCGCCATCGCTGGTGGGCGAGTTCGACGCCAGACTGCCGGTCACGTGGCCGCCTTCATGGGGGAACTCCTCCTTCAGCACCCGACGCCACAATTCCCCTCCATCCTTCCTCGCCAGTGCCTGGACGATGAACTGATGTCGGTGGGTCACCCCGGCGTTGTCGTGAGATCCGGGAGCCTGATCAAACACCGCGGGGCGCGCATCTCCGATGGGAACCGCCGAGATCACGATCACCCGGTCGCCGACCACGATCGGGGACGAATGCGCCTTCCCCGGGACCGGCTTTTTCCAGCGCACATTCTTGACCTCGCTCCATTCGACCGGCGGATCGGCACGGGGCCCGACCCCGGAAGAAAGCGGTCCGCGCCAATTCATCCACGTGGCGGAGGGATCGGCCGGCGTCTGGGGATGCACCAGCGCCCCCCCGAGGAGGACGATCGTCAGGACGAGTCGGCCCAGCGGAATCCGTGCGATGGCGGTCATGGAAGATCCATAGCCGGAACCAAGCATTAGAGGAACGGGGGAATGGGCGGCCCGCCCGTCTTGAAGGACGAGTTCCGGAAGGACGAGTTCCACGAGTCCCCATCTCCAACCTCTGAAAGTTTCGGACTCGCGGAGCTCGTCCCTGCTGCGTCCGTCCAGCTTGGGTCTAGGGTGCGGTCTCCATGGGACGTCGATTCTGGAAGGGCAGACTCCGGGTAATGGCAAAGACCAAGGTTTCTGCCCGGTAACCATCGCGACGCAGTTGATCGCCAATCTCCCGCACGACCGGCGTGTCGTAGTATTCGAGTCCGCGGCCGAGGGCGTAGGCCAGCATCTTCTCGGTCAGATGTCGGATGAAGAGGTCCTTCCGGCGGAGCAAGGCCTCTTTGAGAGCTTGCGGTCCATCGACGACTTCGCCTCCTGGAAGGACACCGGACGCATCGACCGGCTCACCGGCGATCTTGTCGCGCCAACGCCCGATCGCGTCGAAGTTCTCCAAGGCAAATCCCATGGGATCCAGGCGCGCATGACAGGCGGCGCAATTCTCTTTCTTGCGATGTTCCTCCAGTCTTTGGCGGAGGGTGCGACCGTCGCGGACCGTGTCGTCCTGCGGTAGGGTGGCGACCAGCGGAGGCGGAGGTGGAGGCGGAGTTCCAAGCACCTCTTCCAGGATCCATTTGCCGCGCAGGACCGGACTGGTCCGGAGAGGATAACTGGTCTTGGTCAGGACCGCGGCCATGCCGGTGACCCCGCCGCGGCGACGATCGGGAAGGGTCACCTTCTGGAAGGCCTCCCCGGAGACGGCAGGCAGCCCGTAGAACTGGGCGAGACGGCCATTGGCGTAGGTGTTCGTGCTATCGATCAACTCCAGCAGGCTGGAGTTCTCGCGGAGGATTCCGGCAAAGACATGCACCGGTTCTGCAACCATGTCGTCCCGCAACTCCACGGTGTACTCGGGGAATCGGTTGAGGTTCGGATTGGCCGTCTGGGCGAGGCTCCGCGTTCCCAACCATTGGCCGGTGAAGTTCTCCGAAAGCTCCCGTGCCTTCGGATCCGCCAACATTCGGCGCACCTGCGCCGTCCACTCGGCGGGCTGGGTCAACCGGCCCGAAGCCGCGGCGGCGAGAAGCGTCTCATCCGGCATGCTGGACCAGAGAAAATAGCTGAGGCGACTGGCCAGTTCATAGGCGTCCAGAGCCTGGGGCCCGGTGCCGGGCCGATCGCGTTCCACCCGCAAGAGGAACCGCGGCGAAACCAGAACCGCCTTGTAAGCCACCTTGAGGGCATCGTCGAATCCGGCCCCGGATCGACGCGTGCGCTGGAAAAGTCCCAGAAGCCGATCCATGTCCGCCTTCTCCACCGGACGACGAAAGGCGCGTCCGGCGAACCACCGCAGGTTGCTCCGGGCGGCCCATGATTCCGGCGAGTACCAGACCGGATCCTGGCGGATGAGGTTCCCCCGGGTGGCCGCCGCCAGCAGATCTTCGGCAGCGGCGAGGTAGCGCTCCATCAATACGGGTGGGATGAAGAGCGTGTCTGCGTTGTTGTCGAAGCCACCGCCGCCACCGCCGTCCGGAGGAAAGCGATCGGCTGGCTTGAGATCGACACCAAGGAGGTCGCGGACGGTGTTGTTGTATTCGTTGCGGCTGAGCCGATGCGGGATCTTCACACCCGGGTCCCGTGGCAGCCAGGCGGGGTCGGGATTCTCCAGCACCTGTTCGAGGTGATCGATCAGCGAATGGAACTCCGTGCCCTCGGGCTGCTTCTTGTTCCGCGGCGGCATCGACTTCTCCTGAATCTGACGGAGCGCCGATTCCCACAGCCTGGGATCGCTGTGGAGGCTTCGGACCGAGTCAAACCGCGCCAGATTCACCCCGCCCTTCTGCGTGTCGTCGTCGTGGCAGTCGAAGCAGTACTCCACCAGAATCGGACGAACCCGGTCCTTGTAGGGATCCGCCCAGACCAAGCCCGTGAGCGCGATCACGGCGATGACCCGGGACAGCGCCCGCGGCCAATCGGAGGAAGAATGAAGTCGCACGGCCATGCAGCATGTGGGGACGCCGACCGATCCAGCAGGATTCAGTCGTCGTCGTCCCCGGGGAGACTTTGGTGTCATCCCGGGGGTTGCGCATCCCATTTCTCGAGGGCGCGTCCAGCCCCGGAACGAAAAACCCTCTCCCCTACCGTGGGGCAGGAGGAGAGGGTGATGCGGCGACCCGGAGACCGGGTTGCGGGAGTTCAGTAGGCGGCCTGGGCACCGCCGGTGTTGCGCTTCTGCATCCAGGGCATGAGGGCGCGAAGCTTGGCACCCGTCTTCTCGATCGGATGCTTCTGGCCGGCCGCCAGCAGCGCGTTGTAGCGCTTGTATCCGGTCTGATACTCGCGGACCCAGTCCTTGGCGAACTTGCCGTTCTGGATGTCCTTCAAGGCGGCCTTCATCCGCTTCTTGACCGACGCATCGATGATCTTCGGACCGACCGACACATCGCCCCACTTGGCCGTCTCGGAGATCGAGAAGCGCATGCCGCTGATGCCGGACTCGTTCATCAGATCGACGATGAGCTTCAGCTCATGAAGACATTCGAAGTAGGCCATCTCGGGGGAGTAACCCGCCTCGACCAGCGTTTCGAAGCCCGCCTGGACCAACGCGCTGCAACCGCCACACAGGACGGTCTGTTCGCCGAACAGATCGGTTTCAGTCTCTTCCTTGAAGGTCGTCTCGAGGACGCCCGCTCGGGTGCCGCCGATGCCCTTCGCCCAAGCGAGCGCCACCTTCTTGGCGTCCTTGCCGGGATTCTGGTAGATGGCGATCAGGCTGGGGACACCCTTGCCCTCGGTGTACTGCCGCCGAACGATGTGACCGGGTCCCTTGGGAGCAACCAGGATAACGTTGATGTCCTTGGGGGGGACGATGGTCTTGTAATGGATGGAGAAGCCGTGGCTGAACAGGAGGGTCTTACCCTTGCTCAGGTTGGGCGCGATGTCCTTTTCGTAGCAGGCCGGCTGCTTGGTGTCGGGAAGCGCCACCATGATCACGTCGGCGCGCTTAACCGCTTCCGCAGTCGAATAGACTTCGAATCCCTTGTCCTTCGCAACCGCGATGGACTTGGAGCCTTCGTAGAGCCCGATGATGACGTTGACGCCGGACTCCTTGAGGTTCAGCGCATGGGCGTGGCCCTGGGAGCCGAAGCCGAGCACGGCGAGGGTTTTGCCTTTGAACACGCCCAGATCGGCGTCCTTGTCAGTATAGACTTTGGCCATAGTGAGATTCTTTTGGATTCCTTAAAACGGAGAATGCGGTCGTGGGGTGCCGGGGGTCAGGCTCGGGGGAGGGCCACCTGCCCGGTACGGGTCAACTCGAGGATTCCGAAGTCCCTCATCAGCGTGATGAACTTCTCGATCTTTTCCTCACCCCCGGTGATCTCGATGGTCAGGCTGTCCGGCTGGACATCGACCACCTTCGCCCGGAAAAGCTCTGCCATCTGGCAAGCTTCGGCCCGGTTCTGCGGATCCGCCTTCACCTTGAGAAGGACCAGTTCGCGGTCGATATACCCACCCTTGCGGTAGGCAATCACCTTTACCGTGTCGATGAGCTTGTCGAGTTGCTTGACGATCTGCTCGACCGTCGCGTCATCCCCCCGGGTGACAATGGTCATCCGGCTCGGGGTTTCGTCATGAGTTGGCCCAACATTCAATGTGTCGATGTTGTAGCCGCGACCGGAGAAAAGACCGGTCACACGGGTCAGGACGCCGAATTTGTTTTCGACGAGGACGGAGATGGTATGTCGCTGCATGGTACCTTCCTGGTTGCGCTCTGCGTGCGTTGCGGTTGATCCGGGTCTGCTCTTGGTTCGCTTCCCGGATCTGCGCACCGCACGTCACTTGCCAGCGCCTCCCGAAAATCGAAAACCCGCGTCCTTGGAGGGACTGCGGGCGACCCGGGAGCCGGCTGAGCAGCACCGTAGATCGCATCAGTCCCGAAGGACGGCTACGAATACTACGAGCTGAACCACCGGAAACATGGAGTGCGAGGCTAGCCAGAGCCGGCACGGAAGCAACGCGATTTTTCCGTTGTATGGGTGTAATCGACGCATTTAGAGGCCATCCGGGTACCAACCCCAGGCGCTACGGATGCCGATACGTCAGATCCGCAGTCGGGTTCACGTTCCAGCGTGCCCCGGTTGCCGCCAGATCGGCACTCACACTCCAGCGATCCGGCTCAGGATCTCCGTCATGCGACGGGTTGGCGCCCTTCAGCTGCATGCAGCCGGTGTTGTCACCCACGGAACGGATCTGTTGAAGCTCACTCTCGTCGAAACGTACGTCCGGAAGCTGGGCCAGTTCATCCACCTTCTGCTCGATGGCCTTGGATCCGTCGGAAACCTCCTGGATCAAGGTCGGGACCACGCATTTCACCCCTTGCTGCTGAAGGTTCCAGGCACAGGCAAACTGCAGCGGCGTCAGTTGATGACGTTCGATGATCGGCCTCAACTGCTCCAGCCGGGCGAATCCGGCCTCCACCCAGCCCGGCGGCCGGAACGATCGGTGATCCGAAGGCCCAAACCGATGCCCAGGCCGGACATCATCGTGAAAGATGCCTCCATGATCGACGACCCGGGTCATCACCCCGATGTCGTACACCGCCGCCGCGGGCAGCGCCAACGAGCCCGGCCAAGGCTCGAACGGACTCAAGATCAGCATCGCCCAATCGATCACCTCGTGGAATCGGTCGAAGCACTGGATCACATCCAGCGTGAAACCATTCGCGGGCCCCGGTGCCACTCCCAACCGCTCCGTCAGGCCTTCGTCTCTCACCCCTCGCAATGCCTCCCACACCGCATCGCTGCCATATCCGGTGGAGTCCGGATTGTGCAGCAGCAGGAGGTCAAAACGTTCGGCACCCAGACGCTCAAGGGATTTGTCGACCGCCATCCGCACGTAACTCCGGTACTCCGCCGCGCTTCGCAGAGCCGGATCGGTGAAGCGCGGATATCCCTTCGCTCCATCCCGACGGGCCGCGTAGAAGTCGTGTCCTACCGCCCCCACCAGGCTGTAGCTGTCCCGTGGAAATTCCTTCAGGACCTTCCCCAGAAGCTTGTCCGCTTCTCCCAGTCCGTACACATCCGCCGTCACAAACGTCCGGATCCCCGCCTGCCAGGCCCGCCGGACCGATCCCTCCCAGCGCGCCTCATCGAGGCCCTGCCCGAAATGCATGAACCTCCCGCCGTTCCAGCTTCCAAACGCCGTCCGCGTCACATCCATGCCGGCATTATGGTCTGGCAGGCTCCCGCTGGCATCCCCCGATTGATGCATTCCAATGGCCTCAAGGCGTCCATCGCATTCCCACCGGATGGGTCATCGCCCTGCCCTTGCGCGCGTCCCAGTAGACGGTGCTGGCGATCCGCTGCACGTGGCCATCCAGGAAAAGGAAATGCGCGCCATTGCCATGGGCATTGGTATGGACGTTTCCCTCTGCCGCCACGGCGGCCAGCTTGCCGTTGTCGAAGAGCCAGACCATGGATTCAGGGCTGGAAATGCTGGTGTACCTCGTCTCCCGCCGTTCCTCTCCGGACCCGTTGGCCCTGCGATTCAGTGTGTAGTGGAAGAGGATTCGTCCGTTGCTTCGCCGTCGATTCGAGGGGCAGAGCCAGATCGTCTGTGGCAAAGGCGCGGCCGCATTGGTCCGCCACGATCCTTCGTCCGGATAGGCTTTCCTGCCCATGGACCGAGGGAGGTCGACATACCACGCGTCCCGGGTCGAGATCCCGTTTGGAGCACCATCCAAGGGCAATCGATCCTCATGGTCCGTCAGATGGAGAAAGGTCGCTGTCCCCCATTGCCGAAGATTCGAGAGACATCCGGAGGTCCGACTGCGGGCGTAGGCCCTTCCGGAGGCTGCCCCCACGGTTCCCGCAATGATTCCGAGGACGGCGATCACCACCAAAAGCTCGATCAAGGAAAAGCCTTGGGGCTGTCGCTGTTGGGTCAGGCGGGCCATGCCCATCTCTACATTCAATAGCAGGAAAGGTTACTGGGACTCTTCCTTCTCTGATGCGCAGAGGGGGCAACGTCCGCATTGCTCCGTTGACAGCCGACACCAACATCTGTCATTTCTGTCGTGACAGAACCCAAGCAAATGAGATCGGTCACTCTATGAACTACATCGTTGGCACTTACCTCGCCTACCTCGCCATCAGCATTGCGATCACCCTCTGGGTTGCACGCACCCTTCACCGAAATGGTCGCCAGTTCCTTGTCGATAGCTTCCATGGCAACGCCGCTCTGGCAGACTCGGTCAACCACCTGCTGATCGTTGGATTCTACCTGATCAACATCGGATACGTCGCGTTGGCCCTAAAATACGCCGCAAAGGCCGACAACCTCCAAGAGGCCCTTGAAGCGGTCGCGACCAAGGTCGGCTCGGTCATGCTGATTCTCGGGGGGATGCACTTCCTGAATCTGGCCGTGTTCGCCAAATGGCGTCGGCGCGCAATGCTGCATCCGACTCCCCCACCTCAGCCTCCGATCCCTCATCTCAAGGACAGGACCCCCTAGCAATCGATGATGGCGGCACGGTCACGGGCCTTGGATCCCGTCCCGGCAACCGCGTCGGGCGCATCTTGATGCTGCCCACGCCCGACTGGGATCCACCTCCTCACCTCGGCAGCTACCCAGGTTTGTGTCACCGCCCAACTGATCTGGGGCAGGGTCAAGATGCGCCCAACCGCGTCCGCAATGTTGGATCGCTGTTGCCGCATGGCGCCGAAGGACCGCCCGATTGGCGGTGATCTGGCGGCAGGCAGTCTCGATTTTTGGAGTGTAAGCGATCCTATCCACCCGATTCACGAGGTCCGGCCCTCAAGCCTGTTGCAGTTCGGTAGCACGGACCGTTTGGCATCGGTACCCCTTGTCCGCCCGCTGAACCCGCAGGTCTTGAGAAGAGTTGCGGCGAAAGGCCCCACCGGCGCTCGCGATTGGGGGCCTCATCGCGGTCCAGAAGAGGAGGGCCAATCGCGCCCGGGGGGCGGTCACCGGAGGTGGTCGCCACTGTTCCACGTGGAACCTCCTTTAAGACCGTGCCTGCAAAGCGCAGACGATCAGGATTGCCAGACAAGGCAGATCGCATTGCACCCATGTGCAGGGGCACACCCCGATTGCGGCCGCGCCCCTCGGACCGTAGGCTGCCCTCCCATGGCGTTCGTCTATCCAAAGCAGTATGACGTGATTGTGGTGGGGGGAGGACATGCCGGGGTTGAAGCGGCTTTGGCGGCTTCCCGCATCGGATGCTCCACCCTCCTGCTCTCGATCAACCTCGACACCCTTGGGCAAATGTCCTGCAACCCGGCGATCGGAGGGCTGGCCAAAGGACATCTTGCTCGGGAAATTGACGCGCTCGGTGGCGAGATGGGCAGGAACACCGACATGACGGGACTTCAGTTCCGCATGCTCAACACCAAGAAGGGACCTTCCGTCTGGGCACCAAGAGCCCAGTGCGACAAAAAGGCGTATCAGTTCCGGTTAAAGTGGCTCTGTGAGCGGCAGGCCAACCTCGACATCAAGCAGGGACAGACTCAGCGGCTTCTCGTCCGAGATCTTCAGGCCTACGGCGTCGAAACCACCCTGGAGGTCCAATACCACGCTCGTACGGTGATTATCACCACTGGGACGTTTCTTCGGGGACTGATGCACATCGGGTCGAACCAGCAGTCCGGTGGCCGGGCGGGCGAGTCCGCGGCGATGGGGCTATCCGCGTCCCTTTCGGAGCTTGGATTGGAGCTGGGACGATTGAAGACCGGAACACCCCCGCGTCTGGTGCGACAATCGATCGACTTTACCCGCTGTGGCCTCCAACCGGGCGATGAGGCGATCCCCTGGTTCAGCTACTGGAAGGAAGAACTTTGGGACGACCCGTTGGATCAACTGGAGCGAAGTCGTTCGATTCCTGCTCCGGGAACGTTCCACGTGGAACATTCCCGCGGTGTTCGGCCAAGTGCATACCCGCCCGGCTCGATTCTCGCCCGGGCTGAGGGGCAGCACCCCTGCTACATCACCTACACCACGGATCTCACCCGGGAACTCATCCTGGCCAATCTGCACCGATCTCCCATGTACTCCGGGGTCATCGAAGGTGTGGGACCGCGCTACTGTCCCAGCATTGAGGACAAGTTCGTTCGATTCGCGGACAAGCCCAATCATCAGATCTTCCTGGAGCCAGAGGGGATCTCCACCGATGAGATCTACGTCAACGGCTTCTCCACCTCGTTGCCCTTCGAGATCCAGATTCAGATGGTCCGATCCATCATCGGCTGCGAGAACGCGGAAATCCTCCGGCCAGCTTACGCGGTTGAATACGACTTCGTTCACCCCACCCAGCTCCAGCCGACCCTGGAAACCAAGCGGTGTGCCAATCTCTTTCTGGCAGGTCAGATCAATGGGACCTCCGGCTACGAAGAGGCGGCCGCTCAGGGGCTGATGGCCGGCATGAATGCCGCCCTCCGGGTAAAAGGCAGGCCCCTGCTGGTACTCGGACGCGATCAAGCCTACATCGGCGTATTGATCGATGACCTGGTCACCAAGGGAACCTTGGAACCGTATCGGATGTTCACCAGTCGGGCGGAGCACCGCCTTCTCCTTCGACAGGACAACGCCGATCTCCGGCTCTCCAAGATTGGCTACGAATCTGGATTGCTCCCCGGACGGCTGATGGACCGGGTTTCCCTCAAACAAGCCCAGATTACGGAGGAAATGGATCGGCTGGAGAAGACTCGGATCGGCTCAGATACCTTGGCTCAGGCCCTACGTCGCCCGGAGATCAGCTACTGCGGCTTGGAAGGACGTCGAGAAGACCTCAGCGCGGAGGTGAGCCTTCAGGTGGAGATTGAGATCAAGTACGCGGGCTACATCCGACGTCAGGAGGCGGAGGTGGATCGCTTTCGTGGATTGGAGGATCAGTTGATTCCGCACGACTTTGACTATGAGAAGGTTGCCAGCCTTAGGACGGAAGCGCGCATCAAGCTGGGGAAGATCCGCCCTGCGACTGTGGGACAGGCCTCCCGGATTTCGGGTGTGACGCCTGCCGACCTCGGATTGGTGATGGTCTGGCTCCGCCGAAGCCATCCCACGTCGAAGAAGTACGATAATTAACGTTATTTATTGACATTTTAGAATTTCTCGCGCGCCTCCCACTATCCAACGAGTGAGTTCCATGGGTCGGATCAAGCAAGCCCGCTAGGCGAACAACCTGCGAATAACTCTCTGACGAAACCTTGCCTTGAGACTTGTCAAGGGGGATCGCCCCCGGTATTCATCTACGCATCTCCTCTTTTCTCTTTTAACGCGCCTGAGTGGGCGCGTTGGCGGCCTTGGGCGGTGTAATCCGTGTGTCACCCCCAAGGCCGCTTTTTTTTAAGCCTCCACCGACGCGTAACCTTGGCCCTTCGTTTCCTTTGTAACAGGAAATGAATCGCTTCCTCCCCGGGGCAGGATCCGCGCTCCTCGTCGTCCTGACGCTGGCCCCGATCCCGCTGAACGCGCAGGTTTCCACCACGCATCCACTGATTCCCGCCAGCCAACCGGATGGCGATTTGAATCCGATCCTGCCCCTCATGCCGTTGAGTGCCCGGCTTGACTATCGATTTGGCTTCTCCAACCAGACTCCCGGTGAGCTCAATTTTCTTTCGGGCCAGGTTCGATTCTTTGACTCCGCTGGATCGCTGAGCAGTTCGGCGCCCCTCTCTCCATCGGAGTTTGCCGCTCGATCGGCCTTCAACTCCTCGGCCTTCATCAATGGCATCTCCTTGGTGGATCTGCCCGAACTGACCTTCGACCGCCTGACGGATCTGGTGACAGCGAACGACGGTCGGACTTGGACCGTGGGCTCAGGGCGGGGCGGCGACGGGGTCAGCACGGTTGTACTGGGGCGGTTCCGTCAGGACGGACGCACCGATTCCTCCTTTGACGGCCAGAATGGCGGCAACGGAATCGTGGTCACACCCGTCAAGGGAGCCACCCGTGGTCTGGTAGTGGATGCCGGAGCTGGAATCTTCGTTTCCGGCGGAACCGTTGGAGGGTTGGCGAATCCGTTCGTCGCACGGTTCGACACCAACGGCGTACAAGTACTGGCCTTTGGCGGAGGCGATGGCGTCGCCACCTGGTCACTCGGCGGATTCGCCCTCGCCGAAGACATCGCTCGGGACGACGACGGCCGGGTGGTGGTGGCCGGCTGGGCGTCGGTCAACGGCACTCAGAAGGCCTTTGCCTCGCGGCTGACGCCGAACGGGGTTCCCGATCCCAGCTTTGGAGGTGCTGGCAACACGATCCTGAACGTTCCGGGAAGCACGGCAAGCCAGGCTTTTGGGATCGCTGCAGACTCCATTGAACGCGTTCTGGTGGCGGGACATACCACCGTGGATGGGTCGCGTCGGATGTGGGTCGCGCGGCTGGGAGACGATGGCCTTCCGGACGAGAAATTCGGGTCGGCTGGGTTCAGCATCATTCAGTTCCCCGGCTCAACCGCCTCGCACGCAGCGAAGCTGGTCCTCCTCAACTCGGGGCGAATCCTGCTTGCAGGCAGGGTGGTCGATCTCGACGGAAACGATCGGTTCGGGGTCGCCCGCCTTCTCGATGACGGCTCGCTGGACCCGGACTTCGGGACGGGAGGCCGCGTCACCTTCTCCTTCCCGGGGACGGAAGACTCCTCGCCCGTGGGGGCGATCGAGGACTTCTTCGGCCGGGTCATCCTGACCGGCCACGCCACCTCTGGAGCCGGCCGGGCGTTCGCCGTCGCCCGCCTCAAGTCGGATGGCACCTTGGATCCGACCTTCAGCAAGGACGGACGCCGGACCATTCCCGGTCTGGGCGGTGGATCGCAGGCCACGGCGGTGGGGGCCGGCATCCTCTACGCAGGGGACGTGGGAGACATCATTGTCGGAGGATGGGCGGAAGTCGCCGTCGACGATCCGATCAAGACGGATCCCTACCGTTGGGCCTTCGCCCGCCTGGATTTCAATGGCTCCCTGAATCCCGGGGTGACGGTTCCCACCAACGCGGTCGTCAGAACAGATCTTCTGGACTTCCCCTTCGCGGGGGACGCGGAGAATCCACCCTTTCCCGGCTTCGATCCCAAGTCAGCTCCTGCCCGGGTGGATGTCGTGATTCAGTTCAAGGAGATCCCGGGGTCGGTGGTATTCGCCGGGGCTCAGCCCAAGCCATTCGAGCGCAACCGGAACAACTTCCAGTTCCCGCTGGGCAATTGGGTGGGCCCGCAACCCGTCCTCCTGCGCGTCTCGCAGAGCCATCACTTCGGACAGAACCATGTCGGCAATCCAAGCCAACGTTATGCGTTGGACATTGTCATGTTCGACACGGCTACCAAGAGCAGCCGCAGGCCTTCGGCCGGCCTCAACCTGAACCAACTCCGCACCAAGTGGAGTGGCGCACCCGGCTTTGATCCGCAGGCCAACTATCAGGCAAAGGATTTCAACGAGGCCTCGCTGATCTACGGAGCGCCGGTCTCCGCGATTGCCGCGGGTCAGGTGGTGTTTTCGAGGGATGGAGATCCCGAGAACTTCCCCGTTGGTACACGGGACCCGGCGTCTGGTGGCGGCGGCAACTCGGTGATCATCAACCACGGAAATGGCGAATTCAGCTTCTACGCCCACATGATCACCGGGACCGTTCAGGTGAACCTCGGAGATCAGGTGACGGCTGGGCAAGCGCTGGGGTTGGTCGGCAACAGTGGTTCGTCCTCGGGACCCCACCTGCACTTCCACGTCATGAGGACCTACCCCACACCGGGTCATGGCCCGGCGGTTCCCATGTACTTCAACAATCTCCAGTTCGCCTCTACCTCCACCGGTCCCCAAGTCCGCCAACTCCGGGCCGAACTTCCGCAGGGCGCCCTGTTCCAGGTTCTGACTCCGCCCTTGGGTGGCACCACCCCCGGATCCCCGGCCGGACCGGGCAAGCTGGGCAATCTTCCCACGGGTTCGGCCCTCCAGGGCGCCCCAGTGCTCATCCCACCCGTTCAGGTCACCGGCTCCATCGGCAGTGCGGACTCCGGCTCGGTCGCCGATGCGGGCGATGTCGCGGAACGCATCTACGCCTTCGCGGTACCGGCGACTGGATACGTCCAGGTCCGGCTTGCGGTAAACCCGGGAGACGACGTGGATTTCGTGGTTTACGACCGGAACCTGGCACCTCGACGTCCCATGGCGGGCAAGTCCCGCCGCCGCCCGGAAGTCGCGGAGTATCTGCTCAGCCCGGGGACCTACTTCGTCCTTGTCTCACGGGATGACGCACTGCGCAGTACCAGTCCGTCCTCCTACACCCTCGACGTTGGGTTCACACCGCTTCCGCAGATCTCGGTGGGCGTAGACCAACCGCCAGGGGGGGGGCCGGGACGTCTCACGATGCGTTTCCCGATCCCGATCGATCCCGAAGGGGAACCCATTGCCCTCCTGCTGCCGGCAGTGCAGAAAATCCGGAACTTTGCCGCGGCTCCGCAATGGGAACCGATCGAAGTTCGCCCCACCATCCTCCGGGGGGTTGCCTCCTACGAATTCGATCTGCGGCGCGACGGCGAAGAGTTCTACCGGGTGGTCTATCCCGGGATCGAGGAATAGGACCGGACTCCTCAGGTCAAGCTTCGGAGGGGCAGGAATCGGAGAGACGAGTTTCGGCGGGACGAGTAATCCGAGTCCCCATTCCTGACCTCCGGATTTTCGGACTCCCAGAGCTCGCCCATCCGGAGGCTTGCCCTCCAGGGCTCGTGAAACCGCCATCGGGGAGTCGGCGAGCCAACTTTGCTCTGTCCAACCTGCGTGCTCCACCGTAGATACAAGCGAACGTTACCCCTTTTTGTTTTGCTGCCATGAAAGTATCGCCTCCCAGCCACCGCCTGCGCGGATTCACCCTGATTGAATTGCTGGTCGTCATCGCGATCATTGCGATTCTGGCGGGAATGCTTTTGCCCGCCCTTTCCAAGGCCAAAGCCAAGGCCCAATCGATTGCCTGCGTCAACAATGCCAAGCAATTGGGCCTTTGTTGGCAACTGTACGCCGTCGATTTCAACGACGTCATGGTTCCCAACGCCCTCGGTTCCAGGAACGCATGGATCGATGGTACGGGCTCCGCCGCCGCCTACGACCTGCCTGGGGCCACGAACGTCGGCACCCTGCAGCGCGGGCTCCTGTTCAAGTACAACTCCTCGACCAGGATCTATTCCTGCCCGGGCCAAAAGGTGGTGTACGCCCTCTCCCGGAGTCGCGAACTCAACCTGCAACCCGCGCGCAGCTTCTCAATCAGTGGCCAAATGCACGGTGGCACCGAGTCGGGTGGCCAGGTCCAGCCCATCATCCTCGGCTCCAATCCCAGCAGCGCTCCCGCCTACAAGAAGCTCGGACAGATCAACCGGCCCGGCCCGTCGCAGGCCTTCGTCTTCATCGACGAAAGCCATTTCACCATCGATGACGGATACTTTGCCGTCCGCGTCAACGAGCCCGTCTGGCAGAACTACCCCGCCGTGCGACACGGTGGATCGGCCAGCATGAGCTTTGCCGACGGCCACAGCGAACTGAAGCGCTGGATCGAACCCACTACTCCGACGCTCAAAAACCCAAGCGGCAACGCTCCTGCCCCCGCGAGCGGCGGTCAGCGCAATCGCGACCTCCAGTGGTTGTCCGAGCGGTACATTGATCCGCCCAGACCCTGATCCCACTGCTGCCCCCCGATTGACTTTCCGACTGTCCTCCAGTGACCCTTGCCTCGTTCACACCATGAGATTCGGCATCAATTCCTTCCTGTTCGTCTCCCCGTTCACGACCGACAGCACCAAGCTGTTCGCCAAGTTCAAGAAGTGGGGATTCGACACCGTGGAACTTCCCATCGAAGACCCGGCCCACATCGACCCGGTGAAGGTCCGGGCTGCCCTCGACAAAGCGGGGCTCGCCTGTGGATCCATCTGCGCCTGCATGGGTGCCGGTCGTGATTTCCGGGGGACGCCGGAGGAACAGCAGACGGCGATGACCTACTGCAAACTCCTGATCGATCAGGCGGTCATCCTGGGTTGTCCGTCCGTCATCGGTCCCGTCTACAGCGTGGTCGGCAAAGCGGATGCCGTGGAACCCGCCCAGCAGAAGATCGAATGGGCGCTGGTGGTGAAGAACCTCAAGGAACTCTGCGCCTACGCCGAGTCCAAGGGCATCCAGATCTGCGTTGAACCGTTGAACCGGTTCGAAACCGACTTCCTCAACACCTGTGACCAGGGTCTCAAGCTGATCAAGGCCGTCAAATCGAAGGTCCTCAAGCTTCACCTCGACACGTTCCACATGAACATCGAGGAGAAGAATCAGGCGGCTTCGATCAAGAAGGCGGGCAAACTCCTCGCCCATTTCCACGCCTGCGGAACCGACCGTGGAACTCCCGGTGGCGACTCCCTCAACTGGAAGGAGATCGCCGGAGCCCTCAAGTCCATCGGTTACCAGGGAGATGTGGTGATCGAATCCTTCACCACCGATGTGAAGGTCATCGCCCGGGCCGCCGCCATCTGGCGGCGGATCGAACCCACCCGTGACGAGATCGCGGTGGACGGCCTCGCCAACCTGAAGAAGGTCTTC
Organism: Verrucomicrobiota bacterium; assembly: GCA_041688515.1. GTDB lineage: Bacteria > Verrucomicrobiota > Verrucomicrobiia > Limisphaerales > UBA9464 > UBA6176. The sequence continues at coordinate 28,729 of JBDNHZ010000315.1, forward strand.
AAGAAGAAGTAGGCCGACGCACCGCCCGACTTGACCCCACGATGGATTCCGGAAGACAAAGGACTTCAATGCATTCTCTGCGCACCTATTCCCGATTGGGCCTGCTGGTCGGGACCCTCGGCCTCCTGACGTTTACTGGCTGCAAGCTCACGCCCCGGGTCGTGGCCAACGAGCGGGAAGGTTCGATCCCGCTTTTCAACGGGAAGGACCTCACCGGCTGGGCCGGCATCCCCGGCCACTGGACGGTCGAAGACGGTGCCATCACCGGCTTCACCACCAAGGACCGCACCATCCAGAACAACACCTTCCTGGTCTGGACCAATGGCACCGTTGCCAACTTCGAGCTCCGCTTCCACTACCGGATCTTCAACGGCAACTCGGGCGTTCAATATCGGAGCCAGGTGGTCGACGCGGACAAGGCCATCGTCGGTGGCTATCAGGCGGACATGGAAGCCGGGAAGACCTACTCGGGCATTCTCTACGAAGAACGCGGGCGCGGCATCCTTGCCCTCCGCGGTCAGAGCACCCGGATCACCGAGGAAAACGGCCAGACCAAGGTCAACCTCGTCAATGAGGTCGCCAAGGGCCCCGAGCTGCAGCAGTACATCAAGCACGAGGACTGGAACGAGTACCTGATCGTCGCCGACGGCAATCACCTGATGCACTTCATCAACGGCAAGACGATGGTCGACGTCGTCGATGCCCAGCCCGCCAAGGCTGCCAAGTCTGGCGTCCTCGCCTTGCAGATCCATGTCGGCCCCCCGATGAAGGTCCAGTTCAAGGATCTCTACCTGAAGAAGCTTCCCTGAACGAACTCCTGTACTCTGTAGGGACCAAGCACTGGAGGGACGACTTCCACGAGTCCGAGTCCCGTTCCTCGGGACGCCCTCTGCGAGTCCGTGTTCTCCAGTCCGTTTCCCTTACGGCTGCTTCGCTTCCTTCCAACGGCCGCGATCAATGTCTTCCACATGCCGCCGGGCGAACCAGTTGTCCCAGGAGTTCCAGGCGAGGGACTGATCGAAAATGGCTCGGGCGGCGCGGACCCGTCCCTGTTGGAGGAGATCCCAGGCGTAGTGATTCGCCACCGCCACATTCCGAGGGCCCAGATCCATGGCCTTCTCGAATTCTCGAGTGGCTTTCACTGGCTCATTCACCCAGTGCCACGTCAGCCCGAGAGCCACATGAACCAGTGGATCGTGTGGATTCAACGCCTGGGCCTGGGTCAGCCACTGGATCGCCTCACGCGCCTGTTCCTCCCACCGGGCCTCACCGGAAAAGCTCAGACGCCGCAAGTTCTCCCCGATCTCGAGGACGGTTCGTGGATTGTCCGGAACCACCGCTGCCGCCGACTTCAATTGCTCGATCAGGGCAGGACTGATCTGTGAGGCCAGCGCCGAGCGGTTGAGGTGCAACCCTTCCCGGTAGCCCTTCCACGCAAGCGGCACCAGAACCCAAAGCGCGGATGCTCCCATCAGCGTCACCGGCACCCGACTCCACCAGCGCGGCGTGTGCCACCAGCGCTCACTGGCAAACCGGACGGTGGACGCCAACATCGAAGCCACGGTCACGGTCACCAGGCCGAGCGCCGGGACGTGGAGGATGAAGTCGCCCGCACTGTGGATGGCGATTCCGACCATCCCAATGCTGCCCCCCACAAAGAATGCCGTCCGGTTGCTTCCCTTGTCTCCCAGGTCACCGATGCCTCGCTCCACGTATTTTCGCGACAGGAGGACCCCCCCGACGAGGCCCAGAACCCCCACTCCCACCAATCCCACGCCGATCAGCCCGTAGTCAGCCAGGGTGTTGAGGTACTCGTTGTGGGCGTATCCCGGGCTGGTCTGGATCGTGTGGTCGCGGTATTGGGGAAACCGGACGTCGTAATGTCCGGGGCCAACCCCGGTCCATCGATGATCCTTCCACATGGCCCAGGCGGGCTTCCACAGCGGGCCGCGATTGCCGCTGTCCGATGTGCCCTGCTCACTCACTCCCTGAATCCGCTGCCGCGCCTTGCCGCTGATCGAGAGGAAAACTGATCCCCCGACCACCACCACCGCCAGACCCACCAAGGCCGGAATCCGCATCTGCCGACGCCGGAGCAGCAGCCAGACGAAAAAGGTCAGCAACACGGAGCCCCCGGCAAGCCACCCACCGCGGGACATGGTCACGGCGAGGCCCGCGGCCATCATCGCGGCCGCATACCCGTGGAACACCCGGATGGGCCCCTTGGTCCTCCCCAGAAAGGTCTGCGCCAGCGCCAGCGGCAGCAGGACGACCATCAGTGCGGCAAAGTGGTTGGGATTGACGAAGGTTGCTCCGGCCCGACGGAAATACTGCGCCGGCCGCTCCAGCCACAACACGCCTTCGCTCTGGCTCAGGAACTGGCCCACCGCATACAGCGACAACAGGGTCCCGAGCCCGACCAGCCCCGTGGTGATCCTCTGGAGGGCATCCTGCCCATTCAGGTTGTGGAGCCCCACGAAGAAGACCACGGCATAGACGACGATCAACCAGAGATCCTGCCGCGCGACGTAGGCCACATCCGCCGTTCCCGCCCTCCAACCGGCATAGGCGATGAAGAGCAGGATGGGCAACAGCACTGGATGCAGGAGGAGCCGTGTGCTGCCCAGCCAGAGCCGGATCAGCCACAGCACCAACGCCAGACCTGCCAGGCCCGTCAATACCGCCAACTCGGTGGTCCGAACGCCGCCGAAGATCAACGCCCCATAGCCGATCAATCCGAGAACCAGCCATTCGATGGCCCGTTCCAGACGATCATCCCAGACTTCATCCGACCTTCCACGGCGACTCATTCAGTTAGAAGCGAGCAGGCTACGGGTCGAACCCGTCCCAGTTCCAGCCCCCATTTGGCAGGACGTCTTTCCGCACTCAGCGCCTCAGGAATCCCTTGGGAACCGTCGGCTTCGGAGCCGCATGCGGCAACGTGTCCGGTGTCACCCAGACCGGCGTGGTCAGTTTGATCGGGACGGGGGCTCCGATATCAAAGCTCAACTCCAGCAGGAACGCGCTCCAACCCGAGCTCGGGGAGCCGATCCCACCGACGTAGCTGCCGTCGCCTTCGGCCTCGAGGGTGCGCGACCACCAGGCCGGTCCGATCACTTCCAATCGAAAGTCCCGGGCCGTGCCGTTGTTCGCCTGCCAGAGCCGGACCGCCTTGGGCCGCTGGGCGGATACCACGCGAACCTGGCCATCGGACTGACGGTTCCACGTGAAATCCGGAACCTTCTTGCCATTGACCATCGCCCACTGCCAGGCAGCCAGGGTCTCGTAGGCGTCGCTGCCCCGCAGGGAATGATCCGCGTTGGGGACATAACGCAGGTGCTTCTCTCCCGGCAACCGATCGAAGTAGAACTGGGAGGAATCCGGCAGGAAGAACTGATCGCCACAGGCGTTCAGGATGAGCTTCGGCTGGGTCAACCGCTCCCGGTAGAAGAAGGGATCCTCGATCCGCTGGAGAGCCTTCATCTCCGGAGTCCCCAGCCAGTTCATGATCCCTTGCTCGGTGTAGTTCCCCACCGCCGGGGCGTAGAACCCGTACGCCTGATAATGATGGATCATCGAAGGCTCCATGTTGAGGACATCGATGACGATCGGGCAGATTGCCACAACCCGCTTGTCGACAATCGAGGTCGTCCAAGTGGTCCAACCCCGCTTCGAACCCCCGGCCACCACATACTTCTCCACCCCCTTGCCGCCGCCCTCGGCGCTCCGGGTCCAGGCCGTGACCGTATCCATCGCCCGCACCGCCGCCTTGGTCATGGGAAGTCGTGCCGGCCACCGCTCGTCCCCGGTGCGCAGGTACTTGTCCCACGTGTAGGCAATCAGGTCGTCTTCCACCCGCTCCTGACCATCCTTGCCGAACACCAGCGTCTGGTTGGGAACCATCTTCAGTTCGATCACCACCGAGCGGGTGGCCGCGGCGATCTGCATCAGTTCCTTGGAAGGCTTCGGCGGTTGAGTGTCCCGGTTGGACCCGCCGCTGATGAAGAGCAACCCGATGTCCGACTGCACGTTGTCCGGCCGGACCACCGTCACCCAGTGCTTCCACTCGGTTCGATTGACCTCCTCCGGCGTGAGCCAGGTCTGGGAGGTCATGTCGATCGACGCCACCTTGCCCCCGGGAACCTCCGTCACGGCCACCGTCTTCCATCGGTAGCTCGGATCCGGCGTCGCCACGTATCGGTCCAGGGCGGTCTCGAGCGAGCGGCTGTTGGGTCCGGGTGTCGGCTTGGGAATCGGCCGGCCCGGTGCCGCTGAAACCAGGCCAAAGGTGAAAACCCAAGCCAAGGCCAGGGACACGGTTTTCCGCTGGAACGACATCCGCCCATTCAAGGTGGGCACAGGGACACGGTCAAGCGGTGGGATCGCTGGAGGGACCAGCGGGGCGCATCCGGACACTCCCCCAGCGGCGTCACGCGATCCCTGAGGGGGCGATCACACTTTGCAAAGTGTGATCGCGATCGAGGCATCTTTGAACGCGGGAATGGACAGCCCGCCCGCTCCCCACGCTTCCCTCCGATTCGAGGCGGTGCCCCACCCCAGGACGGGGCGCATCCGGACACTGCTCCCTCGGCGTCCCGCCATCCGGAAGGACGATCACACTTTGCAAAGTGTGATCGCGATCAAGGCGTCGTTGAACGCGGGAATGGACCGCCCGCCCGCACCCGACGCTTCCCCTCCGATTTGAGGCGGCACCCCGCCCCCAGGGAAC
>JBDNHZ010000316.1:0-7437 GCA_041688515.1 Verrucomicrobiota bacterium
CAGATTGGGCGTGGCCGTGGTGAGCGAGGAAAGGCCGACATCGAACGCCGCCTGCGCGACGAGCCGGTTGTGGACTTCCTCCATGCGCAGCCGATACGCGAGCGCCTCGCGCTGCTCCGCCCCGCGTAATTGCAGCGAGACGACTTGCGCCATGAATTCGCAGGCGGCGCGGACCTGATACGGGAAATGCGTCGGCGAGAGGTGATGGCACGCGATGAGTCCCCACAGCTCCCCATCGCACAGAATGGAAAGCGTGAGCGACGCGGCGACGCCCATGTTTTGCAGATACTCGGTGTACATCACCGATGCGCCGCGCAGCGAGCAGTGCGTCATCGTCACCGGGCGGCCCGTGTCGGGATGGGTGAGCGGCACCATTTCCACCGGCGGCCCCGCGGCATCCGGCAGCGGACGCACCCAGATCTTCTTAAAGATCTCACGCGCCGGCCGCGGGATGTCATCCGCCGGGTAGTGAAAGCCGAGCCACGACTCCATGTCGTCGCGCTTGCTTTCGCCCACCACCTCGCCGTGGAAGTCCGCGTGGAAGCGATAAACCATCACCCGATCCAGCCCCGTGAAGTCGCGGATTTCCTCCGTCGCCGCCCGGCAAAAATCTGCGACCGTCGGCGCGGTCTGCATTCGGGCGATGGATTTTTTCACCAGCGCATAATAGTCCGGCGTGTCGTGCGAGGTCGGCTCGCACTCCAGCAGCACGACGCCCTCGATCGTATGCACGAAGAAATCGAGCGGCACCGCCGCATCCGCGATCGGATGGGTGAAAACGTAGATCGGATTGCGGTCGATCGGCTCCTTCCCCAGGAAATCGCGCAGCCGCTGTGCGCCATCCGCCGACACGACATCGGCGATGGATTTACCGAGCAAAGCCTCCGGCGCGGCACCGAGAAACTCGCGCGCATTCTCGCTGACCTGCAGGATCACGAGATCGCTCATCCGCAGCACGAGCAGCGCGCCGTGCGCCTGGATGCAACCCGGCGTCTGCACGGGCTCGCTATCGCAATTCGCGAGCGAGACGCCGTGGCGCTTGATGCTGTAGGCGTCACCCGCCCACGGCGGAAAGGGTTCCATGGGCGGTGTGGTGGCTGTGTTCATGTGAAAGTGAATGGATGAATGGTCGGCGTGGGTGCGAGGCGTTTTCTATTCTGCAAACAACCAGTCCCCCAACGTGCGAAAGGTTTCATTCGCGCCTTCGATGATGGCGTCATCCTGATCTAGCTGCGACGCGCGTTCTTCGAGCCACGCGCCGAACGCCTTCCAGCGTGGGCCGGTTTCCGCGCCATATCCGTTGAAAAACGCGACCCCATTTTCCGCCGTCAGCCCGAGACTCTTCAACAGCTGCAGCGTGATCACCTGCCCGCCCAGCGTGGAGCCTTCCACCACATACAAACATCCCAGCGCCTCCGCCTCCGTCGTCAGGGCAGGAAGCGCAGCGCAGCGCGGCAACCGAGCGATGGTCCCCGCCGTGTCGCCGAGCGCGATCAAGTCACATTCCAGCTCCGACACCTTCACCCGCTCTGCATAATCGAGCCCCCGCGCTTCCGCCTTCGACCAAGCCACCAACCGCGCCTCCAACGGGAGGTAGTAGCCGTAAAACCGCGCCAGCAGCCGCCGATACCCTGCGAGCGAAAGCGCCGGATCCATCAACGGGATCCGCGACTCCAGAGCTGAGTGATGGGCCTGGGTTTCTGAGCGGAGATGTTTAAGGATCATCTAAGACGAGAAAACCGAGTCATAAGTTGACTTGCTGCCCCACCCTGCATGCCATTCGCTCAAGCCACTTTTTGAGTGGATCCAGATTGAAAGGCACGGGGAAGTGGGCGCCAAGCCCTTCCACCATGACCACCGGGAACAGTGTGATCAATGGAAACCGGATCCCCAGCGTCGGCGTGAACACCATTGGCAACGCGACAGATGCGACAACGATGCCGGGCGCCGCCAGGTAGCGCAGCCATGCGGGTCGGGTTTTCCACCACCCGTGATCGTCATGGCCAACGCCAAGTCGCTGCTCCATGGACTGGACGTCACCCGCTAGATCGCCAGGGCCGCGCGCGGGAAGGTTCGTCTGTGTCACAAGAGTGCCGGAATCGCTGCACGGCACGGACCGCCGGACAAACCGACTGCCAAATACGTTTCACAGTCAGCGGCCATTTTTCCATGGGGTAAAACCCTACCTTTACGACACGAGAACGGCTCGGTTCGGTAAGCTGGATTTGGGGCGAAGCCCAATGGCTCTACTTGACATCAAAACCCGAATCGGACCTACAAATTCGTCTTTTTGACGACCTGAATCAGTGAAGGAACTGAATTTTGAGATGAGCCTGCTGAACTTTTAAACCGATGATTGATGGCCATCAATCAGTCGGACCTCGTTTGGGTTTTGGATAGCCAGACGTCCGAGAATCCCGCGCGACGTAAACCCGTGACCAAATAGGGAGAAAACCGCGTCAATCGCCAAGGCAAGCCTGAGCGGAAGTTCTCACACGCCAGTACCACCGGACCCAAGTTGATTCCGTAATGGTGCTGCAAGGTCCAGCCGGGCTGACCCGGAGACGGGTGCGGGAAGGTCGAGTTGAAGCTGGACTTGAAGCAGTACCTACCCGTGATTTCCGGGCACACCTCCTTGAAGTGCCGAACCCGAACCGTCGGAAGTACAATCTTCGGCGCAAATGGGAGTGAGGCGAGCACGGCCCACGGGGCGACGGTCCCATCGTCCGGGCCGTCCGGTAATCCGCGGCCCACATGGTCAAAATAGCGGCGCTTGATACCCGCGAGCTTGCGCACTGTTGGGCCGGGGCCATCACTCGCACTCAGCCCCAAGTAGTAGGGTCCGTAGCCGACGAAGGCGTGGGGGTTTTGAATGGCGTACTGCTGCTGGACGTAGGTCGCGCGCCGACTGTTCTCGAAGTAGTCGCTACCCTTGCCGCGCTTATAGACATCCTGGATTCCCCGGAAGTCGATCCACAGGTGTGAGAATTGATGGATGAAGAGCGGGCCGCCATAGAGGAACTTGCGCCCATGGATCTCCCGCCACTGGAAGGTTGATTTCCACATCGAATTACTGGCCTCTGATAACCCCCCCAAAGATGCACTTTGAATTGCAGCGCCTGACCATCCACGATCAACCTTTTCAAGTCGGTCTCAGAGGATTGCAGATCCGCTCCTGCCTGTTCGAGTTGCGCTTTGGCTTTTTCCAAGGCTAAAACGGCTTTTTTCAAGATCGTCCTGGCTGGCGAGTTTCCCAGTCCTCAACGGCTGAATAGACCTGGCGGCCTCCCTTCTCCTATAGACGATGTGTCCGCTTGGTGCTCCGCTGCGCCAGATCGGATCGTGTGTTGGATTCGGGCTGCTGCTCGTTCTTCGATTTAGGTTCAGCCACAGCTTCGAGTTCGGGTGAAGGCTCAGGTTTAGGTTCGGGCTTGGTGTCGGATGTGGCTTCAGGTTTACGCTCTTGTTCGGATTTCGATTGAGGTTTTTGATCAACCTTGGCCTCAGGTCTGGTCCCTTCCTTCACCTTGGGTCTAAGGTCGGGATTGGCTTCAGGTTTTGGCTCAGCTTTGGCGTCAGGCTGGGGTTCGGCCTTCAGTCTCAGCAATCGCGCATTGATGGCCACAATCACCGTGCTCGCCGCCATCAGCACCGCGCCTAGGGCGGGAGTAAGCAGCACACCCCAAGCATAAAGCGCTCCCGCAGCCAGCGGAATGGCGACGACATTGTAACCCGTGGCCCAGACCAGGTTCTGCATCATCTTGCAGTAGGTTGCGCGGGAAAGCTTCAGGATCGCCACCACATCCGATGGATTGCTTCTTACCAGAATGACGTCGGCGGTTTCGACTGCCACATCCGAACCGGCTCCGATGGCGATTCCCAAATTCGCCTGTGCCAATGCGGGAGCATCGTTCACTCCGTCCCCGGTCATGCCCACCAACTGGCCTCGGGCTTGGACTTCTTTCACTTTGGCGGCCTTATCCTGCGGCAGGACTTCGGCGAAGTACTCATCCAGTCCGATCTGATCCGAAACCCACTTGGCGGTCGCCTTGTTATCACCGGTGAGCATCATGCATCGGATCTTCATTTCCTTGAGCGCCGCGATGGCCTGCTTCGATTCGGGCCGGATGATGTCGGCCAGGGCCATCGCTCCTTTCAACGCTCCATCCACGAGGACAAACACCACTGTCTTGCCTTGCGCTTGCAGTGGTTCGACGCGTTTGTCTGCCATCTCGATGTTCTGTTCGCGCAGGAAGCCCGGACTCACCACCTTGATCTCTTTGCCCTCGACCCGGCCTTCTGCGCCTTTGCCAGCAATGCCTCTGAAGTTTTCCACCGGCGACTTTGTTTCGGAAGCGGCGGCAATCGCCTTGGCAATGGGATGTTCGGAGTTCGCATCCACCGAAGCCGCGTAGCGACGCAGCGTTTCTTCGTCGATGTCCTGTGAAAGCAGCAGCGTGTCCGTCACGCCAAAACGCCCCTCGGTGAGTGTGCCGGTCTTATCGAAGATAATGGCCTGCACTTTCCGCGCGCCTTCGAACGCGACGCGGTTGCGGATCAGCAGGCCATTTTTCGCGGCGAGCGCTGTTGAGACGGCTACGACTAACGGTACAGCGAGACCTAGAGCATGCGGACAGGCGATCACCATGACGGTGACGGCGCGCTCGATGGCGAAGGCAAAATCTTTTCCCATCAGAGTCAGCCAGATGATCAAGGTGATCGCGCCACCGCTCAGCGCAACGATGGTGAGCCACAGAGCGGCGATGTTGGCCAGATCCTGGGTTTTCGATTTGCTTTCCTGAGCTTGTTTGACGAGGTCAATAACCTGCGAGAGGAAGGAATCCTTTCCCGTGCCCTTCACCTCAATGGTAAGAGAGCCTTCACCATTGATCGATCCGCCGATGACTTTGCCACCGATCTTTTTGGAGGTCGGGGTTGATTCCCCGGTGAGCATGGCTTCATTGACCGAGCTTTCACCGTCGACGATGACGCCGTCGGCGGGAATCTTTTCGCCCGGTTTGATCAAAACTTTGTCGTCCACAGTCAGCTCGCTGAGTGGCACGTCTTTTACGCTGCCGTCGGGCATGAGTTTGTGGGCGTCGGACGGCATGAGTTTCGCCAGTTCCTCCAGAGCCTTGGAAGCGCCCATGACCGACCTCATTTCAATCCAGTGCCCGAGCAACATGATGTCCACGAGCGTGGCCAGCTCCCAAAAGAACATTTTGCCAGTCAGGCCAAAGACGACGGCGCTGCTGTAGAGATAGGCGGTGGCGATCGCAACGGAGACGAGCGTCATCATGCCCGGTTTGCGGGTCTTCAACTCCTCGAACATCCCTTTAAGGAAAGGCCAGCCGCCGAACCAAAAGACGGCGGACGAGAAACCGAACAGAACGTAGATGTCGCCCGTAAAAGTGATCGCATCCCTCAGTCCCACCAACTTCTGGAGCATCGGCGAGAGGACGAGAATCGGCAGGGTCAGAACCAGCGAGATCCATAATCGTTTTCTGAAATCGGCCGCCATGTGAGCATGATGATCGCCGTGACCATGGTGTTCATCCGAGCCGTGGCCCGTCATCTCGGCTTCGGCCGCCAGCCAATTCTGCTTGTCGTGCCCTTGCGGACGCCCCTCTTTTTCATAGAGGGCGTAGGCCTTCTTGGCGATCTCGTCACGCGCCGGCTTGGTTTCGGTCTTATCCTTGGTTGCGTGCTTGTGTTCTTTCATAGTCAATCTCCGGTCATTTCGTCAGGGGCTGACACAGGGTGTGAAACTCGTCGGGTCCCGTTCCTGATGCCGGGGACGGAGTCTGAATTCTTCCAGCGAGCAGTAGGGCAGGGGTACCACGAAGACAGTGACGATGTCGAACAACATGCCGCCGAAGGTGGGGATCGCCATGGGGATCATCACATCCGATCCGCGGTCAGTGGAGGTCAGCACGGGGAGAAGCGCTAGGATGGTGGTGGCGATCGTCATCATCGCCGGGCGCACGCGTTTTTGCGTGCCAAGCACACGGGGATTGATGGTGGTGTAGGCCCAGATCTCGACGACCCTCAGCGCCAAGCAATGCGGCCTACTGCCGCCAGAGCCAAGTTTTTGGCAGCCGCAGCCAGCGCCTCGAAAAGGCCGCGATCAAGCTCTGTGCCACAACATCGGCTCCGGCATCGTGCAGCGCCTGCGCCTGCCCTCTGCGATCCACCCCAATGACGCAGCCGAATCTGCCGGCGCGCCCGGCCTGGACGCCGACGATCGCATCCTCCACGACGACCGCACGCGAAGGTTCCGCCCCGACGCGCCGTGCCGCCTCGAGGAAAGCATCCGGGGCCGGCTTAGCCTTGAGATCGAGACGAGTCACCTCTTTCCCGTCCACTCGCGCGTCGAACAGTTGCGCGATACCGGCAGTGCCTCAAGCACTGCCGCGCAGTTGTTGCTGGAGGACACGACCCCGCTTTCTGGCGGTTTAACGTTCAACGATTTCCGCGAACGGTGGGATTGGACAATCCAGCGTGTCGGCGATGGCTCGGAGCAATTCGGCTTCACGTTCCTGAAGTACCCCGTCTGCGCCAACAACCTGCACGCAGGCTTCGAGCACAATCCTTTTGATCTGCGGCCCGGCCAACGCGAAGCGGTCAAGTGCGCCATCGAGTTGTTCCAGCCCGGATTCTTCGTGCGGCAGGAGTTGCAACCCGTTGACTTCCGGCCCCAGAAGGTTCGCGCCCGCCCAGAACGCCTTTTGGATTTCGCCGTCGTTGTTGTTGCTGACGTTCGCCAGAGCCGAGAGCACGACGCTGCAATCCGGTGCGAGGGGCTTGAGGGTGTCGTATTGAACGGAGGGCGGGCGGGTTTGGCCCGACTGCGAAGTGAGGTGGCGGCGGATCATTTTCTGAAGCACGAATTCAAAGATTTGAATCTGCCCATCGCTCTCGATGAGCCATTGTAAAGTCTGGTTGAATTGGTCGAATTCGTCAGGCCGCAGGTGACGCAGCGCGGGCAGGGCGAGATTGACGAGCGGGAGGCGCGAACGAGCGGTGATGGGCGTGACTTCAGGCCAAAGAGCGGCGGCCTTGTCGCGCATTCCCGGCGCGGTCAGCTTGGCGATCTCCCTAAGTTGCTGGGCGCGCAAAGTGTCGTCCGCACTGAGGAGCATCGCGTAGATGAGCGCGGTCGCGTTGAGCGGTTCGCGAGCGGCGGACTGAACCTTCTCCGGGAATGAATCCCGTAAGGCTGCGGCGTAGCGCAGAAGCGACGGCGTTGGTTTGCCCATTTTGGGGAGCACGGCTCCCATCAGGACGGCATTGCGGGTGAAGCCGACGCCGCCAGCCTGGGCGACGTGGTTCCCGGGAATCGGCAGAAGCGGGGGCCGTGAAGACGCTGGTGTCGCCGCATCGCGCGTCGATTCTGCTGCCACCGACTCGACGTTGGTGGTCTTGAACTTCCCGTCC
>JBDNHZ010000317.1:0-5732 GCA_041688515.1 Verrucomicrobiota bacterium
ATTGGCCGAAAGGAACGAAAGGAGACGAAAGAAGGGGAAGCCAAATGGGCGCGGTCCCAGGCGTCGGCAGAAGGCGGTGGCAGTCGTTCCCTTCTTTTGATTCTGCGTTTCTTTCGGCCACACGGCTGCGGCGAACCGGGGACACCCGGCGGCCCGCGCTTTTGGCAGGAAACTCAGGACGTGCGCGTGCTCGGGTAGTGCCGTTCGATGGCCTTCCAGACGGCCGGTCCGGTGGCCAGGGTCCAGAGACCGTGGGCGAGTCCCATTTCGAAAGCCTGCGCGAGATGTGCCTCCAGATGGGCTTGGGTGCTGAGGGTGGCGGGCAGTGATTTGCGGGCGGCAACCGCCTTGCGCCAGTGACCGAGGGCTCGCCGGAGGGAGGAGCCTCGACGGTTCGTTAGATCGGTTGCCTGGTAGAGTTCGATGTAGGGACGGGCCAGGCCGAATCCGTGTTGGAGTTTGCGGTGGTACTCGAGGGTGAGCCGTCGGGCTTCCATGTAATGCACGAACTCCAGGCTTCCATCGTACCAGACCTGCCACCCATCGCGGGTCGCCCGGATGCACAGTTCGGTGTCTTCGCCGGACACGACCTGGTTGCCCTTTCGGCCGGTGAGGAGAAACGGGGTCTTCAGCGCCTGTTCGTAGCACTTCCGGCGGACGACCATCCCGGCTCCGAACGGCAGATCACGATGGGCGGGTTCGCATTGCGAACCGAGATCCCGGACGGCGAGGTACTCCGCCACGCGCGGAAACCAGAGGGGTGGGGGAGATTCAAACTCGCCGCGGGAACGTCCACCCACGATCCCGGCTTCGGGATGCCCGGCGAGGAACCGGCTCGCGCACGCCACGTAAGGCGGGTTGAGGAGATTGTCGTCATCGACGAATAAAAGGGAGTCGCCTCGCGCCTCGCGAAGGGCGGTTCCACGGGCGTGGATCAACCCGACGCGTGGCTCGCGGACGACCCGGAAGGGAACGGGAAAGGAACCTCCTGCCAGAGGGATCAGTCCGGCCTCGGTGAGGGGAGTGCCGGAGGCATTGTCGATGACCAGCACCTCCCAGGGCTCGGAGCAGGTGGCCTGGGTTCGAAGGGCTGAAAGGCAGCGTCCGAAGAGGTCCGGCCTCGGATTGTGAGTGCAGATGGCGACAGAGATCACAGTTGTTGCGCCGGCGAGTACGCACGGGGGCCGTTTGCACCGTCAAGGGACAAACCTCCGCCGCGGCGGGCGTAGGACGCTTCGCGAGGGTCGTGGGTTGTGGTGGAGGTTTTGGGTCTCCCGGCGGAAAATGCCTGCCCGCATCGAGATCAGCGGCGGCATCCTCGAGAACCACGACCATCATCGGGTGGTGTCACGAAGCCGCTCCTTGAGTTGGTCGAGAGTGAGGAACCTTGCCTCGCCACTTGCTGCACGAGCTTTCCTGTCAGACAACACTCCATGCCACACGGGCGAAGGCATCTCACTGCCACCGTGGCACAAGGAATCCCAAAGCTCCTCCATGGCCTGCAGACGCTCGACCGTGGACATCTTGCTGATCTGTACTGCACCGAGGATGTCAACGGGCTGCCGGGAATCGCGCATCGACGCAAGCCACCGCAAGCAGTCATACGTCCCCCGAATCGTTTCTGGCCAGTCGGACCAATGCCGGATTTCATGTCTGCCCGCGGTTCGCCAGCTGATTATGAGTCGTCCGAGCATTCCCCCTGACATGGGCTCCATGGCGAGTGTCGCCATCGTCATCCCCGCCTATCACCACGAGCGGTTCGTGGCGGATGCGGTGCGCAGCGCCCTCGCGCAGGGGCCTGTCGTGGGGGAGGTGGTGGTGGTCGATGATGGCTCGCGGGATGGGACGTCCGATGTCGTGCGGTCGATGTCCGATCCCCGGCTGCGTCTCATCACCCAGGCGAATGCCGGACCCAGTGCGGCCCGAAACCGCGGTTGGCGGGCGACCACCGCGCGCTGGGTCCAGTTCCTGGACGCCGACGATCAACTGCCCGCGGGCGGTGTGGCGGCCTTGCTGGCGACCGCCGAGCGGGTGCCCGGGGCCATTCCCTACGGCCGGCAGGCGGTCTATCCGGAGAAGATCGAGGGGCCGCCGCATTTTCTGGCGTCCATCTCGGAGCGCAACGGCGATCTGTTGCCGGATCTGGCGATGTCTCATGAAGGTTCCATCTTCACCGCGTTGTTCGATCGGGCGTGGCTGGAGGAGGTCGGGGGCCTGGATGAGGCGGTGTGGTACGGCGAGGATTATGATTTCGCCTTGGCGCTGGCGCGACGCCGGCCCTTCGCGTTCTGCGGGCAATTGACCTACGTGGCGCGGATGCACGGGTCGAACCGGCACCGTTCGTTCGGCCGTGAAGCGGAGGAACAGTATTTCCGGACGGTGAAACGGCGGATGTCGGGTTTGCCCGGTGTCTCGGGTTGGTGGTTGTGCCGTCGGTGTCTGTCGCATTGGGCGTGGGACTTTGCCTCGCGTCATGAACGCAACGGGGAGAAGGCCATCGCCCGAAGCCTCTACCTGCGGTCGCTGCTCTGGAATCCGATCAAGGTCGGTGCCTGGAAAGGGCTCGTGCGCTGCGGGCGGGCCTGACATCCCCGATTCCGGGAATATTGAAGTACGGGACAACCACGCCCGCGACGTGGTGCAATGACGGCATGTCCGTTGGATCGTGTGTCTGGTCGATCATTGCCGCCGCCGTCTGTCTCCCGCTCTGTTCGGTCGCGGCGGAGCCCGTGGCCGCGGTGTCCCAGATGCCGCGCGTCCCCGCCACCGCTCCGGCCGCGGCGGCTGGAACCTTCACGGTTCGCCCCGGATTTCAGGCGCAGTTGGTCGCGTCTGAACCGCGGGTGATGAGTCCGGTGGCAGTCGCCTTCGACGAGACCGGTGCCGCCTACGTGGTCGAGATGCGCGATTACTCCGAACGTCGGGAGGATCATCTGGGCGTGATCCGGCGGTTGGTGGACACCGACTTCGACGGGCGGATGGACACGGCGACCGTTCTGGCCGACGGATTGCCCTGGCCCACCGCGATCGCTTGCTGGGACGGAGGCGTGTTCGTCGGCGCGACTCCGGATATCTGGTACCTGAAGGACGTCGATGGCGATGGGCGCGCCGAGATTCGCGAGAAGATCTTCACCGGGTTCGGCTCGGAAACGCAGCCGTTGGATCCGGCCAAGCTCAACGTCCAAGCGATGTTGAATTCGTTTCACTGGGGGATCGACCAGCGGATTCAGGGCGCGACCAGCATGGCCGGGGGACGCGTGTCACTGGTGGATTCCGTCTTCGTGCGGAACTGGCGTTTATGGGCCGGCGTCACCAACGCCGTGTTGCCGGAAGCGGTGTCGCTGCGGGGCCGCGATTTCGCCTTTGATCCCCGGACCCTGGAGCTGTCGCCGACTCCGGGCGGAGGGCAGCACGGAATGTCCTTCGACTCCACCGGCCGAAAATTCCTGTGCAGCAATTCCGACCATCTTCAGCAGGTGCTCTACGACGAGATCGGTCTGCCCTCCGATCCCGATCAACCGTTGCCAGCGTCGCGCGTGAGCATCGCGGCCGATGGCCCGGCGGCGGAGGTGTTCCGTCGGTCGCCCGATGAACCCTGGCGCGTCCTTCGCACCCGCTGGCGCGTGGCGGGGTTGGTTGCCGGCCCGGTAGAAGGCGGGGGGCGTCCGTCTGGCTACTTCACCGGCGCCACCGGCGTGACCGTGCATCGCGGCGATGCTTACCCGCCGGACACCGCCGGCGACGTCTTCATCGGGGATGCGGGTTCGAATCTGGTTCACCGGAAACACCTGCGACTTGAAGCCGACGGCATCCGCCTGACGGGAGAGCGGGTCGCTTCCGAGGCGCACTCGGAGTTTCTGGCCTCGACCGACAACTGGTTTCGTCCGGTCCAATTCGTCAACGCCCCCGACGGCTGTCTCTGGGTGATCGACATGTATCGGGAAACGATCGAGCACCCGTGGTCGTTGCCGGAAGGGTTGAAGAAGTTCCTCGATCTCAACTCCGGTCACGATCGCGGTCGCCTATGGCGCCTTGCGCCCATTGGCTTCGATGCCGCTGCGGCCACGCGTCGCGTACAGGATTTTGCCGGGGCCGATACCGCCCGGTTGGTGGACCTGCTGGATCATCCCAACGGTTGGCATCGGGATACGGCCGCACGCCTTCTCCACCAGCACCGGGATTCCGCGGCGGTGGGTCGTATGCGGGAAAAGCTGAACGGCAAAACCTCGCCGTACGGTCGGATCCACCTGCTCCAGTTGTTGGCGTCGCACTCCGGGCTGGATACGAAATCCGTTGGGATCGCCCTCGCCGATTCCGACGAGGCCGTGCGCGCGACGGCGGTGGATCTATCGGATCGGATGGAAGGTTTGCTTCCGAAGTCCTGGGTCCTCCTGGCCGCGGATCCCTCTGCCCGGGTGCGATTGGCGGTGGCACGAAAGCTCTCGCGGATTCCCGTTTCCGAACGCGGCGACGTGGTGGCGAAACTGGTCACTGCCGGGCCGGATCTGGTGCGATCGATTGCCCTGGCGGCATCGGGAGGAAGCGAACTGGCCCTCTGGCCTGAAGTGCGGCGTCAGGCGCCCGAGGTCTTGCCGGCCCTGGCACGACGGGTGGGGCGACGCTCGTCGCCGGAGTCGTTGCAGCCAATCTTGCTGGAGCTTTCCGCCATCACCCCGCGGTCGCTCCGGTTCTCCATTGCGGCCCATCTCGGCGAAGGCTTGGCCGACGCCGGCAAGAACCTGCGATTGGTGGACTCCGGGCACCGGTTGTCGGGACTGTGGGAAGATGCCAAGAAACTGGCTGCCGATCCCCAGGCTTCCCGGGTTCGAACCCTCGGGAAGTCCGATGTCGCCTTCGTTGATCTGAATCCGGACGACCCCGCGGCCCGGTTGGCTGCGCTGCGTCTGATCGCGCTGGCTCCCGAGGAGGAAGCCCTTCCGGTGTTGGCCGGTCGATTGCGCTCCGAACCGGAGGCGGTCCAATCGCTGGCCGTCGAAGGCCTGTCCCGCTTCCGCGGCGTGACCTGGGCGAAGACCGTGTCGACACAGTTGCAGTCGGTCGCCCCGGCGATGCGGTCGCGGTTGGTGACCTTGTTGCTTCGTCGGGCCGAGGGCCGCGCCGCGTTGGTGCAGGCGCTGGATCAGAGTTGGATTCGGGTGACCGACCTGGATGCCGACGCCATCGTCGCCCTTCGGCGCGCCAACGATCCCGAACTGCGGGCCGACGTGAAGCGGTGGTTGGGAGAACCGCCCGCCGATCGACAGACGGTGGTGGATCGATTCCTGCCGGCCCTGTCGCAGACCGGAACGGGATCCCGGGGAGCGGAGATATTCCAGCAACGGTGTTCCGTCTGCCATCAACTGCGCGGAGTCGGGCAGGTGCTGGGACCGGACCTGGCCTCGGTGGCGTCCAACGGACCGGAGAAGCTGCTGGTGGCCATCCTGGATCCCAATCGCGAGGTCGCCCCGAATTTCATGGCCTGGCGCGCGGTGTTGAAGGACGGCGACGAAGTCACGGGCATCCTTGTGCGCGAGGAAGGCCCGACCTTGGTGCTTCGTCAGGCCGGAGGACAGGAAGTGGTGATCCGACGCGACTCGCTGGCATCGCTGGAAAACTCCGGACGATCGCTGATGCCGGAAGGATTGGAGGAGGGGCTGGATCCGAGCCAACTGGCCGATCTGCTCGCCCATCTGGCCGGGGGGAAATGACGGAAGTCAGAGTCTCCTGACGCC
>JBDNHZ010000318.1:0-5777 GCA_041688515.1 Verrucomicrobiota bacterium
AGGAAGACCCGGATCTGGGCGGCCTCGCCGCCGACCAGAAGCCCATGGCCCGACAGATTGCGATGCAGATCGCCAAGTCAGACGACCTGAACCAACTCAAGGCCATGCTGACGGGAATCCAGGGACAACCCACCGGAACCGATCCCAAGCGTCAGCAACTCCAGAAGATCATCGTCCGCAAACTCGAGGCCCGCATCGCCGCCCTGGAAAAGAAGTAAGCCGCCCCGATCCAGAACTTCACCCCGAGCCGCTCCATTGCCATGAAAGCCCTAGCCCTCTCGATTGCCGCCCTCCTCGTGACCGGCACCTCCCTGTTCGCCCAGATCCCCGACCGACCCGAGAAGCTCCGCTTCCCGGAACTGCGTTACGATCCCCCCAAGCCGACCGAGTACCGCTTCCAACTGAAATCGGGCCCGGTCGCCTATGTCGCCGAGGATCGTTCCCTGCCGCTGGTGAACATTTCGGTCCTCGTCCGCTGCGGTTCCTATCTGGAACCGGAGGGCAAGGAAGGTTTGTCCGAGTTCACCGGCAATCTGTTGGTGCGCGGCGGAGTTGGTTCCAAGACCGCGGAAGAACTGGAGGAACGCCTCGCCTTTCTCGCGGCCAGCCTGACCTCGGGCGTCGGCGAGGACTCGGGCACCGTCAATTTGAACCTGTTGTCCAAGGATCTACCCGAGGGATTGGCGCTGCTCCGGGATGCCCTGACCGCACCCCGCTTTCAGGAAGACCGCTTCGAACTGCTCCGCGACCAAGCGTTGCAGGGGATGAAGCAGCGCAACGACGATTCCGGCAGCATCCAGGCCATGGAAGCCAAACGACTGGCCTACGGCACCAACTTCTGGGCCTCGCGCATCTCCACCGAGAAATCGATCCAGTCCCTCACGCTCGAAGAACTCAAGGCCTATCACCGGAAGTGGTTTCATCCTGCCAATTTCGTCATCTCCGCCAGCGGTGACTTCGACCGGACCGAACTCCTCGCCCAACTGGACCGTCTGTTCTCCGACTGGCCCTTCGCCGGGGAGAAAGCCCCGCCGGTCCCCGTCAACACCGCCATGGCCGCCGGCGGGGTCTACCTGGTCAACAAGGACGTCAATCAGGGCCGCGTCTCGGTCATGCTCCCGGGGGTGAAGCGCGACCACCCGGACTTCCCCGCCATCAGTATCATGAACGACATCCTGGGCGGCGGCGGCTTCACTTCCCGCCTCATGAACCGGGTCCGCTCGGACGAAGGTCTTGCCTACGGCGCCGGCAGTTCTTTCCCGGGAGGCGTCCACTACGCCCGCGCCTTCCAGGCCGGCCTCAGCACCAAGTCCCGCACCGTGGCCTACGCGACCCGGATCGTGCTCGACGAGATGAACCGCATCGCCAACACCCCCGTCTCGGACGAGGAACTCAACACGGCCAAACGTTCCTACGTGGATTCGTTCCCGGGCACGTTCAACACCAAGGCCAAGGTCGCCAGCCAGTTCGCCGCCGACGAGTTCACCGGCCGGTTCGCCCAGGATCCACAGTACTGGGCCAAGTGGCGCGCCCGCATCGAGGCCGTCAGCAAGGACGACGTTCTCCGCGTCGCCAAACAGCATCTGCACCCAGACAAGGCGGTCATCCTGGTCGTCGGCCAGAAAGACGAGATCCTCAAGGGGCACCCCGATCATCCGGTGAAACTGGAGCAACTCGCCTCCGGCAAGATCACCGCCGTCCCCCTCCGCGATCCCCTGACGCAGGAACCGGTCAAATGAACGATCCCCTCGCACGCCAGCGCCTGATGGTGGCGCAACATCCCCAGAACGAACTCGCACGGTTCAGCCTGGGCAAGGCGCTGTTTGATCGCGCCGAATTCACCGAGGCCCGCGAACAACTCTCCCTCGCCCTCACCCGCAAACCCGATTGGATGGTCGTCCAGATCCTGATGGGCAAATGCGATCTGTCCCTCGGCAACCGCCCGGCCGCACGGGCGGCGTTCGAGCGCGCCCGCGACCTGGCCCTGGCCCAGCATCACGAGGGTCCCCTCGCCGAGATGGAACAACTCCTTGCCGAGATGGGGAACTGAAGCGGGCAACCTGACTTCCATGCAAGGCCTTGAGTTCATTCCCTACGGCCCGGCGGCCACGCTCATCCAACTCAGCGATGAGCTTCAACCGCGCGCCGCCGCCATGGTTCATTGGCTCGGCCAACGCCTTGCGGATGCCGCTCCAGAGGATCTCGCCGAGATCACCCCGGGCTTTTCGTCCCTGCTCCTGCAGTTCAACCGCCGGGCTCCGGATCCCGCCCTTCTCCTTTCCAGCATCGGCGAGCTTCCAACCTTCGATGCTCCCTTCGACTCCGGCCGCACCCTTGAGATTCCCATCCGCTACGACGGCCCCGATCTCGCCGAGGTCGCCTCGCGGCACCAACAGTCGCTGGAAGAGGTCATCCGCCGCCACCTTGCCTCCGAGTTCCGCGTCCGTTGCCTCGGGTTCATGCCGGGATTCGCCTATCTGTCAGGACTCGATCCGGCGCTCCAAACACCGCGCCGCGACTCGCCCAGGACCCGCGTCCCGGCCGGGAGCGTCGCCATCGGCGGGGAACATGCCGGCATCTATTCCGTTCCCAGCCCGGGCGGATGGAACCTGATCGGGTCCACCTCGCTTCCGCTGTTCAAACCCGGAAGTTCCAGGCCCGCCGACAATTTCCTGCTGGGCGCAGGCGACCGGGTGCGATTCGTCCAGACCGCGGAACCCGGCGCGGCATCCTTCGAACCCGCTCGCTGGATCTCACCGCATCTGGGCTGGCTTCGCGTCAAATCCGGCGGTGCCTATCTTGGAATCCAGGATCAGGGCCGCATCGGATGGTCCCGCTTCGGCGTCGCGCCCGGCGGTGCCGTTGACCCGTCCGCTCTCCACTGGGCCAACCGGCTCCTCGGCAATCCGGACCATGCCCCCGCCCTCGAATTCGCCGGGGGGGGGCAGGCCTTCGAAGCCCTCCTTCACCTGACCCTCAGCCTCGCCGGAGCCGACGCCGGAGCCGAGGTCTTCGCCACCGATGGCTCCCTCCGTGCCGTGCGCCCCTGGACCACGGTCAATTTGGCGCCCCGGGAGGTCATCCGATTCCGCGGCCCGCGCGAGGGAGTGTGGACCTACCTTGCCCTTCGTGGCGGTGTCGCCAGCCCACGCATGCTCGGCAGTGCCTCGACCAACTTCCGCGCCGGCCTCGGCAGCGCTCCCTCCACCGGAGATACTCTCGCCGGGACCGCCCACGATACCCTCCTCGGCGACGCCACCGGCGCCCGCCGGACCGACCCTTCCCGCATCCCCGGCCGCACCGGCACTGCCATCCGCGTCTGGCCGGGGCCGCAGTCCGAGTGGTTCGAGGAATCCGCCCGACGCGGCCTGTTCCGTTCGGTCTGGCGCGTCAGCCCGCGCTCCGACCGTGTCGGCTATCGCCTCGAAGGCACTTCGCTTGCCGTCCCAACCCGGGCGCTCCAGTCCGAACCCGTCCTGCCCGGCTCCATTCAGATCCCGCCCGACGGCCAACCGATCATCACCCTACCCGACGGCCCCACCGTCGGGGGCTATCCCAAGATCGGTTGGGTCGATCCCCGCGATCTCTGGCGCGTCGCCCAGACGCCCGCCGGACGTCCCCTCGAACTCGTGCCGACCGGCTGGGATTGAAGCGCATCGACCTCAATTGTGACCTGGGTGAAGGCGAACCCTCGGAGTCGACCGAAGCGCTCTGCCGCCACGTCCGTTCCATCAACGTTGCCTGCGGCGGACACGCCGGCGACGAAGGCACGATGCGTCGTTGCATCGCCCTCGCTGCCCGGCACGACCTCCGACTGGGAGCGCATCCCGGACAACCAGCGGACTTTGGGCGCGGGCCGGTGACCCTCACTCCCTCGGCGTTCGGCACGCTCGTGTTCGATCAGGGGATGCGTCTCCGGGAACAGATCGACGGTCACGAGGCTGCGGAGGGAACTCGGGTTCCGCTCCGGCACGTCAAACTCCACGGATCGCTTTATCATCACGCGGAAAACCACCCGGAGTCTGCCCAGGCCTTTGTCTCCGTCCTCGCAAGCCAGTTTCCCGGCGTGGCCGCCGTCGGACTGCCGGGGCGTGCCGTCGAGACCGCCTGTCGCCGGTACCGGGTCCCGTTCCTCGCCGAAGGCTTCCTTGACCGGGCCTATCGCGCCGATGGCTCACTCGTTCCCCGGGACGAACCGGGGTCGGTCATCCACTCGCCTGCCGACGTGCTGCACCGTCTGCGGCACTGGAGCCAGACCGGCCAGATCCTGGCGATCACCGGCGAACCCATCGACCTTCCGGTCCAGACTTGGTGCCTCCACGCCGACACCCCCGGGATCCTCGAAATCGCCCAGGGTCTCTGAAGCGGGAGAGAGGCAGTTTGATCCGCAGCAGGCGCAGAAGGCGCAGCTCCTGAGGGAGTTGGAAAACGCGCCCGACGCACCTTGGAGGTCCTTTCCGTGAGCCGCTGTTGGTAGGGAAGCGAGTAGCGCAATTGAAGCGTGGTGATCTCGGCCCGGTGCTGGTCGAAGCAGGTGCGGCTGCGGGTATCGCGGAGGAACAGGAGACATTCCAGCGACGGGATGTCCGTGCCGGTGGCGATCATGTCCACGGTGACGGCGATGCGGAGCTGGGGCGAGGTGCGGAACTCCTGGAGGAGCATCTCGGCGTTGGTGTCTCCGTCAAAGGTTGAAGGCACGGATGATTTCCTCCACGGCAAAACCTGACGGGAAAGGGCGAAAAAAGGATCAGGTGACCGCGCTGATCGACATCATTGAAAACCGACCGCTCATCGGCATCGCTGCCTCCACCAGAAGTCGATCCTCGGAACCCGACTGAAACCGCAGACCAACACCGAGCGCCCCGGGTGGTTGATGCTGCGGAAAAACAGCGGTTTCATCGCTTTCGAATCCTGGCCGGCTTGCGCAACTCGTCGAGGGTGGAGCAGAAGTGCGCCAGGTCGTTCATCTGCCGCGCGCCCACCTTGTCGAGCGCATCGCGGTAGGCGGGCATCGCGCGACCGCCCACGAGCAGAGTGATCTCGGGAGGGAGCAATTCACGCAAACGCAGCAGCTCACCCTCCAAGCGCGAATCATCTTCCGGATAGACCAGGCTCAAGGCCACGGCCTGCGCCCGGCTCTGCCGCGCTGCCCCGGCAATCTCCGCCGCCGGCAGGCTCGCGCCCAGATACGTGACGCGCCAGCCGAGGTTGGCCGCCGCGGCCCCGGCAAGCAGCGCACCGAGTTCGCAGATTTGTCCCACCGGCGTCGTGATGAGGATCACGGGAGCGTTCTCAGTTCCGCCAAAGGGATTGGCCATGTTCCCGAGAAAAACCCGCAGCACCGCGCTGGCAAAATGCTCGTGAGCCGCCGTGAGGCTGCCGTCGCGCCACAACTCGCCCAGGGCTTGAGCCAGCGGCGCGACGACACGTTGCAGCAAACCCAGAGTGCCCAACTCCATCGAGGCGTGTTTTAGCGTGTTCTCCAGAGCCGGGCCGTCGAGTCTCTTTACGGCGGCAACACATTCGTCGAGGAACGACATCTTGGCTGCTGGCGCCGTCACGGCGCGGGGAGCGGAGGCTAGGTTGCCGATGCTCTTCGCTGCCAAATCCCGCAACACCTGGATCGGCAGCTTGGCCACGTGCCCGATGCTGTGGCCAGCGAGCGTCAGATCGCGCAAAAGACCCAACCGCTGGATTTGGGCGTCGGAGTAAAGACGGCGGTTCGTGCGGGTCCGCTCCGGTTGCACTGCTTCGTAGCGCCTCTCCCAAATCCGAAT
>JBDNHZ010000319.1:0-5311 GCA_041688515.1 Verrucomicrobiota bacterium
CACACCCGAGGTGAAGGATTGGAGGTTCATGGAAAGGGGATGTTGACGCTTTGAGAACCCTGCTGGATGGGAGCGTAGACGACGCGTCCTCTGATGACGGTCGTGCCGGAGCCCCTCAAGACCGCCCGGATTACCCGGGTTCCGATGGTCGGGGCATTCAGTGCATCGAAGGAGGCCGAGAGATTAAGCGGCGCACCGTTTGTAAACTGAATTTGCTGCACCCAGACCCGGACCGGCTTGTTATCGGTCGCCACTTCGGGATTCGGACCGTAGAGGCAGATCAAGACGTAGCTTGAGGCGCTCTGCTGAGCCTGAAAGGTCGAGGCAATGGTCACCGAGACCACGAGGGGCACGCGATATTCGTTGGTCTGGATCGCCGAATAGAACCGACCGGAATAGGCATCCGACGAGGTGGGCGCCCCGTCAAAACCAGAAACCGAGAAGACTCCGGCGATTTCACGGTTGTAGTCGGTGATCGCCGTGTAGTTGGGGTCTTCCGGCAACCCGAAGACCTGAGTCGCTGAATTGGTTCGGAAGGCCAGGAGCATGGTCGGCCATGCATTCAATTCCCCCACGGTTGCGCCCATATCCAGGCGACTGACCAACGGTTTCTGCCAGCCATCGACCAGGGTCAGTTCCGCCGATGGCTTGCGCAGGTAGGACCCTCGCCAGCCGGCCGGGATGCGCAGGAGGAGATCATACATGTTGGACGCATCCGTGACCGTGCCAACGGCAGTCAAGGCCACATTGGCGGGGACGGCCGAATGCAAGGCGTACGCCTTCAACCCGGATGGCATCGCTTCCGAGTACAGTTCGGTCAGATCCGGAACGCCGCCGAATTCAGGGTGAGGCAGGGTCCGCGACCTCGGAGCCCGGCCCATGTCCGCGATGAGACCGGTCGCCATCAGAGAACCATCCGGAGCCGTCTGGCCCGCACGTCCCAGCACCGCATCCCGAAACGCCGCCAATGATTTCTGCGTCGCGTCGTAGCGGGTCTGGTTTCCGATGTCCGTCGTGGACTGGATGGCCACCGTCGCCAGCACCGCCAGGATCGCGACCACGACCAGCAACTCCAGCAATGTCATCCCCCCCTGCCCCTTCCGACCAGGTGCTGAAATATAAGGGTTCATGTCATGGCGACCTCACTGCTGCAACCAGACCACCACATCATCCCCCACCAGCACTGGATTCGCCAGAAACTGGGAATAGGTCTGCAGATAGGTGAGGTTCAATTCGGTTTGGAGGATCCCGTCGGGACCCGGCGAGACCCATCTGGAATTCGCGGAAATGAAGCTGGTCATAACTGCGTTGCCACGGGCATCTCCGAAGTCGGTGATATTGGCTCCCTCATAGATGGAGGGCCACTGCATGACGATGGGATTGCCCCACGCGTCCACCGGACCCCGTGCTCCACTGCCGCCACCCAGGCGAGCCGTGTAGCCACGGGAAAGGTCGAGTGGGATCGGTTCCCCTTGAAACTGGACATACGGACCCCGCCATCCCACGCGTCGCACCGCATTGTAGGACATCAACGAGTTGAAATAGGCCGCAGCTTCCGGGCTGGCCCCCCAGACATCCGCAGCATCGGTCGGAGGACGCGACAACCAATCGGCATAGCGAGGCCAGAACCACATGTCCCGGTTCATGTCCTGCCAGTAGCCGGGGGCATCCGCGGATCCGAACATCGCGGCCTTCAACCGCGCCATGGTAGACTCGGTCGCGATTTGGCCGGCCGTCTTGTTGCCGCCGGCACCCCCGAACGTCATCTGGCTCGGAGTCAGGTTGAATGAGACCAACCCGGCGAGGAAGGCCAGGATCGCCACCACCACCACCAACTCCACCAAGGTCAACCCCGAGGCCCGACCTCTGACTGTGCAACGTCGCATGGGCTCCCTCCCTCTCGCCTGAAACCCGCCGCCTCCGCGCGGCCCCGTCCCAGGCATGCTTCCGAAAAACAAAAGGTGCCCGCCCACATCCCCGCAGGCGGGCACCGGATCAAACTGAATCGCTCAAGGCGAGCTCAGTTATTGTAGTACTGCTGGAGGCTGCCTTCGGCAGTCGTAATCCCGGTGGATCCAAAGGTAACCGCTCCCAGGAAGCGGGCCTGACGAGCAGCACCAGCCCCATCAAGCAAGAATGCCAGACCGTAGCGCTGGTAGCTGACCGCAGGGCTCTCGTCCGCCGCCGCGCCAGAACGCACGGGGGCCTCCTGAAGGTTTTTCCCGACACCCACGATGGTGGCCGGCTTGTTGACCCCCAGCAGCAGGTAAACCGGTGAGGCACCCGCAGTGACATTGCCGCGCAGCGCAGTCTGGACGGTGTTCGTTGTGACCTGAGCCACGTTAATACCGGTATTCAGCGTGGTCGCAGTAGGAGCGCTAACATTAAAGGTTGCGTCGTTCGCGATCGTCGTCAGGTGGTGGACCCGGGTGATTCCCAAGCGAGCGAGCGCGGTCACGTCATCTGCAGTGAGCGGGTAGGCACCCATCTGAGCGGCAGACCCAGCGGTGATTTTGGCGTAGAGGCTGCCGCTATTTGTGCTCTCAATAAGTGAGTCGTAGTTGTTCCCGTAGCTCAGAGTCGTTGTGTAGTTGATCTGGACGGCGCGTGCGATGTCCTGAGCCGATGATGCCGAGGTTGAGGAACTCGCTCGACCGACGAGTCCGGGGAAGAACGCGAGGACGAGTCCGACGAGCGCCACCAGGATGGCGAGGACGACCACGAGTTCGATCAGGGTCAGGCCGCGGACGGCCTGTTTCCGAGTATTGGTAAGTACGTTCATAACGCTTGTTGCTGTGTGTTGGTACGCTGTCGGAAAGAAATGGTTACCGAGGAAGAACTAGGGAGACTCCATGAGACACATCCTTTCGACAGCAGCACGATTACCAGAGAGACTGATTTCCTGGGAAGCTTTTTCCTTACAGACCTTACCTGACCCCTACATTTTTTCGTCGCGTCTCAAGCACAACGCTTACATCTCTTCGAGGACATTCAAACTGGATCTTCGGTTCATTCCTTACAGATTGGCATCGAGTGGAACGGCGCAGCCGGGATGCCAGATCTCGGCGAAAGGTCGTTCCTCCTTCGAAAGAAGGAATGCGGCTGGGCAGGCGCGAGTCGCAGCCGGGGTCTGGGAGTGAAGGGGTGGTCAGCCCGTTTCTCCCGGGTCCCTGCACCGGTCCTGGGACATGGGGTGCAGCCGGGAGGCGGGCAGCAATTTAATCCCAATCCGCAACTCAAGGGTTGACCTGTGTCCGATTGGATTTCAGAAAAGGAGGGTCTCCCACGCGGAATCTTGCGCCCCCGGCGCACTCCTAACTATGCGAAGTCACACTGAGCACACCCTGATAGACCGGAAGATATCCGGTTTCACCCTGATCGAACTTCTCGTCGTGATTGCGATCATCGCAATTCTGGCCGGAATGTTGTTACCAGCCTTGGGCAAGGCCAAGGACAAGGCACAGACCACGCTGGATCTGAGCAACGTCAAGCAGATGGCCCTGGGCGTGAACCTGTACGCCAACGATGCCGGCGACTATGTGCCGCATCCTTCGTGGGGCGGTGTGGACGGGGGATCCGGGGCTGGCCCGAACAGTTGGGCTTACCAGACGCAGATCAACGGACGCTGGATTCCCAACGGGGTGATCCCGGTGTCGCGGGTCCGAGGACTGGGCACGGATGAGACCAACCAGACCCCTTTCTTCCGGCTGGGGCAGGTGGGCAAGGCCTTGAGCACGGTGCGGGCTTCGTTCTGTCCAAAGGACGTGGGTGAGATCACCAGTTCCAAGCGCACCCAATGGGCAGCCCGTCAGGTGAAGGTTTCCAGCTACACCTTCAACGGATGCCTGAGCGGCAACGACCAACAACTCAGCCCGGCCGGCAGGACGTACAAGATGGGGCAGTTCCGTGCGATGGACATCTTCGTATGGGAAGCCAATGAGATGGAGCCGTTCTGGTTCAACGACGCCGGGAATCAACCGGGTGAAGGCGTGTCCCAGCGGCACGCCGGCGGGGGTTTGCGGAGTGCCACGGCAGACCGAGGCGGTGGGGCGATCATCGGGCGCATGGGTGGATCCGCGGAGATGATGAAATTCCGCAACTACATGGGCATGGCCAATCCCGCTTTGGCCCCGTTGGCATTGCGCGTTCCCCAGAACAGCGGCGACAACTTTCTCTTTATCGGGCCCCGATACGGAAAGTGAAGAACTCCTCCCCTCACGCTGTATGAAACATCGCATTCTCCCCCCATTCCTGCTCCTGACGGCGAGCCTGGCTTTGATCGCACCGGGTTGTTCGAAGTCCGACGACGGTGCCGCGGCAGTCGATGCGAATGGCAAGGCCGCGGCCGCGGTCGTCCCGGGCAAGGCGGATCCGGAAGCTTCCCAGGCGTTGACCACGGCAACCACCGCGCTGGAGAAGAACGACTACGATGAGGCCATCTCCGCGCTGATGGCGGCGAAGCAGAGCGCCGGAACCATGTCCGACCAGCAGACCGCCCAATACCGACAATCCTTACTGGACGCCTCAACCAAACTTCTTGAGGCATCTCGGACCGATCCCAAGGCCATGGAAGCCTACCAGAACCTCGGCCGCCTGATGAAGGGCCGGTAAGGCCGCAGCCAGGCCTGGCTTCAGGCGGACGTCCGCGGTTCCACCGCAGGCGTCCGCCCTTTTTGTTCCCGGATGACACCACGACATCGCGCCCTGCTGCTGCTGGCGACCCTGCTGGGGGTCTCCCTCGTCGCCGTCGTGCTCCGGGTGCGCCGGGATGAGTCGCGACCGCCTGCTCCCCGGGCCGCCCCGCCTTCGGTCACCGAACAATTCCTTGCCCTGGAAGAATCCCAACGCGCAGCCGCGGCACGCGACTTTCACCATGAACTCGCGGCGGGCCCTGCCGTCGAGGCGCTCGCGGATCTGTGGGATCGATTGAACCGCGAACCGGATGCCCTGACCTCCCTGATCGACCTAGTGCCCGAGCGGATCGAGGTGACGTCCGTCGGCCCACCGAAGCCCATCCCCCGGGAGGCCGTGGATTTCTCGGCGTCCCTCGCGGGAAGGCAGTGGGACCGTGAAGGCTGGCAGCGCCAACTCGGCGAATGGCATCGTCTCGGGTGGAGGCTCCGTCGGTCCCGATGGGAACTGCTCGACTGGATTCCCGCTCCTCCGACGAGCCGGTTTTCCTTCGACCTGTATTTGGAACGGATCCCGGAAGGGACGCGGGTGCGGGTGCGGGGAAGCGGCGTGGGCCGCGGAAACGACGGGCTGATCGGTGCCGGTTCGGAGATCCGGATTGAGGAACTGGAGGTCGTGG
>JBDNHZ010000037.1:0-4592 GCA_041688515.1 Verrucomicrobiota bacterium
CATCAGCAAGGGCAAAGCTCGTTCGCATTGCTCTCCGATCATACAGGTATCGCTAAGGCCTCGTGTCGTTGGAGCCAACCGCCGTGGCGATTCCCATTCGCCCGCTGCGGACAATAGGCGTACGCCTTCGCCGACGAGGACACGCCGAGCAAAGTTCTCGCCACCAGAATCAATGGCCTTCAGATACCGTAAGAACACAGCTTCCGCACGCGGGCGAGCATCTGCATCTAGGCTCTCATGCCTGTTAGCTAAACTGATCAGGATGGCAGCATAAGCTGCATCGCTGAGTCGTCCGCCAGTGGCTTTTAGAAATCCCGGGAGCAGAGGTGAGAACGGGGCTTCACTGCTGATCGCCTTGACGATGGCGGCGATCGGCAAAGCAGTCGCTGTGTCGCCCAGCATCTCAACCCAATGCCCGACTTGTTCGATGGTCCAGTCATCTGACAAGCCGGTGGACCAAGCGGGGTCGCGCTGTAGCAGCGCGGCGAGACTGTTCATGGCCTCTTCTTGAGCTGGCAGCACAACCTTGTTGAACGTCTCGAAACGATCATGATTCTGCACCTCTTTGTGCAACCGCAGAAGAGGCACTCGGCCGTTGAGAAGCTCCGTCGGAAGTTTGTTGAGTTCCGCGTCGGCTCCCGGAATGTGTAGTAGATCGTCTGGCCTGACAGGCGAGCCGCTGGTCGCAGGCATCCACTGGATTGAGCGGACTCGCGAGCGAACCTCCGCCCTCATGGGTCCTCGACGTCCGGTGGCTGCGAGGATGGCGTTCGCCCATAGGTCCGGGGCCGGTTGGACTATCGCGATTTCGATGACGGCCTCCCAACTCAACGCGTTCACCAGCTTGTTCGATTCGTCCGGCTTGACGAAACGATGATAGCCACTTCTCGGACGCAGGCGGTTCACCAACTGGTCAAACTCAGCGGGCAAGTCGGTGAAAGAGCCGTCATCCACGTAGGTGTGCAGGCCGATGCAGACACGCCGGCTCATCACCGTCTCGTGGACGTTCAGGGCGCGTAGCACATCCAGATCCTCAAAGCGCTGAAGGACCATATCGCATTCCGCCGTCGAGAGATCCGCGCAATTCACCCTAGCTGGTCCAACCTCCCTGATAAGTGCCTCGATAGTTGAATCCTTAACCGGGACGAGGTTCAAGTGTTGCCTCTCCTCGGCGTTGAGTCCTAGTTCCCGAGCCACGGCAGATTTGATCTGTCGCCATGGCTGGTTCGCCACTGGCAACGCCTTCCCAAGAAGCCGTAACAACACCGGCTCGGCTTCGGTTTCGTCGAACAGCGTTGCCGTTTCCTGCCACGATCTGATCTCACCATGCAGCAGGCAACGCAGGGTGGCCCACATTTCGGGTTCGGCCGGTTGAGACATCTTTAGCAATCGCTCGAACAACCGCTTCCGACTGGGGAAGTGCTCCGCCAGGCAAGCAGCGTTGCGAAGCAGACTAACGCATGAAGTAGCGTCGCAGTTGGATCTTGGCAGTTCCAACACTTCGGCGATCCTAGGCTGAACCAACAACGGCTTCAGGGCGGGCGCAGCCATCGTGAGATCGATTGCCCATGCCTCCCCGTCCGTGAACAGCAACCCGCGGGAGTTAGCCGCTTTAAGCTTCGCGAGGCTGACTGCCTGGACCGCCTTATCCTGTTCCCGAACCGCGAACAATGAAAGATCCTCTATTTGTTCGGTCCAGTCCTTCGGCTTATCATCAGAGGCTTCCAGCAATTGCACCGCGATTGCTGAGCGCTGGTGGGTTAGCTCGACCGCCCGGATGGCCACGCCATCCAGTTTCCGCAACACGGGAATGAGGGTTGACCACGGAATGCAGCCATCGCCTTCCGCCTTGCAAAAGTCCTGCCAAAGCAGGGCAACAGGCAGGTTCGATCCAGCAAGGATTCCGGTGATTTCTGCACTGGCCGCCGTTGACTCGGCTGGCAGGCGGACGATGGCGGACGTGGGCAATCGCTTAAAGAATTCCTTCCAGCGTTGTGCCAGGTCTTTGTCTTCAGGAAGCCGCTGACTCACCAACTGGTTGGCCAAACGAATGAGTACGGCAACGAGAGGCGAATCGTGCACCCTTTCGCTGGCGTCTCCCGGAATCAACTTCAGCAGATAGGACAGATCTTGAAGATGGTGGAAGGCCGAAAAAGAGCCGCTTCCCAGTAGCCCTGCCAGTTCCTCATCGCTGGGGGAAACGGGTTTATGGTCAGCGAGGCTCGGTTCTCCTTTGGCCGAGACCGACACACGACTGATCAGATCCGTCAAGGCAGGCAGGAGCCTGAACAGTTCGGTTTCCGGGGCCGCCGGCGCAGGCAGTTCGATCCAACGACCGAACTTTCGGTCTTGTTCACCGCTTTTCTCCAGCACCCACTGACTGCCGGATGGGCTCAGACGATGGATGAATCGCTGCCCACGGCACGTCCACTGGGTAAGCTCTTCCAAGATTTTCGACTTCTGGAGCCCGCCAACCAACGATCGAACCTCCGCAGGCTTTATCTGCTCCTGCACTACAAATGCGTCCAAACTTGGAAGCACCAGCGGTGCGACCACTTCGCGCATGAGTGTGCGGTTCCAAAGCCCAGTCACTTCTTGTTCACTCTTTGCCTCGGCAGGACTGAGCTCTGCCGCCAACTCGTCATCGTTCTGAATGCGCCGGCGGCCAGAATCCACGAAGAAAAATCCGTGCAGGAAGAGGTTGAAGCGCGATCTGCCAGCGCAGGCCACCTGCTCAGGCTCGCCCAAAGGAAGGAAGACGGCCGGCTGAACATGCAGGCCCCCTTGGCTAACGACTGCCTGCCGGGTGAAGACCACGGCTCCGTGGGGTTCGGCCTTCGCCTTAACCTGCAAATCTGCTCCATCCGGTCCGAGAGCGGATTGGCTGGGCCACGCGTCATTACTTCGCAAAAGATCCAGTGAGGGCGTGAGCGGATAGGACTCCTCTCCTGCGTAACCGACGATTACCGAATTGTCAGCATCCCAAATTTTTCCAGACAGGTGTTTACTGCCGCCTTTTCCGGGGGATGTAGTGCTGATCCCGAATCCCATCCGTTGCGCACCCTCGTCAGTTTGAATCTTCGCGATTACCTTTATTGTCCCGTCAGCGTGCTCATAGGCCCGAACTGCGTGGACTCGCCGGAGCAAAGGCAGAGTCTCGGCCAGCCGCCACCGCCAATCCCGTCCGAAAAGCTCATCGAACTGTGGCGTCGGAAAACGAGTTTCGATCGGCTTGACCGTGCCTTCGCTGTCCTTTGTTTGATCCGGATTCCGCAGCGGAATCCACAGGCCGAACCATCGTTTCGCTTCGAGCATTGTCGAAACCATCGAGCCAAAGGCCCGAAAGTCAGCCTCGCGAGTCCGCTGCCATTCTTCATCCCATTCGCGATGACGGCCGGTGTTTGTATCCCGACTCGACCAAGGGTTCAAAAGGTCGTAGCCAGGCGACTGGGTGCTTAATTCGCCAGTGAATGAATGCGGCGAGAAGTAGAAGAACGCTTCGGCCCAGTGGAAGACACTCTTCAGACCGAGGCCAAACTTGCCCGCAGCGGCGGTTTGCCCCGCCTTGCTGCTCAAGCCGAGCGACGTAATGCTGTTGGCATCTTCAGGGGTAAAACCGCCGTCATTGAGAATGGCCAGACCAGGCCCACGCAGAAGCGAGTGTCCAGCCTCAGGAATGCCCTGAGGGCACATTACAAACACGCACAGTGTTGCCGCCTCTCCCTGTGACCCGGCTCCGGCGTCATCCGCGTTCTGAAGCAACTCTTTTAGGATCGGAAAACCGTCTTGGTATCGATCACGCAGATCCTGACGGATTCGCTCGATGTCTGCGCCTGGAGGATGACGAAAGCCTGGCATAGTCTGGTTCAGTTAAGCGGCAGTGATCCGTTGTCATAGACCGCGTCGCAGCGCTGCTCCGGCGTGAGCCGGGCCAAGATTCTGCTCGCCTTGTCCCAGTCGGTGAAGTTTGTCCGGTCGGTTCCGGGCGGCAACTGCCCCAGAACTGCACGCAATGCGACATCTTCGAACTTGGTCATTGGAGGTAGGGCGTCAGGACGATTCGATCCAGCGGTGCTTTACGGAGAGAAGCTATTGGTACGGTTGCAAGCGAGGCAACCGGTTTTCGCCCAGCAATGTCCGTTTCCTGACGCGAACCCAACGCACCCGACGCCACGGCTCGCCAGCATCGAGCTGAAGCTGTGCCGGGAGGAATGGAAGGTCCGGCGCGCGAAGTTCCGCCCTCTTACCCGTCACGACCGTCAGGTCGTGTCCTGCCAGCGTCACGATGTGCATGAAGCGGTCGCTGGGGGGCGGTCGCCTTGGGCATTTTCACCGCAGGCACCGGGTTCTTGTCGATGAAGCCGAAGTTCTCGGCCCGTCGTAATGTGCTGCCGAGCGTCTTGACGTCGACCACCGCGGTCTTGGGTGCCACGCTGTCGTCGAGGCGTCGGGGGAGGAACAACTCGATTTGCCAGAGCCCGAGGGAGCGCGCGGAACTCGGCGTTTCCGGCCTGTCCGTCGGCGACCGTGAGATCCCCGCCCTGCCCAGTCTGCTCGGTGTCATCGGTTCCCGGTCGGTACTGCTGACGAGC
>JBDNHZ010000320.1:0-18664 GCA_041688515.1 Verrucomicrobiota bacterium
CTGGAGGGTGAGAATCTCGCCGACCTCTCCGGGACCGATTCCAATGGTTATTTCCTCTTCAACACGCCGGACAAGAACACCATCAACCTCAACAATTTCTATGAGGTCGTGGAGAAGGGCAATTTCAACGGCACAGATGGATTTCCCGACATCGGGTTTCCCGGCACTCCAGGCAACGGCGGCCTCGATTGGACTGCAGACAACCTAGCCACGGAAATCACCACGGTGCTCCATTTTCGGACCGCTGGCAGCTACACGCTGGGCATCTTCGGCATCGACTCCTTCTCGCTGGCCATTGGAGACGGCAAGCGCGGTCCGAAGGATCTGTTCGCGACGGTCCTGGCCGACTTCGATGGAGACATCACCGAGAACTACCTGTTCTCGTTCTTCGTCCCGACCGCCGGTTACTACCCGGTCCGCCTGATCCACAACATCGGGATCAAGCAGGGTGACCTCGAGTTCTTCAGCGCCAACGCCGACGGCACGAACCTGAAGCTCATCAACGCCGCCGGCGGCATCAGGGCCTACCAACCCCCCGCCTCGTTCCCCGCCTACGTCCGCAACGTGTCCCCCGGGATCAACATCGCCGGAATGCAGGAGTTCACGATCGTGGACGTCCGCCCCAACGCCACCGTCTCCGCCAACATCGTCGATGACGGCACCACCGTTTCGCCCGGCAACGTCTCCCTGAAGGTGGACGGCATCGGCACCTCCTCGGCCAACAAGGCCGGCCCGATCACCACGGTGACCTTCAATCGCACGACCGACTTTGCTCCGGCGACCGCCCACACCGCCACGTTGGTGTACACCGACAGCGCCGGGACCACCGTGACCAATGAGTGGGACTTCGAGATCCTGGAGGCCTTCGTTCCCGACAAAGCGCTGTCCTACGCCTTGGGCACCGGAGACAACGCCAAGCGCGGGTTCTCCGTCCGTACCGCGCAGTTGCCGATGGCATTTGTCTCGGGCGAGAATGGCTCGGTGACCAAGTCCGAGGGCATCCTCGCCGGCCTGCTCTTTGGAGCGAACGACGTGAATCTCGACGATCCCACCTACCCGCGGGCTGGCGGCTTCTGGCAGGTGCAGACCGTCAATTTCGGCACTGGCGCCATGGGCTCCATCCAGAATGACACCCCGGTTCCGGGCATCCCGGGCAAGAGCAACCGCACCGATCACTACGCGGCCGAGGCGCTGACCTACATCGAGATGCCGACCACCGGTCTCTACCAACTCAGCGTCCACTCCGACGACTCCCCCCGCATCATGCAGCAGGAGGCACAGTCGCATCAGTTCGGTGCCATCGAGATCCTCGCTCCCTGCGAACTCGCCGGGACCCGGATCGCCATGTCCGCCACCCGCACCTCCATCGGTTCCGGCTTCGGTGTGGATCTGCCCACCACCACCCCGCTGGTCCTGAATCTGGTGGTGGCAAACCCGCTGCTGGCCAATGCCACCCTGGTCAACGCCAATGACGCCAAGGGCGCTGCCGTCCTGATCCAGCGCGGTGCCGTCGCCTTCGGACTCAAGGCCGTCCAGGCCAAGGCCGCCGGCGCCGCCGCCGTCATCATCTTCAATGATGCCACGGGCGATCGCCCCGATCGTCCCCCCATCTTCATGGGCGGCACGGCCGAGGGGGTCGACATCCCCTGCCTGTTCATCAACTACCGCGACGGCACCAACCTGGTCGCGCAGGCCGCCAAGGGACCCGTCACCGTCAGCCTCCAGGACAACCCCGCCCAGCAGGCGCTCATCCCGAACGACGGTTGGACGGGCGGCTGGACCTACTCGGTCTTCGTCGATCAACCCGGTCTCTACCCGTTCCGGTTCGTGAGCGGCAACGGCGGTGGCGATTACTCCATGGAATGGACCGTCGTGAAACCCGATGGCTCCGAAGTCCTCCTCAACGACACCGCCACCGACGCGGTGGCGCTCAAGACCTTCCGCGCCGTCACCACCGCGCCGCAAATGCTGCCGCCGATCATCCGCGGCAGTGACTGCGCACAGGTCGAGATCTCCTGGCGCGGCTTCGGAACGTTGCTTGAATCCGACAGCATCACCGGCCCGTTCACGCCGACCAAGAACCAGAGCATGCCGTACGTCACCAAGGACGGCCTCGCCAAGTTCTACAAGGTCCAGCAGGTAAACTGATCCTGCACCGGGCCTGACCCGGTACGCCCCCTGCACGCCCGGGTGGAACCACTGGTTCCACCCGGGCTTTTTCGTGCCCGGCGATCCACCCGCCCCGAGCTGAGATCTGGAGGGGGATCCGAACGTATCGCCTCCATGCCGGAGGCGTTTCAGCGATTAGCCAATACGGGGTGGCGCTTCGCTGACCCCGCGCGAAGCGCGAAACGTGCCCCAGCGCAACGCTCGACAGGTTCCGTCAGGCGACTAGGCTGCCGGGAGACACTTCCGGCTTTCTCTCATGATCCCACTTTCCTCCACCCGAATCTGTCTCGCGGCGCTCGGGGTCAGCCTCGTCTTCTGCGCCGCGCTCCAGGCCGAACCCGCCGCTCCCGGACGCCGGATCCTCGCCGGCGACGATTCCTCCCGCCGGCGCGCCATCATCGCGGCCGATGGCGCGGTGGAATGGGAGATCCCAGTGACCGCCGTCCTCCCCGCCCGGAAGAAGTGATCCATGCCCCTGCCCTCCATGCCCCGCCGTTTGCCGATCGCTCTCGCCTGGGTTGCCGTCGTGTCGACCGGGTGGGCGGCGGCACCCCAACCTACGGCGGTGCAGTTGGAGTTCTTCGAGAAACGCGTCCGCCCGATCCTCGTGGAGTCGTGCCATCGCTGCCACAGCGCCGATGCGGAGAAGCTCAAGGGCGGCCTTCTCCTCGATACCCACGAGGCCACGCTCAAGGGCGGTGAATCCGGCCCGGCCCTGATCCCGGGACATCCCGAACAAAGCCGCTTGATCGAGGCCATCACCTGGGAGAATCCGGACCTGCAGATGCCGCCGCGGCGAAAGCTGTCCGACGCGCAGATTGCCGACCTGAGCGAGTGGGTGCGACAGGGAGCACCGTGGCCGGCGGGACCCGCTCCGCGCCCGGCGATATCGGACAAAGCTGCCGAGGCCAATCGTGGCCGGGACCACTGGGCGTTCCAACCGCTGTCGGTCCAGGTGCCGCCTGCCACCCCTTCCAAGGCGGCCCATCCGGTGGACGCCTTCATCGAGGCCCGTTTGGCCGACCGCAGTCTGGAGGCGTCCGCGCCGGCTTCCAGGCGCACGTTGATCCGACGGCTCTCCTACGATCTGACCGGACTTCCCCCGACGCCGGAAGAGGTGGAGGCGTTCGTGGCGGATCCCTCGGAGCAGGCGTGGGAACACCTGATCGATCGCCTGCTGGAATCACCGCACTACGGTGAGAAGTGGGGACGCCACTGGCTCGATCTGGTGCGTTTCGCCGAGACCAACAGCTACGAAACGGACGGAGCGAAGCCGAACGCCTGGCGTTACCGCGACTACGTCATCCAATCGTTCAACTCCGACAAGCCCTACGATCGATTCATCCGGGAGCAACTCGCCGGGGATGAACTTCCCGATGCCACGGACGAGACCCGGATCGCCACCGGCTATTACCGATTGGGCATCTGGGATGGAGACCCCGCCGATCGCGAACTGGCGAAGTACGATCAACTCGACGATCTGGTGGCCACGACCGGCCATGTGTTCCTCGGGTTGACCGTGGATTGCGCCCGTTGTCACGACCACAAGATCGATCCGATCAGCCAGCGCGATTACTACGCGCTGCTGTCCTTCTTCAGGAACATCAACCCGTACAAGAACGGGGGTGCCACGGACGAAGCCCCATTGCAGGGAACCTCGCCGAACGACAAGAACGCTCCGAAAGCGCTGGTGGTTTCCGAGGCGGGATCCACGCCGCCCACCACCTTTCTCCTGCGCCGCGGCAACCCCGAGAGTCCGGGCGACGCGGTCGAACCCGCCTTCCCCCACATCCTGAATCCGCCGGCACCCCGCATCGTTCCGCCGGCCAGCGGAAGCACCTCCGGACGACGCCTGGCGCTGGCCGAGTGGATCGCCTCGCCCGACAATCGCGTGACGGCGCGCGTGCTGGTGAACCGGGTGTGGCAACATCATTTCGGGCGCGGACTGGCGCGGACGCCGAGTGATTTCGGGCTGCAAGGCCAACCGCCGACCCATCCCGAATTGCTGGACTGGTTGGCCCGGGATTTCATGGGGCAAGGCTGGAGCCTCAAGCGACTGCACCGGCGTCTGCTGACGTCGCAGGCCTACCAACGCTCCAGTGTCGCCAGCCCGGAGATGTTGAAGGCCGATCCCGCCAACGACCTGCTGGCACGCTTCGACATGCGCCGACTGACGGCCGAGGAGATTCGGGATTCCACCCTCTGGATCTCGGGTTCGCCCAACCGGAAGATGTTTGGCCCCGGCGTGTATGTGACCCTGCCGAAAGAGATTCTGGCCGGGCAATCGGTACCGGGACAGGGCTGGGGCAACGCCCCCGCCGAAGAGCAACTGCGACGCAGCATCTACATCCACGTGAAACGCTCGTTGCTCATGCCGGTGCTGGCCGGGTTCGACCTCGCCGAGACCGATCGTTCGACCCCCGTCCGCTTTTCCACCACCCAACCGACCCAGGCTCTCGGCATGCTCAATGGAACGTTCTTCAACGAACACGCCATGCGCCTCGCCGACCGGGTCCGACGCGAAGCCGGTGACTCCACCGAAGCACGGGTTCGACGCGCGCTGGCGCTGGTCACCACGCGTCCGCCCACCGACACCGAGGTGACGCGTGGGGTCGGGTTGATCCACTCGATGCAACAGGAAGACGGTGCCACCCCGGCCGTCGCCCTCGCGTCGTTCTGTCTGCTGGCGCTCAACCTCAACGAATTCCTTTACCTCGACTGAACCGGAGTCACGCCATGTCCCATTCCCCTTCCCGCGGCAGTTTCTGTCATCGCACCCGACGCGAGTTCCTCTGGGAGGCCGGTGCCGGATTCACCGGGCTCGCCCTCGCCGGACTGATGGGCATCGACGGTTCCAAGGCCCGCGCCGCCACCGCCGAAGCTGCGGCTGGCTTCGTCAATCCGTTGGCCCCGCGGAAGCCGCATGTCCCGGCCCGCGCCAAGAGCGTGATCTTCCTTTTCATGTACGGGGGACCGAGCCACATCGATACCTTCGACTACAAACCCAAGCTCCAGGCCCTCGACGGAAAGACGATCGCCGTGAAGACGTTTGGCCGCGGCGGACGCAAGAACGAAGGCCGCGTCGTCGGATCGAAGTGGCAGTTCAAGCAGTACGGTCAGTGCGGCAAATACGTCTGCGACCTGTTTCCCCACCTGGGCGGCTGCGTCGACGACATCGCCTTCCTCCATTCGATGACGGCGGACTCGCCCATCCACGGGTCGGCGATGTTGCAGATGAACACCGGCAAGATCCTTTCCGGCAGCCCCTGCCTCGGCTCGTGGGTGAACTACGGACTGGGCAGCGCCAGCGAAAACCTGCCCGGATTCGCCGTCATGCTCGACCCCATTGGCGGGCCGATCAGCGGTGCCAAGAACTGGTCGAGCGGTTACATGCCCGCCAGCTACCAGGGCACCGTCCTCCGCTCCGCCGGGGATCCCATCCTTGATCTCCAGCGGCCAGCCTCACTCAACGATCCCATGCAACGCCGGGTGCTCGACACCCTGCGCGAGTTCAATTCCGAACACGCCGCGTTGCACCCTGACAATTCCAACCTCGCCGCTCGCATCGCCAGTTATGAACTGGCCTTCAACATGCAGCGGCACGCGCCCGAAGCCGTCGATCTCTCCCGCGAAACCGAGGCCACCCGCGAACTCTACGGAATCAACAGCCCCCGCACCCAGGAGTTCGGGCGCCGCTGTCTGCTGGCCCGACGCCTGGTCGAACGGGGTGTCCGATTCATCCAACTGTACGCCGGGGGTGCCCACAACGACGACAACTGGGATGCCCACACGGACATCGAGAAGAACCACAACTTCCACGCCGGCCGCACCGATCGTCCCATTGCCGGCCTGATCCAGGATCTCAAACAGCGCGGTCTCCTCGACGAGACCCTGATCATCTGGGGCGGCGAGTTCGGACGCCAACCCACCGCCGAGTACGAGAAAGGCACCGGCCGCGACCACAACGCCTACGGGTTCACCATGTGGATGGCCGGTGGCGGGGTGAAGGGCGGGGTCAGCTTCGGTCAGACCGACGAGATCGGAGCCGCCGCCGTCGAAGACCGGATGCACGTGAAGCATCTTCACGCCACGGTGCTCCAGTTGATGGGCCTCGATCCGAACCGCCTCAGCTACTTCTACGGCGGCCTCGACCAGAAACTGGTCGGCGTCGAGGGTGCCGATCCCATCCGGGCCATCCTCTGATCCCGTAGGCGACGAAGTCACGAGGCGCATTTCAATCGGGCGGGGAACCCGCGTGGGCCGGCGTACGTCCGAATGAAAGTCAGAGTCTCCTGACGTCGTCGCCTACGCAGGCGACGAAGTCACGAGGCGCATTTTGGCCTACCCCCCACGCTCCGCCGCTTCGCGTTGAGCCCGCCGTTTCAACGCGTAACGCCGGACCAGTTCATCGGCGATGACCCCGGCGAGGATGACCGCGCCGATAATGGCGAACTCCACGTTGTTGTGGGTGGTCACCAGCGTGATCATGTTTCGCAGGACCTGCATCAGCGCGGTGCCCACGATCACCCCCACGATCGTGCCCTCGCCCCCGCGGAGGCTGCACCCGCCCAACACCGCGGCGGCGATGGCGTACAACTCGTAGAAGTTGCCGAAATCCACCGGTTGAGCGGAGTTCACATCGAGCACGAACAACAGCCCGCCCAGACCGGCCAATGTCGAGCTGATGACATAGGCGAGGACGGTCATGGCCCCGGTGTTGATGCCGCTGTACCGCGCCGCCTGTTCATTGCATCCCAACGCCAGCAGATGACGGCCGTAAACCGTTCGGTTGAGGAACAACGCCGCGAGGCCCGCCACGACCAGCAGGAAGATCCACGGAGCCGGCAGCGAAAAGCCTGAGACGAACGGGATGGGAATCTCGCCCGTCGAAAGCACCCGCAGGGCCTTGTATCCGGAGCCGAACCCAACCGTTTGATCCCGGGTGAATCCACGGGCCACACCGCGATAAAGGAGCAAGCCGCACAACGTCACGACGAAGGGCGGGAGCCGCAGGCGGGTGATCAACAGGCCATGGAACAACCCGATCCCCAACGACGCCACCACGGCTGCGGCCAGTGCGGCCGGGATGGACCATCCGTGGGTCGTCAGCAACCACGGAACGCCACAGCCCACCAGGCACACCACCGACCCGACCGACAGATCGATGCCGCCCGTCACGATGACGAAGGCCACCCCAATGCTGATGATGCCGAACAGGGCGGTCCGACGAATCAGGTTCTCCAGATTGTAAGCGCTCAGAAAACTGTCGCTGGCCAGCGCCGTCACCACGCAGACCACCAACAGGAGCGCGCTGATGCCGAGGATCTTTCTCATGAAATGGGAGGGACGGATGCCTGCGTGTCGGTGGCCAGGTGCAAGACCGCTTCCTCGCTGAGCGCGGCGCGTGGCAGTTCACCCGTGATGCGACCTTCGTGGAGCACGAGCACGCGGTCGGACAACCCGAGGATCTCCTCCAGTTCACTGGAGACAAACAGGATGGCCACGCCTTCCTTCGCCAGATCTTCCATCAGGCGATAGATCTCGTGCTTGGCTCCGACGTCGATGCCGCGGGTGGGTTCGTCCATCAGCAACACCTTCGGTTTGAGAGCGAGCCATTTGCCGAGGACGACCTTCTGCTGGTTTCCCCCGGAGAGGAATTGGACCGGCTGTTCGGCCGACGGCGTCTTGATGCGGAGACTCTCGATCATCCGTGTTGCCAGGCCGTCTTCTCGGAGTCAGTTCAGGAATCCGCGCGGTGAATCGCGTCGGAGAGCGGCCAGGCTGAGGTTCTCACGGACGGCCATCTGCAAGATCACCCCCTGACGCTTGCGATCTTCCGGCACCAAGGCCAAACCGGCACGGATCGCGTCCTGGGGCGACCCCGGACACACCTCGCGCTCCGCCACCCGCATCACGCCTCCCGCCGCGGGGGTGACGCCAAACAGGGCTTCCAACATCTCCGTTCGACCCGCTCCCACCAATCCCGCGACGCCCACAATCTCGCCGGCACGCACGCGGAAACTCAGCGGATGCCGCGGGTGCGCCGCCGTCCGCAACCCGTCCACCTCGAGCACCACCGGACCCGGTGGATGCGGTTCGTGCGCGTAGAACTGGGAGAGATCGCGGCCGACCATCAGCCGGACCATGGCCCCATGATGGATCTCGTGTCGGGCAAGTTCCCCGGCGTTCTCGCCATCCCGCAAGACCACGACGCGATCCGCCAACTCCTTCACTTCGTCCAGGCGATGCGAGATGTACACGACGCCGACCCCGCGCGAGCGAAGGTCGTGAATGACCCGGAACAGATTCGCGGCTTCCGAGCTGGAAAGGCTGGACGTGGGCTCGTCGAAGATGAGGACGCGGGCATTGACCGAGAGCGCCTTGGCAATTTCCACCAACTGCTGCTGCCCCAGGCTCAGGGAGCCCACGCCCACCGTAGGTTCCAGATCGAGCCCGACCGCCGCCAGATGCACCCGGGCTTCCTGGTGGTGGCGCCGCGTATCGATCAACCCATGCCGTACTCGTTCCCGACCCAGGAACAGGTTGGCCGCCACGTCCAGGTTGTCGGCCAGGTTCAGTTCCTGATGGATCAGCGCGATCCCGAGTTCCTGGGCCTGCTGGACCGAGGCGAACTCCACCGGATTCCCGTCCAGCTTCAGGATTCCGCCATCCGGCTTCTGGACGCCGGCGAGGATCTTCATGAGCGTGCTCTTGCCCGCTCCGTTCTCGCCGATGACCGCCACGACTTCCCCGCGTTGAACTGACAAACCCACCCCTTTCAGGGCGCGGACGCCCGGAAAGGATTTAATCAGACCGGAGGCCTGCAACAGGGGATCAATCATCTTGGAAATGGCGCTGAAATCCGCAGTCGGCGTCGCGAGCAAAGCAGAGGGAAAGCATGCCTGACGTCCCTTGAAAGGTGAGATCTGCCACGAGCCTAATCCTGCATTTCAGCCTCCCCTCGGAATCTGCGAACTCGGTGTAATCGGTGAACCCCTTCTCCACCCCGTCCCATCGGTGTATTCGGTGGATGAACTTCACGGCCCGGCGGTGCGGCTACCTCGCGCCGGTCTTGGCCTTCAGATCGGCCCAGAACGCGTCCACCTCACCCTTGCGGATCTGACGCGCCGGGATGTCGATGAACTTGCTGGGCGGGATCACGCTGGCGTTGCCCTTGGCGAGTTCCGCCAGGATCTCGACCGACTTGTAGCCGTACATGTAGGGATTCTGCACCACCGTCCCATGCACGGTGCCCTTCTGGATTCCCTCCAGCGTCGCGTCGTCTTCGTCAAAGGCCACCACCTTGACCGCGCCCAACTTCTTGGCCTGGGCCAAGGCTTCGACCATCAGCGGCGGGTTGTAGGCGAAAAGGCCCACCATGCAGCTCAGGTCCGGGTACTTCGCCAACGCATCCTCGGCGTTCGCCTTGCCCTTCGCCCGATCGAACTGGTCGGTCAGGGTTCCCAGGATCTTGTAGCCATTCCCTTCGATCACGTTCGAGGGCGGATCGAAATTCCCCGGGTTCGACGGCCGCCCCAGAACGGCGTCGATGACCCCCTGACGACGGCGCTTGGCGTTGTCCTGCTCCAGACGCCCGATGAAGAGCATGATCGTGCCGCCATTGGGCAGGGCTTCGCGCACCAGATCGCCGCACAACCGGCCGGCCTGATAGTTGTCCATGCCGATGTACACCGCTCGGTCGCTGTCCGGCGCATCGGAATCATGGGTCAACAGCTTCGTCCGCTTGGCGGCGCGATTGAGCAGTTCGGTCTGGTTGACCGGATCAATTGGGCTCACCGCGATGCCGTCGATGCCGCGGGTCAGCAGATCCTCGATGATCCGTTTCTGGTCGCTGATGCCTTCCACCGGCATGAGCGTTTCCGTATCCACTCCCATCTTCTCGCCCGCCGCCTTCACGCCGGCCGACGCAATCGTCCAGAACGAGGCGACGCCATTGCTGACGAAGGCGATCTTCTTCTTGCCGCCTGCCGGGGCAGCGCCGCCTCCGGCGGGGGCAGCGGCCGGCTTGCAACCGGCAATCAACAGTCCCGCGATCACCGGCAGCACCAGGGCCGTCCAGCGTGAGGCGAGCGATTTCGGGAGACGACGGAGTCCTGGGACGGAGGCGGTGGCGAGGTTCATGGCATGACCGGTGTTCATCAATCGGGGTAACGGTCGAGAGCGTGCCAAGGACTTCGGAGGGTCTCGATAGAAATCCTCGGCTGACCTACTTCCCCAGCTTGGGCTTGATCGTGGTCACCTTGTAAACGGCTCCGGTCTTGTCGTAGGAGATCCAATCCCCAACCTGATGACCGGCCTCGAAGGATCCAGAGCGCAACTTGGTGCCATCCTTCCGGAACCATTCCCAGTACCCCATCGGAATCCCGTCCACCACCTTGCCGCGGGCCCACACGGTGCCGTCCTTGTGATGCTGGACGTGTTCTTCAGCCTTCTTCGCCATGCCAAAGCCTGAATCCGAGACGCACGATTGGAAACCTCAGATTGAGGCCTCCGGGCCGAGGAGGCGTTGACTGCTTCAGGGCGCGCGTCGGGCTTTGCGTCGCTCCCGATTCTCCCGCAACCGAACCTTCCCCACCTCGGCGATGCTTGGTGGGATCGGTGATGACGGCTTCATGTCAGGAGGAGGGAGAGCGTTCTGAAATGCGCGTGGCGTCAGCCACCGCTTTGGTCGCGGCATGCTCGAATGCCTGGGACGTACCCATGCCCCCGCCATCAAGCATTCCTCACGCGGAGGACGCAGAGCCCTCGTACCAGTCCTGCTCCGCGGAACTCTGCGGCCCCTGCGATCTCTGCGGTGAACCCCGTTCCCCTCCC
Source organism: Verrucomicrobiota bacterium (assembly GCA_041688515.1). Classification (GTDB taxonomy): domain Bacteria; phylum Verrucomicrobiota; class Verrucomicrobiia; order Limisphaerales; family UBA9464; genus UBA6176. The sequence continues at coordinate 11,005 of JBDNHZ010000320.1, forward strand.
CAATACCGGAAGGCCGAAGCCCGTGGGCTGAAAGAAGCGCAGAATCAAAAAAAGGGAACCGAAGCCTCCGCTTCGTCCCAACACCTGGAACCGGACCCCGTCGGCCTCCCCTTCTTTCGTCGACTTTCGTTTCTTTCGGCCAGTTCCCCGGGTTTCGGTGTCACCACCACTCCAGAGTTCCGCTGATCCTACGGGTTTGAAATCCGCCAACCGGTTCCCACCGCTTGCAGAAGGCACCAGACGGTTGCAAGCCGCCCCGAATGGCGCTCTTCCAAAATCGCCTCAGAAACACATGCTCAACTCTACGGGACTGACCCCATTGCCCTTTCCCCACCGCGCCATCAGTCCCAACACTTCCCAGGGTCCCGCGACGTTCACCTTGTCCGCCCCCGATTCAAGGCAGTACCCGGAGGCGGTAGAGGCGGACCGGTTCTTCGCCCGGCACGACCACGGTGGAAGTGGAGGTCCCAGCACCCGCCGTGACATCGCGAACCTGGGTCCACTCGTTCCCCAGGGTGACCACCGTCTCCAGACGGTATTGGACCCCCTCCGTGGACGGCCAGGTGAGCGTGATGCCTTCCGGCCCGGAAGTCGTCGAGAGCAACAGCAGGAGCGGTCGGACGACATCGACGGTGAGGTCGATCGTGTCGGTGAGCGGAGGCAACCCGGAATCGCGGACCTCAACCCGGATCAGGTGGCGTCCGACCTGGGCGTCGGTTGGAGTCCAGGCCAGGACGCCCGCCGACGAGACGGTGGCACCCGCCGGGCCGCTGATGCGGGCAAACATCAGAATTTGCGGGGGGACATCGAGGTCGATGACCTCCAGCGTCCCATTGAGGGTCGTGCCGACAGCGACGGACAACAGCGGGACAGGGGTGAACTGCGGAGGCCGGTTCTCCGTGTCGGAGTTGGGGAGGCCCGGCGTGGGCGTTGCCGCAACGGTGGCCCCGGAAATCCCGAGAGCGGCCATCACATAAGCCGAGTTCGGCTGGGTGACGCCGTAAACGAGGAGATCGGCGGGAACCACGCCCAGAGGACCGGGACCGCTGAGAAGGATCAACCCATTGGACGCAGGCAAGCGGAACGAGGCGTGCCACTCGGAAGCCGTGGATTCGGCGGGTTCGTTGTCCGCGAAGATCACCCGATACTCTCCCGGAGCCAGTGAGGCGCCCAAGGGGAAGGCCCAGCGGAGAGGTTGACCGGTGGAATCCGACAGCCACCAACCTTCGAGGCTGACGGGATCAGGTCCGAAGTTGGCAATCTCGATCCAGGGTTCCAGGTCCCCGGCGGCATCCCGGAGTCCGGCGGTGTTGTTGGGGACCACCTCGGACAGGAACACCGGCGGCAGATCGGCACCCGAGCCGCTGACATTGTTGGGTGCGCCCGGGGTGAAACTGGGTTGGGCCGTGCCGTTCAGAACCAGTTCACCTCCCCAGACGATGTCGGAACTGCCGGCATTGACCTGATGAACCTCGACGGCCAGCACGTTGTTCCCGGCCAGCAGTGCGCCGGTAGGAAGCGCGATGGCGTCACTGATGGCGGCATCGCCAACGACGGTATTGGCGAAGGTCGAGAAATCGACGGAGGCGGCGGCGTCCATGTTCTGACGGAAGATCTCGCGTCCGTTGAGGTAGAGGACGGCTCCATCATCCAGGATGGTCCGGAGCGTCAGGGTCGGGGCTCCCGGAACGGCAGGCAGATTGAAGGTGGTCCGAAAATAATAGGTGGTCTGGCCGAGCGCGAGCGGCGTGTTGATGGCCGCGGGCAACACCGCGTCCTCGACATAGAGCAGACCCCTGCCCTTCGCCCAACTCAGGTCATTGAAGGCGTTGCTCCGCCAGTCGGCGGTCTGGGCTCCGGTTTGGAAGTAGCGCCATTCGTTGGTGAAGACCACCAGCGTCTGGGGCCCGCCGAAGGCCGTCGTTGCCGACCAGTTGCCGGGCCGACGGTTGTCGAGACCGGGCTCGATCAACTGGAGGGAAGCACCTCCACCCGCGGCGGCCAGCGGCCAGGGCGAGGTGGAGCCGAACCGCACCTCATCGCGCACGGATCCGTCCGGTGCGAGCAGACGCAGGTGATCGCCCAGTGTTCCCAGGGTTCCGGTCCAGGTCCCGACGACGACCGGGGTGGCACCATAGGCGGTGCGGAAGGCCGCCATCTCACGAACCACACAGAGGAAGGCGCGCGGCGCGAGAACCGTTCCAGCAGGGAACTGGTAGTCCAATCCGAGGCCGGTCAGGCGATGATCGGAAATGTCCCACGGCGTGATGCCCGAAGGGTTGTGGACTTCCACATACTCGGCGCGGGCTGAGGGTGAACGGTACATGACTTCGTTGATCACGACGCGGAAGCGCGGATGGGTCACCAACACCACTTCGCGCTCTGCCGACAGGCCGTCGGCCCCGTCGCGCACGCGCACCATAGCCCGCTGGGTCGAGGTCCCGGCATCGACCGGCACCGCCCAGGTGAACTCGCCGCTGAGCGGATCGATGGCCGCGTTCGCAGGAGCGCCCTCGAGCAGCGTATAGGTCAACGTCTGCGGCGGCAGATCGTTGTCGGATCCCGTGGCCGTGAAGCGGAGAACGGTTCCCTCCGCCGCCGTGACTTCCACCGGCGCGGACAGGGTGGGAGCTTGGTTCACTTCCCGCACGGTGATGCCGATGCTGGTCGAATCCGAGAGGGCGAGGCCCACGGTTTGTTCCGCGCGGACGGTCACGATGAACAGGCCGGGTCCGTCGGCTTCTCCCGGAACCCAGCGCAGGACTCCCGTCTCGGGATCCAGAGTCATCCCCGGGGGAGCCCCGGGACCAAGGCTGAAGCGGATGGGAACCCCGGGCACATCGGGATCGAAGGCGCGATTGGTCACCACCAGCGCACTGCCTTCGTCGAGGGTCTGGGGGGGGACGATGGCAATGACCGGGGCGTTGTCGATTTCACGGACGACCACGCGGACCACGGCATCGGTGCTCAAGGCGGGTGAACCCGAGTCGGTGACGCGCACCCGCACATCGACGGTGCGCCCGCCATCGTCCTCGGTGGTGGCCCAGCGGAACGCGCCACTGGCCGGATCCATGGTCGCGCCGACGGGGGGTGCCACCAGGGAAAAGACCAGTGTCTGCGCCGGTTGATCCGGGTCCGAAGCGAGGGCCGTGAACGAGAAGGTCGCACCCTCGTCGAGGGTGACCTCAGTCGGAGCAGACAGCGTCGGAACGCGGTTCACTTCATCGACCGTCACCGACACCGACTGCTGAGCGAAGCGCGCGGGAACGCCGTCGTCGGCGACGCGGATAATGAAGCTCACTTCCGCCGGTCCTTGGGCTTCCCCGGGCGTCCACAGGAACCGACCCGTGACAGGATCGATCGTGGCACCCCCGGGAGGATTGATCAGGGTGTAGGTGAGCTTCTGGCCGGCGTCCGGATCCGAGGCAAGAACGTCAAAGGCCAACAGGGTCATTTCATCGACCTGTTTCGGGGCGATGGCGGTGAGCACCGGCGGACGGTTGGCGGAACTGATGAAGTTCGGACCGCGCGGCGTGGCCACCTGAAAAGGCGTGGTCGGATCGCCCAACCCATCGGGAAAACGCCCGACGCTGATGTTGGCGGTCTGCGGACCGAAGGTCAGTCCATCGACGAGGTGACCGTTCGGATCGAAGAGTCCGATCTGCTCGCCGTCGCCGGACAACCGGAAGTTGGTGTGCAGATCGCCGTTGAGCGTGGCGTTCTGACCGGGTTCGCCATCGGCCCAGACGAGCAGGAAGCCGCCGGGCGGAATGACATAACCCGGCGGAATGACGAACTGGGTCGAGTTGGTGAGATTGTCGGTGAGGCGATAGCTGGCGAGGTCCACCGGCAACGAACCGGCGTTGTAGAGTTCGATCCAGTCGTCGAAATCATTGTCCACCGGGTCGCGAGGTCCGGCGCTGTTGGAGGCGACGAACTCGTTGATGGCAATCTGAACGACCGGCACGGCGGGATCGTTGGCAGTGCCGGGCGTGGCGTTGAAGAACACGCGACGATTGAAACCATTTCCATCGGGGAAGAGCCCGATGCTGCGGTCAGGCGACAGCCCGGAGTAATCGACAAAATCCAGCACTCCCATGCCGCCGGTCTGGGAACGCGAGAGCGCGACAACCCCACGGGTCGGATCCAGTCGGAATCCGGCGTGGAGATGGCCATCGGCGGTCTCCGCCGTCTCGCCATCGGCCCAAACCCGGAGGAACTGGCCGGGAGCCAGAGTGGTACCGGCGGGGAACCGCCACTGAATCAGGTTGGTATAGGAAGCGGAGAGGAACACGTTGCCAAGATCAGCGGTGTTGGTGCCGGAGTTATGGATCTCAATGAACGGTTCGCGTTCACCGGCGTTGTCGAGGGGGCCACCCACATTGTTGGGCAACACCTCGTTCAGCCAGAGCTCGGGGATCTCCGCCAGGTCACGCCGGACGGAATTCGCCCGGCCCGGCGTGGCCCGGCTGAGATCGTTGGTGGCGGTCGCCGCCCAGTTGGCCAGGCGGTGGACCGAGCGCCGCGGATCCACGAGCTGGAGCGAAGGCCCGAAGCCGGCGGCGTTGGTCGGCCAGGGCAGACGGTCGCTGTAGCGCACCGTCTGCAGGATCACGTCGTTGTCGCCACCGGTGGGATCCGGACGGACCAGCGACAGGCGTTCGCCATCGTTGTCGAGGCCACCGGGAAATACGCCCAGAACCGGGATGGTCGAACTGAAGGCATCGGCGAAGGCCGCCGCATCGGAGGCAATGACGAGATACCCGTTCGGCGCGATGACCGAGCCCTCAGGGAAGGTGTAACCCACGCCATCGAGACGGAGGCCGGACAGGTCGAAGGGAGTGGTGGTGGACTGATTGAAAAGTTCGATGAAGCCCGCCCCGGTCTGGGCCGGGTTATAAAGAATCTCATTGAGGACGACGAAGTCCTGGACCCGCAGGACCGTGCCGGTGGTCACCACCCTGATGCTGTCGCTTGCTCCGGCGACCGGACGTCCAGTGGGATCGAGGCCCACGAGGTTCAACTGATTGGTGGCTTGCAGGAGGGGAACGACGATCTGCCAGTCGGTGAAACCGGTCCAGCGGATGGGGAAAGCCGCGCCATTGATCTCGATGGTGCGGACGCCGAGCGGCGCACGGCCGGTGAGGGTCACCGAGGGGGTGTTGACCGTCAGGTTGGCTCCGCCATTGGAAGTGATCTCCAGGGCAGCCACGTTGTTGGCATTGAGCTGGGAAAGGATCGTGGCCCGGCGCACGGCAATGTACTGCTTCACGGCCTCGCCATTGGCGGAGGGAACCCCGTTGTTGAGCAGCACGCGGGTCCGGGCGTCGATCTGATCGCCCGCCGCGACCGGCATCAGCGGTCCGTTGGCGGCATCGATATAGGCCTGCCAGAGGAGACGTCTGAAAGCCGGGGTATCGAACATCCGGTTGATGGTGGGATCCCCGGCTCCCCACAGTCCGTCGGTGGGACCATTGCCACCCCCGCCGAGGGTAAAGTCGACATCCCAGGGGAATAGACGCCAAGGCGCGCCCGTCTGTTTGAAGGCGTACATGTTCTTGCCCCGACCCATTCCGTACGAATCCCAGTTGCCGGCGATCCGTTCGAAGGCGAACACGCGCATCCACTGATCGACATCGACCAACTGGCTGACGCCGGCCTCGTAGGTGGAACCGGCGGCGTTGGCGACGGTGACGAGTTCGAGGAGGTTGGTGAACTCGTTGGCGGACCGTTCCACGGCACGTTTGCGCCAGGCCCAACGGTAGCGGGCGGGCTTGAGTGTGGTCGAATTCACCGGCGAATAGAACGGCTGAAGCGTCGCGTCCACATTGGAGAAGCTGGTGCCGTCATCCCGGAACTCGAACCAATCCTCGATCTTGTACAGATCCGGTTCGATGCCCTCGCGATAGAACCGCTCGGCATAACTGCCATTCGGCTCTTCCGTATCCTCGGACACCTCGCGGTGCAGACCGCCATTGCGGTATAGTCGGACGTATCGTCGATTGAGGTATCCGGAGCCGATTTCGCGCGCGATCCAGAAGCTCACCTGCTCACGGAGGTTGCTGTCCTCGTTGCCGCCATTGCCGGTCGAAGCCAGGGTGATATCGGTCACCCCCAGCAGGGCGTCGTCCTCCGGGGTAACGAGGTAGAAGTCGCCGGAGCCGCTATGGAAGGGGCTGCCTTTGTCCTTGAACCCTGCGTTATAGATCACGCGCTGGTCACCGAAGGCGAGCGTCGCATCCCGATAGGTATTGTTGAGGGCCGAGGTTTGTCCCCGAACCGCCTCGGTCGCTGCGGTGCTCCACAGGTGGTAATGACCAAAGCTCCCGATGGGAATCGTTTCGCCCCAGCGCACCAGACATTCCCGGGTCGGTGCATCTGACGGGAACCGGGTGGTCACCGCCGTGCCGGCGCTGTCGCGGGCTTCGATCCGGAAGGCAACCAGCGTGCCCGCCGCGCGACCCGTGATGTTGCCAGAGAAGACACCGTCGCCGGGGGCCGCATCGGGAAAGCTGCCGTCATCGCGCAGCAGGACCGTCACCGCGGTTCCCACGCCATCGACCCGGCCCACGATCCGGACATCGGCGATGCCATCCGGATCCGAGACCCGCGCGGTCACGGTCACGACCTGATTCGCCGCCGGCAGCACCGGACGATGGGTGACTTCCCAGATGGCCGGGCCGGCGTTGACCACCGCCCGACTGTTGGCCAGACCGGGCGTGCCGAGTTGGGTCGGGACAGTGAGGCGGGCCGGGAGTTCCAGCCAGTTGCCGCGGATGCGGAAGAGCACCTCCGGCCAACCAACCACCCAACGGACGCGGGCCCGGAGGGTGGCCTGATTGCCCACGGCAAGCCCGGGGGCCAGGGGCGTGCGGATCCGATTGAACCCGGTATCCCCGCGGCCCTGGGAACGGATGTGCAGACTGCGATTGCCCGTGGAAGCGCCTCCCGTCTGGATGAAGGAAGGCGAGTGATTGCCCTGGAAGGTCCAGCCCGTGGCGGCGCTGCCGCTCCCGGTCTCGAAGCCATTGTTTGAAACCAGGTTGACGCTCGTTCCCTGCCGGATGACCTCGACGTCGTCCACCAGTGCTTCACCCCCGCCCTGGATCGTCACCTGCAACTGGTCGGGCGGGAACCCGCCGTTGCCATTGTCGAGCGAACCCGTCACCGAGACCGTCGTCCATTCGCCCTTGGCACTCTCATCCGAATCGGCCCAGTTCGAAGGCCGCCGCGGGTCGGCGTTCACATCGATCAATTCCAGGCTGGATCCGCCACCGTCAGCCCAGGTTCCCCAGCGTCCACCGTCGTCATAGGTCACCTCGGCGACGTCGATCCAGATCGTGCTGGAGGTGACCAACCCGGTCTCGTTGGTGGAAACAAGCGTATCCGGCATCGACAGGGCGATGCGTTCGCCGCCGTTGGAAAGGGTCCCGCCATAACCGCCGGCGCTGTTGGCCGGATTGAGGTGCGGATGCCGGGAACGAAGCCGGGCGATGTTCTTCGCGACCACGAACCGTCCACCGGCGGCCAGGCTCACCCCCTCCGGAAGAGTAAGATCCATCCCGGCAGTGAACCGCCATCCGGACAGATTCAGCGGAGCGGCCGAACGGTTGTATAACTCCAGGTATTCATCGTCGTCCTCGCCGGAGATCGGGTTGTA
>JBDNHZ010000321.1:0-3603 GCA_041688515.1 Verrucomicrobiota bacterium
CGGACGGAGCGGTGGGGTAGCTGCCGAGGGAACGAGGCGGACCCCAGGCGAGGCGAAGCACGGGAGCATCCGCCTCCTCACGTCGGCAGCTACGAACGGGGCGGTGGGGTAGCTGCCGAGGGAACGAGGCGGATCCCAGGCGAGGCAAAGCACGGGAGCATCCGCCTCCTCACGTCGGCAGCTACCCAGGTTTGGGTCGCCGCCCAACTGATCGGGGGCAGTGTCAAGATGCGCCCCGGCTGCTCAGCGCGTGTGAGATTGCGATTGCGGCAGGGGCGGGTGGGTGGCGAAGTAAGGGCTCTCGCTGCGTGTGCCGTTCCCGGGTGGAAGGCAGCGCAGCGCTTCTTTTCTTTCGGAATCATGGGATCGAACATGGGCAACACGAGTTTCAAGCACGTGCATTTTGGGTGGCAGGACGAGGTCGCGGCCAAGCTGGATCCGGCCGGTCGGCTGGTTTACCGCTCGAATCAACTGGGCGCCGACCAGCGCGTGACCAACACCGGCGGAGGCAACACCTCCTCCAAGCTGATGGAGACCGACCCGCTCACCGGCGAGTCCGTCGAGGTGCTCTGGGTGAAGGGATCCGGGGGCGACCTGCGCACCAGCACCCGCGAGAATTTCTCCTCCCTCTACCAGGCGAAGCTCATCGGTCTCCAGAAGTCCTATGCCGCCCGTCCGGACAAGGGACTCAAGGCGCCGGCCGAGGATGACATGGTGGGGATGTACACCCACGCGACCTTCGACCTGAACCCGCGCGCCACCTCGATCGATACACCGCTGCATTCCTTCATTCCGGCGAAGCACGTCGATCACATGCACCCCAACGCGGTGATTGCCATCGCCGCGAGTGCGCGTTGCCAGGAACTCACCCGCGAAATCTTTGCCGGAGAGATGGATTATGTCCCCTGGATGCGCCCCGGTTTCGAGCTCGGCCTGGCCATGCAGGAGGTCTGCCGCAAGAATCCGTCCGCGAAGGCCATCATGATGGGGCAACACGGCTTCATCTCCTGGGATGACGACGATGCCACCTGTTACCGCCGCACGTTGGAATACATCGAGCGCGCCTCGGTGCACATCGAGGCGGCCTATGCCCGCAAGGGCGGCGACGCCACCGCCTTTGGTGGAGCTTCGGTCGAGAGCCTGCCGGAGGAAGTCCGCCAGAAGGTCCTCTCCCGGCTGCTCCCTTGGCTCCGGGGCCAGGTCAGCCAGCAGAAGCGGTTCATCGCCACCGTCCAGGACGACGCCCGCATCCTGCGCTTCGTCAATTCCAAGGACGCCCCGCGCCTGGCGGAACTGGGCACCTCCTGCCCCGACCATTTCCTTCGCACCAAGATCAAGCCGCTGTACGTCCCGCTCGCGGCATCCCTCAGCGACCTCTCGGACGCCGGCATCGATGCCTTCGTCGCCACGCTCCAGAAGTCGCTCAAGGTGGGCATTGAACAGTACCGGAAGGATTACGCCGCCTACTACGAGCGTTGCCGTCGGTCGGATTCACCGGCCATGCGCGATCCAAACCCCACCGTCGTCCTGTTGCCGTCGATCGGCATGGTGGCCTGGGGCAAGGACAAGTCGGAGTCCCGCGTCACCGCCGAGTTCTACAACTGCGCCGTCGAAGTGATGCGCGGTGCCGAGGCGATCGACCAGTACATCGCGCTCCCGCAGCAGGAAGCGTTCGACATCGAGTACTGGTTGCTCGAAGAGGCGAAGCTTCGGCGGATGCCGCCCGAGAAGGAGCTCGCCCGTCAGGTGATCATCGTCATCGGTGCCGGCAGCGGCATTGGGCGTGAGACCGCCTTGCGGTTGTCCCGTGAAGGAGCCCACATCGTGTGTGTGGATCTCAATGCGTCGGCTGCCGAGTCCACCGCCAAGGAAATCACGGACAAGCTCGGCCAGGGCATCGGCGTGGCCGGGACCGGACTGTCGAATTGCGGTCCGGCCATTGGTCTGGCCGCGGACATCACGAATCGGGGCAGCATCCGGGCAATGCTGGACCAGGTGGCGCTCGCCTATGGCGGCTTTGATTCCATCTGTGTGACGGCCGGCATTTTTGTGCCGAGCGACACCAGCGGGCACATCCCGGACGAACGTTGGGATCTGACCTTCCGCATCAACGTCACCGGCAGCTATCTGGTGGGCGACGAGGCGGCCAAGACCTGGAAGCAGCAGGGGTTGCGCGGCAATCTGGTGTTGACCACCAGCGCGAATGCGGTGGTCGCCAAGAAAGGTTCGGTGGCCTACGACGTCTCGAAGGCGGCTGCCAACCATTTGGTGCGCGAACTGGCCATTGAACTCTCGCCCTTGGTCCGGGTGAACGGGGTGGCTCCGGCCACGGTGGTTCAGGGCAGCGCCATGTTCCCCCGCGACCGGGTCATTGGTTCGCTCGCCAAGTACAACATTCCCTACACCGACGACGAGGCCACCGAGTCGCTGGTGAAGAAGTTGGCCCAGTTTTACGCCGACCGGACCCTGACCAAGGCTCCGATCACGCCGGCGGATCAGGCAGAAGCCTATTTCCTGCTGGTGACCAACCGTCTGAGCAAGACCACGGGACAGGTGATCACCGTCGATGGCGGGTTGCACGAGGCGTTCCTGCGCTGAGTGGAAGGGCTAGGGCCGCGTGAACGCGTACAGGTGCGAGGCGGTTCGCAGGTAAAGGTGGTTGCCCACGACGGCAGGGGAGGCCTGGACGGATTCGCCCAGGTCATTCCTCGATACCAGTTCAAATCGGGGGCCGGCTTTCACCACGCTGATCACCCCCGGCTGCGAAGCGACGTACAGGTGTCCGTCGGCCACGACCGGGCTGGCGTAGTAGTCGCCCGGAGCCGGGAGCCGCTGCTCCTGATAGGCGGGAGTGCCGTCGGTGGCATTCAGGCAGGTGAGGAGTCCGCCGTTCTTCACCAGGTACACCCAACCGTCGTGGAACAACGGCGAGGCCACGTACGGAAGCCCCCGTTTAAACCGCCATTTCACGCCCGCGTCGGTCACCGTCCCGGTGTCCGAAGCCTCGAGGCGCCAGGCCTGATTCTCGACCTTGGCGAAAATGGCGGCCATCGACTCCCACTCGTTCCGGTCAACGAATCCATCGCGGTTGCCGTCGAGATGCTTCTTTCGTTCCTGGGCTGCGCCTTTGGGAAGTTCGGCATGCGACAGTCGCCCGTCCTGATCCTGGTCGTTGGCGGCAAGGACCTCGGCGAAGTTGGGCAGTTCAATCCGGTCGTTGGAACGATCCCCGCCGGTGGTCCAACTGGCGGCGAACAGGGAATTGCCAGCGACGACCGGGGTGGTGCAGGTGATGCGGGCAAGTCCGCTGACCCGCCACCGTTCCTCGCCACTGACAGGATTCAGGCCCGCCATGAAGATGGTGCCGGGAACCACCAGATCCGTTCGCCCGTGATGTTCCCACAGGATGGGCGTGCCGAAACCGCGCCGCATCTCGGGACGCTCCACCCGCCAGGCGATCTTGCCGGTGTCGGCTTCGACCGCCACCAGGTAGGAGTGGCCGTCCTGATCCAGCAACTGGATCACCCGATTGCCGGCCAGCACCGGGGAGGAGCTGGCTCCATACTCGGTCTCGGTCACCGGCAGGGGTTGCCGCCATTTCTC
>JBDNHZ010000038.1:0-7293 GCA_041688515.1 Verrucomicrobiota bacterium
GAATGGAAGTCAGAGTCTCCTGACGTCGTCTCCTACGTAGGCGACGAGGTGACGAGGCTCATTCTAGTCGGGCGGGGAGCGTGCGTGGGCCGAGTCGCGGTCGAATGGAAGTCAGAGTCTCCTGACGTCGTCTCCTACGTAGGCGACGAGGTGACGAGGCTCATTCTAGTCGGGCGGGGAACGCGCGTGGGCTGAGTCGCGGTCGAATGGAAGTCAGAGTCTCCTGACGTCGTCTCCTACCCGCAGGGTTGCCGGGAGTGCGCGCCGACGGCATCGTGCCTTCATGAGCTGGATGAGCCTGGATCGGGGCTGGCTGATATTCGTCGCCTTGTTTGCGGTGCAGGCGGTCGCACGGCAGGTGCCGGAGAATCTCGTTGCCGACGGAATTCCGGCATTGGACCCAGCCCTGCGAAGCAATTCCTCGCGCTATCTGGAGTCTCGGACGGCGCTGATGCAATCGTGGCATCCAGTCCGGAGAGAGATGCTGGTCCTGACCCGTTTCGCCGAGAGCGCCCAGTTGCATCGGGTCGATCATCCCGGCGGTGCGCGTCGGCAACTGACGTTCTTCAACGAGCCGGTTTCCTCCGCCGATTACCAACCCGTTACTGGGGAGTGCATCCTGTTCAGGCAGGACACCGGGGGCGGGGAGTTCTTCCAGTTGTACCGACAGGATGTGGCCGATGGCCGGGTCACCCTGTTAACGGATGGGAAAAGTCGGAACACCGGTGCCCGCTGGGCTCCGTCGGGCCAGCAGATCGCGTGGAGTTCCACCCGGCGCAATGGACGCGATACCGACATCTGGGTGATGGATCCGCGACGGCCGGAGGCGCCGCGGATGGTTCTTGAATGCCGGGGGGGCGGTTGGGGCGTGAGCGATTGGTCGCCGGACGGGAAGATGCTGGTGGTGGGGGAATACGTCTCGATCAATGAAGCAGGATTGCACTTGGTCGATGTGGCGAGTGGACGCCTGCGCCGCTTGACCTCAAGGGAGACCAACCGAGTCAGCTATGCCGATGCCCGCTTCAGTCGCGATGGGAACTCGGTGTTTTGCACCACCGATCGGGGCGGGGAATTCCATCAATTGGTCCGCATCGACATCGCCAGCGGACAGAGGACGGGGTTGCTGCCCGGGGTTCCTTGGGATGTGGAGACGGTCGAGGTGTCGCCGGACGGACGGTTGCTGGCCGTGGTCACCAACGAGGATGGAGTCGGCGTGCTTCGACTGGTTGACGCCCAGAGCGGGAAGGAACGGCGTCGGGCCGATCTCCCGGCCGGGGTGATCTCCGGGCTGGAATGGCGTGCCGATGGTCGTGAACTGGGCTTCACCCTGTCCCATGCGCGCTCCCCGGCGGATGCCTATTCCATGGAGGTCCGCAAGGGGCGCATCACCCGCTGGACGGCCAGCGAGACCGGCGGGTTCGATGCGGAAAAACTGCGCGAACCAGAGTTGGTCCGGGTGAAGTCCTTCGACGGTCGGATGGTGAGCGGTTTCCTGTATCGCCCGGATCCAGCCCGGTTTCCCGGACGTCGCCCGCTGCTGGTGAGCATCCACGGGGGGCCGGAGTCGCAGTCGCGTCCGATCTTTCTGGGACGGAACAATTATTTCCTCGAAGAAATGGGGGTGGCCTTGTTGCTCCCCAACGTCCGGGGTTCCGCCGGGTACGGAAAGACCTTCCTCCGGTTGGACAACGGATTGCGGCGGGAGGATTCGGTGAGGGACATCGGGGCGTTTCTCGATTGGGTGGGCCGGGATGCGCGGTTGGATTCAACCCGGGTCGCGGTGACCGGCGGAAGTTATGGTGGCTATATGAGCCTGGCTTCGCTGGTTCTGTACGGAGATCGGTTGCGGTGCGGGATCGACATCGTGGGCATCTCCAGCTTCGTCACGTTCCTGGAGCGGACCCAGGATTACCGGCGCGATCTGCGTCGGGTGGAGTACGGCGATGAGCGCGAGCCCATGCTGCGGGCGTATCTGGAGAAGATCTCGCCGCTGACGAACGTGCGGAAGATCCGGGTTCCCCTGCTGGTGGTGCAGGGGGCGAATGATCCGCGTGTGCCAGTGGGCGAAGCCGACCAGATCGTAAAGGCGGTCCGTGAAGGGGGAGGGGAATGCTGGTATCTGCTGGCGAAGGACGAGGGCCATGGCTTCGCCAAGAAGCGCAACATCGACTTCCAGTTCTTCACCACCGTCCAGTTCCTGCGTGACCGGTTGTTGAAATAAGCGCAGGCCCCGCCTGGGGCCGCGCCCGGGGCCGCGGGCGTCTTCGCCCGCTTCTTCCTCCTCGCTCTCCTTTCTGAGATCGGGAGCGATGAACTCCGCGAGTCCGAAACGACGCCTCTACGCCGGGGGTGTTTCGGCGATTAGCCCGGGGTGGCGCTTCGCTGCCCCCGGGCTAACGGCTCTCATCCCCCCGGGATGAAGATCTCCTGCGGACAGTCGCGCCCCCAGGACCCGCTTCGGGCCTCCAGAACCCAGATTCACCGGTTGCCCTGTTTCGGACCCTCCGCCACTTTGGTGCCTTTGAGCGATGTGGCGTCCAGGCGGAGTCGCCGTGCGCCGGCCGATGGGGGGGGATGGCCGGTGGTGCGGTGGCTGGGGGTGTCGCTGCTGCTGCACTTCCTGGTTCTGGGCTTGTGGGAGGGTGCACGGCGGCTGGCGTCGTCGCGCCCGGAAGTCCTCCCGGAGTGGATGCGCACCGCGCTCCTGCCTCCAAAACCCCTGAGCCCCGAGGAACTGGCGGCGCGCAAGCCGTTGGTGGAACCCGAACCGGAAGTGGAGATTCCCCTGTCGTTCCTGGAGGTGGATCCGTCCCAGGCGGTCCCACAGGCGGCCAAGGACGCGCGCTTTGTCTCGACGGTGAACACCCTGGCGGCCAATCCGAATCCACCCGTGCAGGACTCGACCACGCCCCGGATCGAGGGCAAGCGCGAGGACATTCCCCGGGTGTTGGACGTGGTCCGGGCTGCCCCGCCTCAACCCGCTCCCCAGCCGCGTCCGGAGCCCACGCCGCCGCCGGAGAAAGCGGTTGAAACGCCGCCTGCCCAGCCCGCGCCCAAGGTGGCCGAAGTGGCGTCCCCGGCGAAAGAGGTGAAGGAATCCCGTCCAAAGGAAGAGGACGTGAAGGAGGGCGGAGTTCGTCCCGGCGAGACGCAACTGGCGAAGATCACGCCGAATCCGGCGGTGCCGCGACCCCAGGTGGCCCGGCCGGCCCAACCGGAACAGCAGTCGAAGACGGCCCAGGAAGAGTCCGCCCCGCCGCGCAAGGTGATCAAACGTCTCGCCGATGCCCGACAACAGAAGGGGGTGATCGTCGGGGAGCGGATGAAGCAGGAGGGCGGTGTCCGTCGTTTCGCGATCGAGCCTTCGCTGGACGTGAAGGAGTCGCCTTTCGCCAGCTACGACCAGCAGTTGATCTATGCCGTGCAGCAGCGGTGGTACGCCCTGCTGGATGAGCACCATTACTCCCTTGATCGCGTAGGCAAGGTGGTCCTCAAGTTTCGTCTGCGGGCCGATGGCACCGTGGCCGACATGACCCAGGTCGAATCGCAGGTGGGCGACATCTGGTCGCTGCTGTGCGAGAGCGCGGTGCTGTCACAGGCTCCTTACGCCAAATGGCCCGAGGCGATGCGACGTCAGGTGGGCCGCGATTCGCGGGAGATCACCTTCACTTTTCATTACAACGTAAACTGAACCCGGGAACGGACGGATTGGCCGGCCTCAGGCGGGCGAACCGACCGGACCCACGACGAACACAACATGGTGGACTGGATCAAGGACGGCGGCGTCTTCACGTGGTTGATGCTGGGGATGTCGGTGGTGTCCCTGACGTTTATGCTCGAACGCGCCTGGGCGCTTCGGCGCGCCCGGGTGATGCCCGGGGGATTGGCCGACCTGCTGGGAAACACGGACCCCGCGGCCCTGCGCGGAGCCTGTCAGGCGCAGCCTTCGCCCCTGTCGCGTCTGATCCTGTCGGTGCTGGATCATCTGCCTTGGTCCAAGACGGAAAACGTGGCGGCCCTGACCATCCAGGCGCGGTGCGAAGTATTGAAGCTCGAGCGCGGCCTGGTGGTGCTGGAAATCATCGTCGGCATCGCGCCGCTCCTTGGCCTGGTCGGGACGATCTACGGGATCATTCCGTTGTTTGGCGACTTCGGGCGGGCGGTCTCCGGCGACAATTCGCTTTTCGCCAAAGGCATCGGCGCGGCGCTGAACAAGACCCTGCTGGGGCTGTTGGTGGCGATTCCCACGTTGATCGCCTGGAGCCTGTTCAACAAGCGGGTGGAATCGTTGGCGGTCGAGTTGGAGGCGTTGTGCGATGTCCTCCTCCGCCGGCAATACCTCGGGACGCCCCGTCCCGGTGACACGGACGGTTCCCGATGAGCAGCTTTTACCCGAAGCGCCGTCGGTCCGCCCCGGCGATCATCATCATCGCGTTGATCGACGTGTTGATCGTCATGCTCACCTTTCTGCTGGTGAGCACCACTTATCGGAATCAACCGGCGGTGAAGCTCGCCCTGCCCGAGGTGGCGGATGCGCCCAAGACCGGCGGCACCGCGGAGAAACCGCCCTTCATCGTCACCATTGCGGCGATCGAGCCTGCCTATTACGTGGGGACCCGTGCGGTGACCGAGGACAAGTTGGGGCAGGAACTCCGCGGCGCAGTGGCCACCGATGCGGACGTGCACCTGGTGCTGAGCGCCGATCGCAACGCCCCTTGGGAAAAGGTGGCGCGCGCCCTTCAGATGGCCCGCAACGCCCAGGTGAAGCACGTCCGGGCCTTCACGAAGGGGAAGTAGGCTGGGAGCTCATCACTCGGCCTTGAGCGTGACGATCCGGCCCTTGGCCATTCGCTTGATCGACAGCTTCAGTTCGCCCGGGACGCCGCTCCGCTGTTCGAACTCCTTCACGTTGGCAATGGCCTGGTCGTTGATGTGGGTGATGATCTCGAACGGCTTGATCCCGGCCACCGAGGCCTTGCTGCCCGCTTCGATCCGCGACACCACCACGCCCGGTTCGTCGGCCTTGCGCTGGGTGTACCGGCGCACGTCGTAGGTCAGATCGCGAACGGTGATCCCCACCGACTCCGCCTTGAACCGCGGCGCGGACTCGTAGTGGACGGGGCTGGCGGAGACTTCGAGGTCGAGTTGACTCACCTTTCCATCGACCACGTATTCCAGAGTGAACTTCCGGCCGAATCCCAGGTCGGTGAGCGAACGGGTGAAGGAATTCTCGACCGGAGCCCAGGGCGTCGGCAGGCGTTCAAAGAACTGCTCCCGGATCTCGTCCAGTCGTTCCCAGGGGAACGGTTGGCCCCGCATGGGATCGTCTTCGAGCTCAACTTCCACGGGCAGCGGTTCTCCCGGGACCCGCAGGCGGAGCAACACCGCTCCCGCGGTGATACCGGCCTTGGCGGCCGGCGATCCGGGGTGCACGTAAGTCACCATGGCACCGGATTGACCGTCCTGGGTGTGTTCAGACACCTGATTGGCCCGGGCCAGTTCCCGCGTCATGGGTTGCAATTCGGTTCCCAACCACGCGATGCGGTTCTCGTCGGCTTCGGACACGGGAATGTTGGCGGGGTCGGCCGACGTCGGGAGGCTCTGGACCGCGCTGGCGAGGAGTCGGGCCGGGGTCAATTCACCCGAGTGACCCATGCGCGAGCGGGGCCGTCCCGCCTTGGCCCGCGGTTGAAGGGGAAGCGCGAGCAGTTCCAAGTCGGGCGTGAGCAGGAAGGCGTTCTCGGTGTCGTTCATGTCGGCCAACTCCGGGAATCCCTCGAGCCGCGTGCCGACATGCACCGCCCCGACCCGCGCATGGTGGAGGTACTGGACCCGGTTCTCTCCCTGGAGGGTCAGGTCGATGCGGTAACTCAGCTTCTCGACGGATTCCGACATCGAACGGGAGGTCACCTTGAGGCTCCGGGGCAGGGGTTGCTCCGGTTCCACCACCAACACGCCGTGATCCTTGAGCGAGGCGATGAACTTCGCCGGGATGGGTTGCCCCTTGGCCGGATGGATCTGGATGCGCTGGAGACGGGCGGTGGTCGCCGGTCGGAGCGCGGCCAGAACCGCGATGCGGTTCGGTGCCAGCACCACGCCCAGAACATCCCGCTCGGTGCTGGCGTCTTCGCCATCCTCGTCATCGCCCATCTGGAATCGACGCCGCGCCATGCCCGGCGTCGGCTTCGGACTACGGAAGCTGAGTCGGACGCGGACCAGCGTGCTTTCGGCCAGTTCACCCACCTGCTGGAGTTGCCGGCCGTACTCGGCCCGGGACAATTGTTTCCAGGCATCGGGGGAGCCCTGCCACGAATCGTCGAGTGGCAGGCGGCGCGTGAGGAGGATGCCCAGGGCCGTGCCATTGGTGGTGACCGCAACCCCCTGGTTCTCGACCACGCGCCAGAGTCGCTGGCCCTCGTTTCCATCACCCGACCGGGAAAGGGCAGCAGTTCGCGGATCATTCCGCCTTCGTAGCGGTAGTGGCTCCCGATGAAGGCCGCGGTGCCCTTGCCGAATTCCAACGGCTTCGATCCTTCCAGCGCGCCATCCAACTTGAGGAAAACCGCCCATTGATCCCGCGCATAACCTTCGACCTTGGCCGTCGTCTCGCCCGTCGCCGTCCGCACGTGAATGGCCTTGATGAAGCGCGGGTGAACGGTCCAGTCCATGGCGACGACCCGACCCGGAGCGAAGAGGAACCCGGTGGTCTCCAGCGGGCGTTCCTGGGCCACCAGTTCCGCCAGGGAATGCACGGAGTTGTGGCGGGCACCCGGATCCACATCCGTCACCCCGCTGGGGGCTTCCCCCTTGTCGAACTGGAGATCGATCTCCACCCGGACCATGCCCGGCGCGATGGGAGCCAGTGCGGCCTTGGCGGTGTCAGCAGGAGCGGCGTGCAACCCGGGGATCGGCAGGAGCAGCCATCCGGCGAGGAGTGCGATGTTCAGGCGGTGCATGACCCAAGGCTATGCGGAGGGATCGACCTCGGGCAAGCCCTCTGGGGCGGCTCCGGAGCGACGTGGGCCGGGGCGTGTTCGAATGGAAGTCAGAGTCTCCTGACGTCGTCTCCTACGTAGGCGACGAGGTAACGAGGCTCACTTCAATCGGGCGGGGAACACGCGTGGGCCGGGGGACGTCCGAATGGAAGTCAGAGTCTCCTGACGTCGTCTCCTACGTAGGCGACGAGGTGACGAGGCTCACTTCAATCGGGCGGGGAACGCGCGTGGGTCGGGGGACGTCCGAATGGAAGTCAGAGTCTCCTGACGTCGTCTCCTACGTAGGCGACGAGGTGAC
>JBDNHZ010000322.1:0-8372 GCA_041688515.1 Verrucomicrobiota bacterium
GAGAACCGGCCGTTCCGGGCCGTATCCCGCCGAGACCTTCTCAAAGGTCACGTCACCACGCGCCCGCCAGGACGGATCCGGCTTTGGCCCCCCGACCGGTTCAGGTTCTGCGTCCAGGATGTCAAAGACGCGCTCACCCGCGGCGCGGGCGGACTGCGCCATCTGGTTCAGTCCATGCAACTGGCCGACCGGTTGGTAGAACATTCCCAGAAAGAGGAGGAAGCCCACCAACTCGCCCGCAGTCATGGCTCCGTCGAGGACCTGCCTCCCGCCGACCCACAGAACGAGGACGGTGCCGATGGCGGCAACCAGAGACATGGCCGGGCTGTACCAGGCCCAGGCCCGCATGACCCTAAGGCTCCCTTGGCGAAGGGCGTCGGCGCGCTGATGGAATCGCCCGTCCTCGTGGGATTCCCGGCCAAATGCCTTCACTTGACGAATGCCCTGGAGATTGTCCATGAGCAGCGCGTTGAGCGCACTACTGGCCCGGGAGCGCTCGCGGTAGCGATTCCCGGCTGTGGCGGTGTACCAGATCGCACCCCCCACGAGGAAAGGGATCGGGGCCATCGCGATCCATGCGAGCGTGGCATTGGTGGTGAACAGAAAATAGAGAACGCCGACGATGCCCAGCACCGCGACCACCCCCTGCTCGGTGCCGTCGATCAGAAGGCGTTCCACGGCATTCACGTCTTCGATCACACGGGTCATGAGATCACCACTGGCACGCCGGTCGAACCACCCTACTGGAAGTCGCTGCAGGCGAGCGTAAACCTGTTTGCGGAGATCCAGGATAACCGCCTGCTCGAAGGCGTTGTTGAGTCGGATCCGGAGACTGTTGAAGCCGTCACGGAAGACGTACGCGGCCAGCATGCCACCGATCGTCCATCCAAGGCGATCTGCCCTGCGCTGCGCCAACACGTCGTCGAGCAAGTACTGCGTCAGCTTCGGGTACACAAAGGCAGACGCCTGACCCAGGACCGCACACAGCACCGTGGCAGACGCCATGCCGGGATAGGGACGGAGAAATCGCGCCACACGTGCGGTCACCTGCCAGGTGGTCTGGTGAGGCACCGGCACCGAAGAATCCGTGGATTGATGTCTCACGCGGGATCAGGGCAGCGGGACGAAGCGTTGACGAGGAAAGTCACGGCGCGGAGATTGGCGGGAGTCGGGGCCAGTGCCAACTGGTTCCGACCGGAACCCGGGTCGTGGTGAATTCGTCCCCAGACAGTCGAGTCGCACCCATTCCTCCGGGCCGAATCGTGCGTTGACCGCGCCACCTTGGCGGGTAGCCTCCGTGCATCCACCGGAAAAACTGAATCAGGAAACTTATGTCCTTCCACGTCCAAACCACCCAAGCGGCGAGCACCACTCGCCGTCAGTTCCTCAAACGCTCCACTGCGGCCGCAACGGTGCTGGCCGCCGCCGGAAGCCTTCGAACGCCGGTTTACGGCCAGAATCAGGCACCCTCCGTCAACGTCACCGGCGCGAACGAGCGACTGGTGATCGGGTTCGTTGGTGTTGGCGGACAGGGCGCCGGTGCCCATGTCGGACTGAACCTCGAACATTTCCAGGAAAACAACATCGCCATGGCGGCGGTCTGCGACGTGTCGAAACACCGGGTGGCCGAGAACGTCAAGCGCATCAAGGACAAGACCAACTCCGATGTCCAAGGGTACGAGGACTATCGGAAAGTGGTGGAACGGAAGGACATCGACGTCATCTATTGCGCAACGGTCGACCATTGGCACACCCCGATTTCCAAGGCCGCGCTGGAATCCGGGAAGCATGTGTATGTCGAGAAGCCGATGACCCGCTACCTCGGTGAGGCCTTCGAGCTTTACGACACCGTGAAGCGCACCGGCAAGATCCTGAATGTGGGTTCCCAAGGCTGTTCGGATCTCAAGTGGCACAAGGCGGCTGAGTGGATCCGGGCTGGCAAGATTGGCCCCATCACCATGCTGCAAGGCAGCTACATGCGGAACAACCCCTGG
Source organism: Verrucomicrobiota bacterium (assembly GCA_041688515.1). Lineage (GTDB taxonomy): Bacteria > Verrucomicrobiota > Verrucomicrobiia > Limisphaerales > UBA9464 > UBA6176. The sequence continues at coordinate 1,995 of JBDNHZ010000322.1, forward strand.
GGAGAGTGGAACTACACGCTGCAACCCTGGGGAACCGCCGCAGACATCAATTGGGAACTCTGGCTGGGCAATCAGATCAAGGCCCGCAGGCCGTTCGATCCCGATCACTACTTCCGTTGGCGCAAGTATCATCCGTACTGCTCGGGCCTGCTCGGCGACCTGTTCCCGCATAAGCTGCATCCCTACATGCTCGCCACTGGCAACCCGGAGTTCCCGGTTCGCGTGGCCGCCGTCGGCAGCAAGGCGTTCAAGACCGATCTTCGCAAGGAAGGTCGCAAGCCGGAGCAGGAGACCAAGTACGTCCGGGACGTGGCCGAGATCATCCAGTTGATTGCCGAATTCCCGTCCGGGTACGTGATGCACATCACCTCCGCGACCGTGAACGAGCAGGGCACTCAGGAACGGATTCGCGGCCACCACGCAACCCTCGACATGGCCGGCAACAAGGTGCAGCTCAATCCAGAGCGTTCGTTTGCCGAAGAGATTGACCCGGAGACGTCGCAGGGGTTCCCGGGCGAAAGCGTCGCCGCCCATCACAAGAACTTCTACGAGTCGATCCGCGCCAACAAGCAGCCCAACGCCGGCATTGATCTGGCCGTCAAGGTGCAGACCGTCATCTCGCTGGCCGAGACGTCGGACCGCCTGGGCGTCATGTGCTACTTCGACGAGAAGACCCGCAAGGTCACCGATGGCTTGGGTCGGCCGATCAAGCCGCTCGACTACGGCTGGGACAAGAATTCCTGATCGCGAGAGCGAGGGAACTCCGTTCTTTCCGATGCGGGCCGGCTCTCCCAAAGGGGAGGGTCGGCCCGCTTTCGTCTGTCCGTTGCGAGCAAGGACTTCCGGGGGGCCGCTCGAAAGAGGCACTCCTTCGAGGTGGAGCGGGATTCAGAGGCTGACTGCGGCCCGCCTGCTGGCTAGGCTCTCCTCAGGATATGGAACGAATCAGTGACCTGCGGGTCATTACCAACCGTCCGCTGCTGTCGCCGCGGGAGCTAAAGCAGGCGCTGCCAACAACCGAAGAGGCGGCAGCCGCGGTCGTGCGGGGCCGGAATTCGGTGCAGAGCATCCTCCGACGCCAGGACCCCCGCCTGCTGGTGGTGGTGGGACCGTGCTCGATCCACGACTCCCATGCCGCGATGGAGTATGCGCGGCGGTTGGCAGCGCTGGCCCCCGAAGTCTGCGACCAGTTGGAGTTGGTCATGCGGGTTTATTTCGAAAAGCCGCGGACGACCATCGGTTGGAAGGGGCTGATCAATGACCCCAACCTGAATGGCACCTACGATGTGGAGACGGGCCTCCGCACCGCCCGTCGCCTCCTGCTCGGGATCAATGATCTTGGATTGCCGGCCGCTTCTGAATTCCTCGATCCAGTGGTTCCCCAGTACATCGCCGATCTAGTGAGTTGGGCCGCCATCGGGGCGCGCACCACCGAGAGCCAGACCCATCGGGAGATGGCGAGCGGACTTTCGATGCCGGTCGGGTTCAAGAACGGAACGGACGGATCCCTTCAGGTGGCGATTGATGCGATGCTCTCATCGCGCCATCCGCATCACTTTCTGGGAATCGACGAACTGGGTGCCGTCTCGGTGGTCCAGACCACAGGCAACGAAGATGGCCACGTGGTGCTTCGGGGCGGACGAGCCCGGACGAACTACGATGCCGCCTCCATCCGTGAAGGGGCGGCGCAGCTCGCCAAGGCCGGGTTGCCACCCGTCCTGATGGTGGACTGCAGCCACGCGAATTCCGGCAAGCAACACGCCAAGCAGGAGGAAGTCTGGCAAAGCGTGATCGCCCAGCGACTGGAAGGGGATCAGGCCATCTTGGGCGTCATGCTCGAAAGCCATCTGCACGAAGGCAGTCAACCCCTGAAGGCCCCAGGCGACCTCCAGTACGGAGTCAGCATCACCGATGCCTGCCTCGGATGGGAGGTCACGGAGCGCATGCTGCGGCACGGTGCAGAATCGCTCCGGAAATACCGGCCGGCTTTGGCCGTATCGGCCTGAAACAACCCCACGGCAGCGTCCACCGGGCATCCCTGACCATGGAACGATTCGACTGGCGCCTGACGGGCCTGTTGGCGGTGGGGGTCCTTGTCGGATTGCTCCTGCTCGTGGTGGCGTGGAAGGCCGCCAAATTGGTGTTCAAGGTGTTCATCGCCCTGCTCTTCCTGATCCTTCTGGGTCTCGGGGCCTGGTACGGAATGCGCCAAGCCGGTTGAGTCTCGCCCCCGTTCCCACCTCCGATGAAAATTCCCCGCCTCATTCGAAATCGGTCGATCGACGGCATCTCCGCCGTCCTGCTTCCCTTCGGCCGGGATGGAAAAGCCGATTTCGAGGCCTTTGCCCGCCTCGTGGAACGGACCTGGGCTGCCGGATTGACGCCTGCCGTCAACATGGACACCGGATACGCCAATTTCCTGAGCCCCACCGAGCGGATGGAGATTCTGGGGTTGGTGGGCAGTCTCGCGCGCGGGCGCCGATTTGTGGCCGGAGCCTTCATTGAGGGGGAAGACGGGGATCCGTCCCGGCTCTACCGCCGCGAATGCTCGGCAATCGCCTGTTCCGGCGGGGTTCCCATCCTGTTTCCCTGCTCCTCCACCCGTTCATTGACCGGTGCCCAGTTGGTCGATCTGTTTCGGTCGGTGGCCACCGAGTGCGACGAGTTTCTTGGCTTCGAACTGGGCGAAATGTTTGTCCCCTTCGGACGAATCTGGGATCTCGAAACGTACCGGGCTCTCCTCTCGATCCCGCAATTGACGGGTGCCAAACACAGCTCCCTTTCGCGCGCACTGGAATGGGACCGCCTGGCGATCCGCGATCAGGAACGCCCGGGATTCAAGGTTTACACCGGGAATGACCTGGCGATCGATCTGGTCATGTGGGGCAGCGATTACCTGCTCGGGCTCTCGGCCTTTCATGTCGACGCTTTCGGGGCACGGGATCGTCTCTGGGCCGATGACGATGGCCGCTTTTACGAGATGAACGACTGGCTCCAATACCTGGGAATGATTGCCTTCCGGGGGCCGGTGCCCGCCTACAAGCATTCCTGCGCCCAGTTCCTTTACCTTCGTGGCCTGATCGCCTCCCCCGAACCGCATCCAAGGAATCCCCGGAGACCGGACTCCGATCTAGCGCTTCTGGAACCGATCCTGCGAAAACTGGATGAACTGGTGGCCGGGGCACGTTGCCATCCCTCCACCGATCCCGCCCGGAATTCCTGAATCGTGCCTTTCATGCAACGACCCGTCTATGGCGGCGTGAACCAGGCCGTGGCCAAGCTGATTCCCACGGGAGCGGCACGGGTGCTGGATTTGGGATGTGGCGATGGATCCTTTGGAAAATGGCTTAAGTCCAATGGGGTCGCATCGGTGACCGGGGTGACCGTCCAGGGGACCGAGGCCGAGTTGGCCCGGCGGTTCCTGGATGAGGTGATCGAGGCGGATCTTGACCGCTGGGAACCCGCGCCGGAACCCGTGTTCGACGGGATTGTCGCAAGCCATGTGCTGGAGCATCTCTCCGACCCGGACCGGTTGCTGCGGGTCCTGCGACCCCGGGTGAAGCCGGGCGGATGGTTGGTGGTTGCCCTGCCAAATGCGCTCTTCTGGAGGCAGCGGTTGGCATTCCTGGCGGGAAGGTTTCGCTACACCCACGGCGGAATCATGGACTCTACCCATCTTCGGTTCTTCGACTGGACGACGGCCCGCGCGCTGCTGACTGGGAATGACTGGCATCCCGAGTGCGCAGTGGCCGATGGTGGACTTCCCGGGAGCCGATGGACCGGCCCGCTCCGCCCGAGCTTGAATCGATGGGCCTGCCAGGTGTGGCCTGGACTTTTTGGTTTCCAGTTTGTTTTCCGGGCTCGTCTTCCCGCAAGATCGCCAACGGTTTCGGGTTACCAGACTTCATGAGTTCATCGCGGGTCCTTATCACCGGTGCAGCCGGATTCATCGGTTCCCACGTCGCCGACGCCTGTTTGGCGCGCGGGATGGAGGTCGTCGGGATGGACAACCTTTCGGGAGGGTTCCGTCGCAATCTGAGCCCGGCCGTGCGGCTGTTCGAAGGGGACATCCGGGATTCGGCGTTCGTGGACCGGGTCTGGGCGGAAGGTGGACCGTTTGATTACGTCTACCATTTTGCGGCCTACGCCGCCGAAGGGCTGTCCCACCACGTCCGCTGCTTCAACTACGAAACCAACCTGGTTGGGTCCGCACGGTTGATCAACGCAGCGATCCGCCATCAGGTCCGGCATTTCGTCTTCTCCAGCTCCATCGCGGTCTATGGAGCCGGACAGTTGCCCCTGAGCGAGGGGACGGTGCCCCGGCCCGAAGATCCATATGGAGTGGCGAAGCACGCCGTTGAACTGGACCTGGCGGCAGCCGCCCGGATCTTCGGGTTGCGCCACACGATCTTCCGGCCGCACAACGTTTACGGCGAACGCCAGCACTACGGCGACCGGTACCGAAACGTGGTCGGGATCTTTCTGAACCAGTGTCTGCGGGGTGAACCGATGACCATTCTGGGCGACGGGCTCCAGACGCGCGCGTTCACCTACATCGGGGACATTGCCGAGGCCATCGCCCGCGCCCCGCTGGTCGCCGAGGCCGCGAACGAGGTTTTCAACATCGGCGAGGACTCACCCACCCGAATTCTGGACTTGGCGCGGGAAATTGCCGAGGCCGTTGGGATCGAACCCAGGATCCGCCACTTTCCCGCCAGACCCGAAGTGGTCCACGCCGTGGCAGACCATTCCCGATTGCGGTCAATCTTCGGAGAACTTCCGTCCACCCCGCTTCGGGAGGGGATCCGGCGGATGGTCCATTGGGCACGGACGCTGGGTCCCACCGAACCGTCGCGCTTCGGATCCCTTGAACTGCCCAAGAATCTCCCCAGCATCTGGGAGTAGCCGCCGATGATCTCGATCATCATCTCCAATTTCAACGGACTCCGATTTCTTCCCCGGCTCCTTTCCTCCCTGCGCGAGCAACGGTCGGTCGAGACCGAGATCATCGTGGTCGATCGCCGGAGTCAGGATGGATCAGGCGAATATCTCGCTGGGGAAAAGGGCATCCGGGTGCTTTCGGAACCACCCGAGACCGGTTTGGTCTCCGGCTATGCCGTCGGCGCGGCGGTCGCTACCGGCGAGCTGCTCTTTTTCTGCAATGAAGACATGTGGTTCGACCCGGACTGTCTCCGCCGTCTGGCGGCGGTCATTGATCTTCCCGCGCGGATTGGCGCAGCCGATGGGTGGCACTGGACCTACGACGGACGCGAGTGGATTCATGGGGCCACACGATTTCGCAAAGTCTTCTGGCAATTCAACTCACCCCATCCCCAGCGAGGGGCCGATTTCTTCATGGAACTGCCGGCGGGTTCCGAGACCCCGTTTGCCTGCGCCGGTGCGTTCCTGATCCACCGGGACGTGTACCGGGAAGTCGGCGGATGGGATCCCTCGTTCTTTCTGGATCACGAGGATGTCGATCTCTTTCTCCGTGCCTGGCAGCGAGGATGGCGTTGTGTAATGGCACCCGAGGCGCGGATTTACCACGCGGTGAGCGCAGCCAACGTCCACATCCTGGCCTCGACCGGACGCCCGGCAGCCCATCGACGCTACATCGGGCAGCGGGCCAATGTCAGCATCCTGGCCGTGAAGTATTTCAGTTGGCCCTGGCTCCTCGCCGCGCTGGTTCAATGGCCTTTGGGAATCCTGAACAACATCCGCGCCGGACACTGGACCTACCTTCTGGACGATTACGCTGTGCCAGGCGACATCCTGCGACGGTTGCCGGCAGCGTGGGCCTTCCGGAGGGCCAATGCCCCGTTCAACATCCGGTTCCCGGGCGAAGCCTTCTTCACCGATCCGCGCTTCACGGCCGCCGCCGATCCATCCCGGCAATCTGCCGACGCCCCCCTTCCTGCGCTCAATCCTCCGCCCGCTCCCCGGCAGGAGCCATCTTGATGATCTTCGGGTCGAATCCGCCGAGCACCTCGACCAATTCCTTCTGCGCAGCCATCACCTGCTCGATTTCCTTGTAAACTCCAGGAGACTCGTCCAATCCCGCCGAAATCAGGTGCACACCGCGATCCCGCAGAAGTCGGTTCACCTTCTCCCATTCGAAGGAAGCCTGGGCCTGCTTCCGGCTCATGATGCGTCCCGCGCCATGGGAGGCGGAACGTAACGAGTCGTCATTGCCCAATCCCTGCACCAGATAATCGGGATCCGCCATGGATCCAAGGATGATCCCCAGGACGCCCAGCCCAGCAGGAGTCGCTCCCTTCCGATGCATCACGACCTCGCGCTCGACGCCGTCGATGACGTGCCGCTCGCGCCAGGCAAAATTGTGGTGGTTCTCGACGTCGAGCAGAACCTAGAGACCCA
>JBDNHZ010000323.1:0-9004 GCA_041688515.1 Verrucomicrobiota bacterium
CATGTAGGGCGACGGATTGATCGACCGCACCGCCCGATAGATGTCGAGTGGGGAGGATTTCACCGGTGCACTGAACCGTTGGGAACCCACCACCTGGATGATGTCCCCCGCCTGGATGTACTGCTTCGACTTCTGGACGTTGGCGAAGAACTTTTCGCGCGGGATGTTCGACTGGAAATTTACCGGCTTTGGATCCTCGGGCAGGATGACCGGATCATAAGTGCAGGTCTGGCGGAGCAACTCCACCAACCGCTCGATCTCGCCGACGGCGTCGTCGTAGTACTCCTCCGGTGGAACTCCGTCTTCCACCACCGCATTGACGATGACTGTCATCGTCTGTGCCACCCGGTCGAACACCACCAATTGGTCCGCGATCAGGTAGTACATCACCGGGGTCCCCAGTTCGTCCTTGGCCGGACGAGGAATCACGGGCTCGAGATCGTGGATGAATTCGTAGGCCAGGAACCCGACCGCTCCGCCCGTGAAACGCGGAAGCCCGGGAACCGTCACCGGCCGAAACCGGGCCATGACCGACTTGAGCACTTCCAACCCATCCCGGACGGTCTTCTCGGTGTTGGGTGCCGCGTTCGGATCCACCTGGATCCGCTCCACGATGACCCCCTCCTGCCGAACTTCGACCCGGGTTCCGATCTGACGGATGACGGCGCGGGGATTGCATCCCACAAACGAGTAGCGACCCAGGTGCTCTCCCCCCTCAATGGACTCGAAAAGGAAGGACTCTCCCGATCCGCGAAGCTTGCGGTAGGCGGAAAGCGGCGTTTCCAGATCGGCCAGCAAACGACAGGTCACCGGAATGGTGTTCCCCGTTGCGGCCAGCTTCACGAACTCTTCTCGGCTGGGCAGATACATTCGGGGGCGAAGACTACGGATCGAACCCGCCGACGCAATTCCAGTGATCCCCCGAAACCGTTTTCAGCGGAACTGCCAGAGCGACCATCCGGTGAAAACGGCCACAGCAAACCCGTACGCCGCCACACCCAGCCCAATCCCGAAGCTCACCACCTGTTGCGGACCGAGACCCATCAACACCACCCCGACTCCGCCGGTCAGCAGCGCTTCTCCCAGATGACAGCCCAATACCAATCCCCGGGAGGATTCAAGCACCCGACCCGTGAACCACAGTCGGTAGCGGGCCTCCCCCATCGTCCGCATCAGCCAGGCCTGCTGCAGATTTCTCGCTGCGACCAGACAACTGGTGGTCGCCAGCGAAATCGCCAGCATCGGCCAGCAGGCCACCACGGGGATCACCACCAAATTCAACAGCACACCCCGCCGCCAGCCCAGCCAACGGGCCAGAGGATTTCCCTCCAGTTCCAGTCGGGGAGTCGCAATCCAGGTGGAAAGCAGATCCACACCCCGGCCGAATCCGACTGCCGCCATGCACCACCACCAGGCCATCCCTCCCGGCTTCACCCACTCGTCCAGTGCAGGAAGGGATATCGCCATGAGCTACTTGATTCCGTAGATGGCCTCCGGCGTTTCCAATCGCACATCGGTCTCCACCCATCCCACCCCTTCCGAATCAATCGAACGAAAGAAGCACGAACGGAAACCTTCGTGACAGGCAGCGCCCGTCTGATCCACTTGGAGAAGCAGGACGTCGCCGTCGCAGTCGAACGTAATGTCCTTCACCACCTGGAGATGCCCGCTCGATTCCCCCTTCATCCAGAACTTCTTCCGCGACCGACTCCAGAACCAGGTACGACGGGTCTCGACCGTCTTCTCCAGCGATGCGCGATTCATCCACGCCATCATCAGGACCCGCCCGGTGTGCACGTCCTGCACGATCGCCGGAATCAGGCCGTCCTCCGTCCATTTCAACTTGTCCCAAAAACTCATTTCTCCAGTCCTCTCACGTTGATGTGCCCACCGCTTCCCATCCAAAAACGTGCATTACTTGGCCCGACCAGGAAGCAGCGTGAACAGCACGGCTGCCACCAACTCTTCGTCATGGAGTCTCCTCGGCCTAGATCAACCGAACCGGCAAACCCCGGCTGGCAAGGTACTCCTTCACCTGTCGGACGGTGTAGGTACCGTAGTGAAAGATGCTCGCAGCCAAGACCGCGTCTGCTTTCCCGGATTCCAGCACTTCGGCCAGATGCAGCAGTGAACCTGCTCCTCCGCTGGCCACCACGGGCACCCCCACGGACTCGCTGACCCGGCGGGTGATCTCCAGGTCAAATCCAGCCCTCGTCCCATCCGCATCCATCGAGTTCAGTACAATCTCGCCGGCTCCCAGGGAGACCGCCTGTATCGCCCACTGCACCGCCTCAAATCCCGTGGCCTTGCGTCCGCCCGCGGAGAATACCTCCCAACGTCCGGGAACCGTCTGCTTGCAATCGATGGAGACAACAATGCACTGACTTCCATATTTCTCCGCCCCGCTGCGGATCAATTCCGGCGTCGCCAAGGCAGAGGAGTTGATGCTGACCTTGTCCGCACCGGCCTGAAGCATGACACCCATGTCTTCGACCGCCCGGATGCCTCCCCCCACCGTCAGGGGCATAAAGCACTGATCCGCCGCCCGTTCGATCACCGAAACCATTGATGCCCTCCCCTGAGCGGTAGCCGTGATGTCGAAGAAGACCATTTCGTCAGCGCCCTGCTCGTTATAGCGCACCGCCAATGCCACCGGGTCACCGACGTTGTTCAACCCCCCGTCCTCGGCGCGCCCAAATTGGACACCGCGGGTCACCTGGCCATCGTGGACATCCAGACAGGGGATGACTCTTCGGGCTAACATGGAAAACGTGATCTCAACAAACAAGAAGCCCGCCCTGTGGGGCGGGCCGATTCGTGCTTTGGAATCCCTGACTCAGACGGGCCCGAACTTGCCGCCGTAGTTCTTGATCCCCTTGTCCGTGTACAAAAGGGTGCTCAGCGAATTGAGCGGATCCTTGGCGGCAAATTTGTACCCCGACGCCTGCACAGCAGCGAGGATCTCCTGCCGCGTCAGCGGCTTGGCCTTCGTCGCCGCCAGAACCGCCTCGCGGAGCGAGACCGAGTTCTGGGCGCGCTTGCGGGAACCACCGCGGGGGGCCTTGGCTGCCACCGGAGCTTCGACCGGTGCCGCTGGCTTGCGACCGGGCTTACGCCCACGCCGGACGACCGGAGCAACCGGGGCAACTGCCGCCACGGGATCCACGCTTGCCGCGGAAACCGTCACAGCGCCCAAGGCCTTATTGATCTCTGCCAAACGGGCCTCGTATTCCGCCTTGTCGCGCAGCAGCTGTTCGCGCAAAGAAATGTACTGCTTCAATTTATCGTTTTTCATGAACCGCACCCATTGGAGGCAAATACTCGGAATTAGACAAGTCTCGACATTCGAAATAATTGGTTCACCTCACCTATTGGAATTCTATCAATTCTACAAATCCTTTGACCGAAACAACATGAGGAAACATGAATAGTCACATGATTCCCCCGTCTTAAGGCGCATCATGTTGCGCCCGACCCGTCTCAAGCCCGTCCGCGTCATTCCATTTGTCTGGATGTTCGCCCTCTTCGCGTCCCCTACCTACGCCCAGCTTTTTGGACCTGAGTCATTGGGTGGTGCGGTCCTTGGAGGGGTTGCCGGCGGAGTCATCGGCCATAACAATGGCAGGCGGACCGCGGAAGGCGCAGCGATCGGCGCCGGCGTCGGTGCGGTTCTGGGGGCAATCGTTGGCAATGAACGACGGTCCGCCGCCAATGCCGATGGAAATCCCTCTCCCTACCCGCCCCCCGCCGCCGGTCCGAGTCGCGCCATCATGGGAACGGTGGTCGGCGGCATCGCGGGCGGAGTGATCGGACACAACAATGGTCGGCGCACTGCAGAAGGCATTGCCATTGGTGCCGGGGCGGGATTGCTTCTGGGCACTCTCGCGGACCAGCAGGCGGCGCGCCGGCAGGCCCTGTGGGCAAGTCAACCTCCCGTCTTTCTGGCCACCGTGGCACCCACGCCTGCCGTGCCGCTGACAGACCTCCCCCCGGCTCCGCTCCCTCAGGAACCCATTCTCCTCCGTCCGATCGGAATGGCAGCCGTGGGAGGATCCTCTATGGCCGGAGCCAACGCCCTCTTCAATCGTTAGGCTCCCCGGCTTCCAAGACCACTCCCCGAGCAGCATTGACCCATTCCAATTCACTCACCAACTTGCACCCGAGTATGTACCGCCCTGTTGCCCGCCATCTCGCCACCTTGACCCTGGTCATCGCCGCCGCCCTCGCCAGCGGATGCGCCTCGCACGGCGTTCGGAACCCTTCAGGAAATGGCGTCACTGTAATGAAAGCCGATGAACAGGGTTTCGTTGCGGGCACGGGTGTCGAATCACAGGACATCGTCTCGGTGTCGGACAAGATGGCGCGCAGCATCCTGGAAACTCCCCAGATCCAGCGGGCCCAGGGACAGCCTCGGGTCGTCCTGCTTCCCATCGAGAACAACACCCGCTTCGCCATCAACAAGGACATTCTCCTGACCCGTGTTCGTGCCCGCCTCAATTCCCAGACCCGCGGCAAAGTCCTTTTCCTGGCCCGGGAACGCATGGCTGCCCTGGAGAAGGAGCAGCAATTGAAGCAGTCAGGGCAGGTTACCTCTGCCAGCGATCCGAATGTGGTTGAGTTCCAGGGAGCCGACTTCTTCCTCACTGGGCGACTGGACGGTTCGACCACCAAGAGCGCACGCGGCGTGAGCGACTACGTCCTCTACACCTTCCAACTTATCGATGTCCGTACCAGCGCCATCATCTGGGAAGACATGGCCGAAATCAAAAAGCAGGGGCTGGACGACGCCGCCTATCGCTGAGTGCCAGCCGAGGTGAGATCGCCTGAACATGGCCTCCTCTGCTCCCATGCCCGCTTGCTTCCTCCTTTTCTTCCTCGCAAGCCTCATGGCGTGCGGATGCGCCGCCACGGGTGGCCCGACTCAGGCTGGAAGGGATGCCCTCCTGCTCTAATACCGGGCTGCAACGGAACACATGCGCCTCTCGGAGTTCGCCCAGGCAAAGCCATTGCTCGACGACGCCATCACCACCCTGGGGGGGATCTCATCGGGAGACGCGGCAGCCCGCAAGGCACGCGGTTACTTTCGTTCTGAATCCACCAAGAGTTTCCGCGGTGAGCCCTACGAAAGGGTGATGGCCTATTATTACCGGGGGATCCTGTATTGGATGGACGGCGAACCGGACAATGCCCGCGCCTGCTTTCGGAGTGCCCAGCTTCAGGATGCCGACGCCGAGCAGGGCGGCTATCAAGCGGACTATGCGATCCTCGACTACCTCGATGGCTTGGTGACCACCAAACTTGGTGGCGAAGCGAGTGACGCTCTGGCCCGGGCACGCACCAACGCCCGATTGGGATCCCTCCCAGACTTCGATCCCCAAGCCAACGTTCTGGTCTTTTTCGAGATGGGGCAGGGACCCACCAAATATTCGGCGGGGCAATACAGCGAACAACTTCGCTTCCGTCAGGGAACTGCCCGGTCCACCTCGATCCAATTGAAGGTGGGGAACCAGGTTGTCCGGACGAGTCCGGCCGACGATCTTTCGTTTCAAGCCACCACCCGGGGAGGTCGTCAGATGGACTACGTCCTCGCCAACAAGGCAGTTTTCAAGGGAACAACCGATTCTTTCGGCAATGCCGCTATCCTCTCCGGAGCCATCCTCGCGGGGACCTCCGGACGTCGCAGCGCCGTGGACGAAGTGGGTGCCGGTCTGCTGGTCGCCGGTCTCCTGAGCAAGGTCATCAGCGCCGCTACCACGCCTTCGGCTGATACCCGGATGTGGGACAATCTCCCCAATCTGGTCGGCTTTGCCGCCCTCCGAGTTCCCGCGGGAGAACAACGCATTCTGGCCGAATTCCTCGACGCCTCCGGTCGCGTCGTGTTGAGCCGGGAGGTAACCCTCGCGATCATTCCCGGCACCCGCGACACCGTCCTCTTTCTGAGCGACCGTCACTGATGAATGCGTCTGCTCCAGAACCGCCTTTCACTTCGAAATCATCCCGTTGTCCGTCATGAAAACCCGCTACGCAGTCGCCGCAATCGCCCTGGCAGCAGCCCTCACCGCCGGATGCCGGCCAGTGGGCGAAGCCGTGGGCAGCTCCACCCGCTCCGTTGTCACCGGTCACGAGGGCGGAGCCTATGAACCGAAGAACACGACCAAGTTCGCTCTCGAAAACGAGGCCAAGTTCGTGACGCTCGACTATCGCGTTCAACGAAGCGTCACCTGCTCCGGCATTCAGGAGAAGGTGCTTGAGGACGGCCGACTCGAAGTGGCAGCCAATATCCGCAACCGACTTGAACGTCGAATCCAGGTGCAGATCCAATGCGTGTTCAAGGACGCCCAGGGATTCAGCACCGGCGATGAGACCCCGTGGCAGGACTTGATCCTGACCGAGACCGCTCAGGAATCGGTGCGCTTCCAGTCCTTCAATGACAAGGCCAAGGGTTACACCATCCGAGTCCGCGAGGCCCGCTGACCGCCGCCCCCATCGCCATGAAAATCGTGTCAATCCTCCTTTGCTTCGCGTCGACCACCGCCCTTGCCGGCCCCATCCCCCAGTCGAAGCCGAGGCGGAATCCGCCGCCGCCGATTGTCGCAGTCCCGGCGACCGCTTCGGTCCCCGCCGCAGACCTGTCCGCTTCCCCGGGCACGACGGCCTACACCTATCAGCAGCAGCCGGTCACCAGCCGGACTCCCTTGGTTTCCCAGGAACAGGCACGGGCGGTCATTGACCGCTTCAAGTCCGGCTACCCGAAACTCTCGGCACCGCGGATGGTGATCTACGTCAACCGCGAACTGGTGGACCAGTCCTCCGGGCTGAGAATCGTCGGGAGAAAGGAAAAGACCGAAGCCCTAAAAACCGACCTGACGCCGACCGGATCCCCCACGACGGGCCCGCTTGGCCAGAATGTCACCGTCGTTGGCAATGCGAGTCTGGACGGCTCCAATGTCGCCCTGCGGGGAACCAGCGAGCGCGTCCTGGGCGAGAACACCTACGAGCACCACGGTGGCACAAACGCTTCGTTGGCAGACAAACAGACCATCCGCGATGTCGAGCGCCTCATGGGTCGCCCGCTCCGTCTCGGTGGAGCGCGCATCACCGACCAACGAGTCGCCACGCAACTGCTCGCGGATCGTTCGGTTCAGGAATTCCTTGGAACTACAGGAACGGCCCTCGCCGCCAAGGATCGCGAGGCTCTTCAGCGGACCACCGATGTCGTCGTCGAAATCCTGATCTCCTCCCGTTCCCTCTCGGTCCCCGGCATCTCGGGCGATGTTGTCTATCAGGTGCCTGACATCCAAGCGACGGCCATCCGGTTGACCGACGCCCAGATCCTCGGGCAGGCGAGCTCCGCGGACATTCTAGGACCCGACCGCATGGCGGGACGGGTCGCCCGCAATTACGACGTCCGCGAGATCACCGAAGCCGTGGCCCTCGCCCTGATGGAGGACATGATGCAGGGCATCCAATAATTCCATCTGCCCATGCGCATTCTCGGCGTCATCCCCGCCCGATTTGCTTCAACCCGGTTTCCCGGGAAACCGTTGCACCCGATCGCTGGCAAGCCGCTGGTGCAGCATGTCATTGAACGTTGCCTACTCGCAAAGTCCCTCTCGGAGGTGGTCGTCGCCACAGATGATGACCGGATCGCGAAAGCCGCGGCCCCCTTTGCCCGCGTGGTGATGACCCGTGAGGATCATCCTTCTGGCACCGACCGGATCGCCGAGGTGGCCTCCACACTTTCCGCCGATGGTTATGTCAACATTCAGGGGGACGAACCAATGATGGACCCGGACGTGATCGATGCGGTTGCCGGCCTGCTCCACCATGCCGAGATGTCCACCGCAGCGACGCCCATCCGGCGGCTCGAGGACTACGAGAACCCAAATGTGGTAAAGGCAGTTGTCGGTTTGGATGGCTTCGCGCTGTACTTTTCCCGCCGAACCATCCCCTACCTGAGGGATCACGCACACCAACCCGCCGCCGGGCAACTTGCCCGCTTCCCTTTCCTCAAACACCTCGGCATTTACGGATACCGCCGGGACACCTTGCTCAGCCTTGTCCGGCACCCGGTCTCACCGCTGGAACAGGCGGAAAAGCTCGAACAACTCCGGGCATTGGAGCACGGAATCCGGATCGCCGTGGCCACCGTGGAGCACGAGGGGATTGGCGTGGATGTCCCGTCCGATGTTGACCGGGTCGAGCGGATCCTGGCCGGTCCGGATTGATCTGCGATGTGATTTTCCGTTGGTACTCCGGGGAGCGGCTTGGGACGGTGCAATCCCATGAAGTACATCTTCGTTACGGGCGGCGTCGTGAGTTCCCTCGGCAAGGGACTCACCGCGGCGTCGCTCGGAACCCTGCTCGAGAACCGCGGACTGAAAGTCACTCTCCAAAAGTTCGATCCGTACCTGAACCTCGACCCGGGCACCATGAGCCCGTACCAGCATGGCGAGGTGTATGTGCTCGACGATGGTGCGGAAACCGACCTCGACCTCGGCCACTACGAGCGTTTCACCAGCACCAAGCTGTCGCGACGCAACAACACGACCAGTGGGCAGGTCTATCAGCAGGTTCTCGACAATGAACGCAACGGGGTTTACCTCGGCAAAACCGTCCAGGTCATCCCCCATGTCACCGATGAGATCCAACGCCGGATCACCCTCCTCGCCGAGGAAACCAAGCCCGACGTCCTCATCACCGAGGTGGGTGGAACGGTCGGCGACATAGAAGGGTTGCCCTTTCTCGAAGCCATCCGTGAGTTCGCTCAGGAAGCTGGCCCGGGCAACGTCTGCTTCCTCCACGTCACCTACATTCCCTTCATCAAGGCTGCGGGCGAACTGAAAACCAAACCCACCCAGCAGAGTGTCGCCAAGCTCCGCGAGATCGGCATCGCCCCCCACGTGCTGGTCTGCCGATGCGAGTACCCCATCAACAAGGAACTCCGTCAAAAGCTCGCCATGTTTTGCAATGTCCCCTTCGAAGCCGTCATCGAGGAAAAGGA
>JBDNHZ010000324.1:0-3697 GCA_041688515.1 Verrucomicrobiota bacterium
GCCCACGCGTGTTCCCCTCCCGACTAGAATGAGCCTCGTCACCTCGTCGCCTACGTAGGAGACGACGTCAGGAGACTCTGACTTCCATTCGACCGCGACTCGGCCCACGCGCGTTCCGCACCGGGCCAGGCGCATTCCAGTCCGCTTCCCGGTTCAACCGGAGGTTGAGCCCCCCTTCTCGGCTCACTTCTGGAACAGCCGATTGAAACCGCGCCAGGAACTGGCGTTGAGCCGGCGCACCATGGATTGGATCCGCTGCGAATCCGACGGGGAATCGCTGCTCTTCCGGCTCAGGTCCCACTGGACCAGCAGCCCCACGTTGTGCGCGCCGCGACCCTCTTCGCGGATGGCGTCGACGCCGTAGGCATAGCCGAGCATGAACTGCCAGGCCGCGTTGCTGGAGGTCCAGCCAATGCCTCCCCCGAGCCCGCTGTGCCAATGGCCGGGCTGCTCAAGTCCCGCGGTGTAATCCACCAGCGCGGTGCCCCCGTACCCCAGCAAATCCCAGCGACCAATCACCGGCTGCGTCAGGAGCGCATCCGCCAGCAGGAAACGTCGGGTACTGAGTTCCTCGAAATAATAGCCGGGCAACATCAGGGGAAACTCCGCCGCCAGCGGCAACGTTCCGCCCAGGCGGAATGCCGACAAACGATCTTCGTTCAGCACGGCCCCGGCCGTCACCGTCATCTCCAGGTAGTGCCCGGTGTTGGTAAAGCTGTTGGCGACCAGCGCGCGCCCCCAGAACTGATGCACCGACGGCTGCACCGAGCGATCGCCGCCGAACCCGTAGTCCCCGGCCGCGAACCGGGCCTGGCCCTGGTACCAGGCGCTCAACTCCACCGCGACATCCGGCCGCATGAGCGGCTCGCGTCCCCCCCAACGAAGCCCCGCCCGGACAAAACCCGTCGGGAGGTCCTCGGGAATGTCGAAACTTGCCGCGGTCCGGGTGTTCCGACTGAAGAGGCTTTCGCGAAACCCCACCCGCAGCACCCCCTGCAGGGGCACCTCCAAAAGGCTCTTCGGACTTGCCCCGTCGGGAAGCGGATTGAACCGATGATAGACCGAAGAATTCACTTCCCCCGCATGACTCGAGAAGGATTCCTCCCGGCGCCACGAGCCCCCGCGGATCTCGGCGTAGTTGTCGGCAAATCCGCCACCGGCCAATCCCACGGCGAGGTCCGTCTGCGGCGAGATCAACTCCCCGAAGGCCAGTTCGAAATCCCCGTACACCGGAGCCACCGCGGCGCGCAGGGTCCAATTCGGTCGGACGAACCCCGGCTCGTTGTGGTAATAAAAGGCGTACCCGGCAAACGGAGCCTTCCCTTGGATCGGCTGGTTGTACCCCACCTGCACCAACCGCCGGGGCACGGGATCCACCTGCGCCCAGCAGGGGAGACACGCGGCCAGCAGCGGGACGGCGACACCCATGACGCAACGGGCGCCCCGGCCCACACTGGCCAAGGAAATCACGAACGCTCCCCTCGACCATCACGGCCGGACGAGGATCGCTTCGGTTCCGGACGCCGCTTCGGGCCTGCCGGTTGGTTGCCTCCCACCCGACTTGGCGGACGGGACGGCGAACGTTCGGCAGGCGCAGGGCGTTGCTGAGAGCGCTGCGGAACCGGGGCCGACGGCCGCGAAGCGTGGGCCGGAGGTCGGTCTGTCGATGCGTGCGGCCGCGGGGAACGGGCCGGCAGCCGGGACGGCGGACGGGACGGCTCTCCCGTCGGACGGGGCGTCCGTGCCGCCGATCGGTCCGCAGGGAGAGGCTGGACTGAGTCCGGGAATCGCCGGGCACTTTCCGCCGCGTTACGACGGACCTCGGCGGAAGGCGTGGGCGGCGTGGAGGGTTTGGTCGAAGTCCGGAGTACCGGACGCGCCTGAGCCGTGGTGGGAAAGCGACTTTCGTTGAATCCCAATCGCGGGGCGAGAGCGGGAGTCTTCGCTGCGGACGGAGCCGGGGGCCGGGCCGAGGGCTTCGAAGGCGTCCGCGACGCCACCGGGTTCGGGGTCGGAGCCGGACGACGGGGAGGCATCGGCCTCGCACTGGTCTGGAGGGTGGGACGCGACGGCATGACCGGCGCGGTCCGCCGGGAGGGCGTCGGCCGTTCCAGGATGACGGACGGCTTGAGCGGTCGAAGGGGCTTCTGCGGGCGTGCCGACGGTGCCGGTCTGGCCGGTCTGGCCGGTCTGGCCGGGCTGCCCGCCAGCGGACGCGACGGACGGGCGGGAGGCGTCGCAGGCCGGGCCGGAGCGGCGGCAGGACGACGACGTCCACCGGTCGGACGGGCGGCAGGGGCGAGCGGAGCGCGGGCGATCACCGCCCCGCCGGTCCGTTCGACGACCAACTCGAAATCGAGGCGGCGCGCCACCAGATCCACCTTGCGGACGCGCACCGTCACGGTGTCGCCCACGCGATACACCCGACGCCGTCGGCGCCCCACCCAGCAACGCCGGGCGACGTCGAGGACGTAGAAGTCGTCGTCGAGGGAGGACACCGGGACGAGCCCGCCGATCGAAAGGTCCGGGGCATCGACGAGGAAGCCGTTGGGTTGAACCCCGGTGATCACCGCGGTGTACGGATGCCGCCGGCCGTGGCGCATCTGTCCGTCGAGATAATGGAACAGCTTGGCCTCGCGGCTGTCGCGTTCCGCATCGCCCGAGTTACGTTCGGTATCGGAGAGATGCCGACCCAGTCGGGTCAATTCGGCCAGGTCACCGACCGGCCCCTCGGAGAGGGCCCGGTGCACGACCAAATCGGAGTAGCGGCGGATGGGCGAGGTGAAGTGGGCGTAGTGCTTCTTCGCCAGGCCGAAATGGCCGCCCGGTTCGACGTCGTAGCGCGCCCGCTGGAGCGAACGCAACAGACCGACGCGGAGAGCGTGCCCCGCCGGATGCTTGGCGATGCGATCGGTCAGGCGACGCATCTCGGCCCGTTGCCGCAGGTCACCGCACTCGATGCCGAGGGCGCGCACCTGCTCCCGATATTCGGCGAGCCGGCGGGGTTCCGGTTCCTCGTGCACCCGATGGAGGGCGAGCCGGTTCATTTCGTGGAGGCGCTTCGCCACGGCCTCGTTGGCCAGGAGCATGTACTCCTCGATGAGTTGGTGGGATTCATCGTTCTCGTGCTTCTCCAGCCGGTGCACGCGGCCTTGGGCATCGAGTCGGATCTTGATCTCGCTGGAACCGAGTTCGAGCGCACCCGCCTCGAATCGCGCGCGGCGCAGGCGTTGGGCGAGCAGGCTGGCGTCATGCAGCATGTCGTCGAAGGCGTCCCGGGCGGGTCGCTTGAGAACGGCCAGTGCCTCGGCGTAGGTGTAACGGCTCTTCGAATGGATGACCGCCCGGTAGAACCGCGCCTGGCGGACGCGGCCTTCCGGTGCCAGATGGAATTCAACGCACTGCGTCAGCTGATCCACCCCCGGCTTGAGCGAACAGAGTTCGTTGCTCAGGCCTTCCGGCAGCATCGGAATCACCCGGTCCACCAAGTAGGTCGAGTTGCCCCGCTCCAGCGCTTCCTGGTCCAGAGCCGACCCCGGTTTCACGTAGTGGGCCACGTCCGCCACATGCACCCACACCCGCCACGATCCCCCTGCCTCGCGCTCAACGCAGATGGCGTCGTCGAAGTCCTTGGCGTCGTCCGGGTCAATCGTCACCACCCGGTGCCCGCGACAATCCTCGCGCCCGGTCAGATCCC
>JBDNHZ010000325.1:0-5850 GCA_041688515.1 Verrucomicrobiota bacterium
AAGAAGCTCAAAGCCCTCGGAAAGAAGCCCGGATCCGAGACGGAACGGAACGCCCTCCAGGCCCAACTCGCCGATCTCGGCAAACGCCTCGATGAGGCCACCCTCGGCATGGACCAGTGTCTCCTCTGGCGCGCGCCTTCGACCTGGCAGCATTGCGTGGTCCTCGCCGGGGACACCCTGATCGCCGGCGGCACTGACGAAATTGCGGGCATCCATACTTCAGACGGCAAGGTTGTCTGGCGGCGAAAGGTCAGCGGTCGCGCCTACGGCATCGCCGCTTCCAACGGAGCCGTCTTTGTCAGCACCGATCAGGGCACCATCCACTGCCTGAGATCCGGCGGAACCCAGGCCTCCATCGCCCCGTGACCTCCGGCCATCCCCCTCCCCTGTTTCCATTTTTTCCCATGAATCCATTCCGCTGGATCTCCCCGCTCACTGTCGCCGCCGCCCTCTTCGTTCCCTGCGCCCTCGCCCAGGAAACCGGCCTGATCGGCCACTGGGAATTCTCTCCCGATCGCACCCAGAACTCCGGCATGCGCGCCGTCTCTGGCAAGGAAGTCACCTTCACCGGCGGCCCCCGCGTGGTCAAAGACCCGCCGCCAGCCCGCATCGAATTGCCCGGGCGCGACGAAGGCATCCTGATTTCCGCGGCGCTCGACAAGGCGCTCGTCCCCGCCAAAGAGATGACCGCCGAAGCCTGGGTCCGCGTGGATCGCGTCACCCAGTGGGGCGGAATCCTGGGAGCCATCCAGGACAACGGCGAATTCGAGCGCGGCTGGATCCTCGGGTTCGTGAGCTCGAACTTCGCCCTGGGTCTGGTTTCAGAAAAGACTTCCAAGCTCACCTACCTGAGCTCGACCACCCCCTTCGAGACCAACCACTGGTATCACGTCGTCGGCACCTACGACGGCACCGAGATGCGCGTGTTCGTCAATGGTGAGCTCACCGGCACCTCCAAGGAACAGTCCGGTGCCATCCTCTATCCCCCTTCGGCCCCGATTGTCATCGGTGCCTACAAGGACGACGACGAACGTTACCCGCTCGCCGGTGCCATCCACGAAGTCCGACTCTACCGTCGCGCCTTGGCCGCCACCGAGGTGGCCGCCCATTACAACGCCAAGAAATCCCTCTTTCCAAAGCCCACCCCGGCACCGCGTTTCTTCAAGCCTTCCTACGGCCCGTTTGTGGACTGGCAGGATCGCAACTCCGCCGTGGTCACTTGGGAAACCGATTCGCCCCAGCCCACCCGACTCACCCTGGAGATTCCCGATGGCTCAAAACGCGAACTCGGCGATGGCTCCGTCAACACCCGGCACTCGGTCCTTCTCGCCCATCTGGAACCCGATCTCGAACACCATTATCGCCTGATCGCTCCGAACGAAGGCGAGGGCCCGGTCATCAGCCGCCGCTACCAGTTCGACACCTCGTTCTACTATCAACCCGCCCGCGCCCCGAAATCCGGCATTGCCGCCGCGCCGGCCGCCCGCCGCGCCGCCGAGATCCTCCAGGCCGCCCGCGTGAAGCAGGGCTACTGCCTGATCTTTGGTGCCACCAACGCCCAGGTCGCCGTCGAACTGGTCCGGCAGAGCGATCTCGACGTCATTCTCGTCGAACCCGACGCCACCCGCATTCCTGCCCTCCGCGCCACGCTGGATGCCGCCGCGGTCCAGGGGATCCGTGCCAGCGTCCAGCACGTGACCGGCAGTCAACTGCCCTACGGCGATCTCCTCGCCAACCTCATCCTCCTCGAAGGCACCCAACCTCCCGCTCTGACCGCCGCCGAACTCCACCGGGTCCTGCGCCCGGCCGGTGGCGCGCTCCTCGCCGCTTCCCGCGCCGCCGACGAAACCGCCTGGCGCCGTTGGCTGGGGGAATCGGCACTCAAGGGAGCCGAACTCACCGTGCCCGGCGACTTCCGCCTGCGCTTCCAGCGCGGCAAACTCCCCGGGGGCGGCGAATGGGGACATCAATATGGCGGACCCGACAACTCGTCCTGTTCCCAGGATGAACTGGTGAAGGGCGATCTTCAGGTCGCCTGGTGGGGCGATCCCGGCCCCCGTCCGATGCCCGACCGCGGCAACCGCAACCCCGCCCCGCTCAGCGTCAACGGTCGTCTGTTCGTCCAGGGCAACCGCATCCTGTTCGGCCTCGACGCCTACAACGGCGCGATCCTCTGGAACTTCTCCGCCGCCGAAGTCCGCCGCGCCAATGTCACCCGCGATTGCTCCAACATGGCCGCCAGCGGCGACACCCTTTACCTCGCCCACAACCGCTATTGCATCGCCGTGGACGGTCAGACCGGCAACCGGCGCACCCGCTTCGAGGTGCCCCGGACCGGGGCCACCGGACCGCGGGACTGGAGCTATGTCGCTGCCGGACGCGACCTGCTGATCGGCAGCCGGGTGAAGACCGACGGCTCCTATCTGGGCGACGACGGCGAATGGTACGAAGAATTCGCCCCCGACCAGGTGAGCCGCGTCACCAGCGACCTGCTTTTCGCCCTCGATCCGCAGTCGGGCAAGACCCTGTGGGAATACAGCGGCGGTGCCGTCCTCAACTCCACGATCACCATCGGCGACGGCATGATCTTCTTCCTGGAGAGCCGCAACCCGACTGCCGTCCAGTCTGTCTCCTGCCGCATCGCCAACGAAGACCTCACCGACCAGCACCTCGTCTGCCTGGATCAACGCACCGGCCGCAGAATCTGGGAGAAGGATCACGACTTCAAATCCCTCGAGTTCATGACCTACCTGGTTTACGGCAAGAACACCGTCGTCATCACCGGCACCGACCGGAACAAGAACTACCACACCTTCGCCTTCAACGCGCCCTCGGCCAAGCAACCCTCTGACTCCGGCGACGACATCGCCAAGGCCGTCGGCGGACGTCTCCTCTGGTCCGAGTCCCACAAGGATGACAAAGGCCATCACAGCGGACACCTGCAACATCCGGTGGTCATCGGAGACGTGTTCTATTCCGATCAACGCTCCTTCAACCTGGTCACCGGCGAGACCCTTCGCCGCGACCTCCCCGAGCGCCGCGGCTGCGGGATCATGTCCGCCGGCAAGGATGCCATCTTCTTCCGCCATCACTTCCATGGCATGTGGGATCTGGCCTCCAACAAACGCAGCCAGTTCGAAGGCATCCGCTCCGGATGTTGGCTCAGCCTGATCCCCGCAGGCGGACTGCTCCTCGCCCCCGAGACCAGCGCCGGCTGCTCCTGCACCCACGCCATCCAGACCTCCATCGGATACATCCCCAAGACCACCAACTAGCCCGGGGCGTATCCTGAAACTCCCCCTCCCATGACCGCGGGCGTCCTCGTCCGCTTCTTCCCCCACCTGCCCATGCTGCCGTTCCTCTTGGTAGCCGTGTTCGTCGGGATCGGTGCATTCCTCCCCGTCTGCGCAGCGGAACCCGTCGTCCGCATCACCCCGCTCCCCGCCCTCACGATCGAGGGGCGTCCCGCACGGGCCCACACGCAGGGGCTTGAAGCGATCGGCTCCCACCTGCTGGTCACCGCCCGGCGCGACGACCTCCAACCCAAACGCGCCCTCCTCCTCCGCACCCGGCCCGGTTCGCTGACCTGGGATTTCTGGGACATCACCGTGTCCGATGGGGCCGGAACGCCGAACGCCCTCGATCACCCGGGCGGGTTCCAATCCGACGGCACCCGGCTCTGGATTCCCCTCGCTCAGAGCGCCCGCAATGGCCACAGCCGGATCCGGGTTTACCCGCTGGACAAGCTCAAGCCGGGCGCGGCATTGACGCCGGAACTCGAGTTTCCCGTGGACGACCACATCGGTGCCATCGCGGTCTCGCGGGACACGGGACGGGCCATCGGCGCGAGCTGGGACACCGAGTCCGTCTATGTGTGGGATCTGTCCGGACGGCTTCAGCGCCGCTTGACGGCTCCGGAGCTGCGTGTTCGAAAGCTGGGGATGACGCGCACGCCTGAGCCCAGATCCGGGCTTGCCGTCCAGGACTGGAAGTTCGTCGGCCACCGTCTGCTGGCCTCGGGACTCCACAAGGAAGCCGACGGCGTGCACCCGATCCCGCAGAGCCGTCTGATCTGGTTCGACTCATTCCTGGAGCCGGAGGTCCGCGTGACCGTCCTCACCCTGCCTCGACTCGGCTCCGTGGAACCTTCCCGCGAAGGAATGACCGTCTCCGGAGCGGACCTCCTCCTCCTGCCGGAAGACCTGGGAGCGACCAATCGACTGCTGCGGATCCCCTCCCGTTGATCGGCCCTCATCCGCCTCGCCAATTGCGAGGACGTCTCCGATCCGATACCACAGCGCCCATGAGTTTCCCCATCCGCAGTCCCTACGAAAAAGTCTCTGGCATCGTTCTGGTGGCCCGACTGATCGACAAGGTCCGGCTGCACGCGGCCGGTCAACTGCCGGAGGGCTATCACGTGGGGTTCATTCCCGGGAACCGGACCTTCGACGATCGCTTCTGCCGTTTCATCCACCTCTCCTACGAGGTCTTCACTGCCAGCGTCGGCGCCGGCGGATCCGACGAAGAAATCCTCGCGCGCGGTCTGGCTCAGGGACGGCGTCCCGACGCGGAAGAGATCGAAGTGTGGAACACCTTCATGATGAAACGCGGTTGGCGCGACTCCGGCACCCCCAGCCTCCTCCGGAGCAAGGCCGACGCCGGTCTGGCCCATCGGGACGATCTGATCACCTTCTTCGATCTCATGGACGTCGAAGAGGGCCGACGCCTTTGATGGCTCCGGATCTGCAGTCTGTGCGCCTGCCACTCCTGCCGTCAGGATGAACCTCAAAAGCCACCCGTTCGCCGTCGTCGCCACGCTCGAACGGGTGGTCGCGGTTTCTTTCGCCTTCCCTGAAGGCGTCTTGCGCCCGCTCATCCCCGCCGGCCTGGAGATCGACACCTACGAGGGCTTCGGCTTCGTCACCGTTGCCCTGGTCTGGACCCGCAATCTCCGGCCGGCCGGCTTCCCCGCCTGGCTGGGTCAGGACTTCTTCCTCGCCGGCTACCGAGTGTTCACCCGCCTCCGCGATGAATCCGGTCGGCGCCTCCGCGGACTGAAAATCCTCCGCAGCGAGACGGATCAACGCCGCATGGTCTGGCTCGGCAATCAATTGACCGGGTACCACTACCGCCACGTGAAGGTCGTCATCGATTCCCACGGCACGGAAACCCGCATCCGGACCACCCAAACGGACGGCCAACCCTCCCTCGACCTCGCCTTCGAAGATGGTGGCGGCGACATCGCGTTGCCCGACGGATCGCCCTTCCCGGATTGGCGGACCGCTCGACGCTTCGCCGGCCCCATGCCCTTCACCTTCAGTCCGGAACCCGATGGCTCCTTTGTCGTCATCGAAGGCAGTCGCACGGACTGGACGCCTCGACCGGTCCGACTGAAATCCTGGAAGGTCGGCCTCTTCGATGAACCGCCCTTGAACGGCGCGCCGGCCATCGCCGCCAATGCCTTTGCCGTGGACCACGTCCCTTACCGCTGGCTCCGCGGCAGGCGTGTGAAACCAGGAGGGCCGGAATGAACCTGCAAACCGCATTCATTCATCCGCAGACGAGGAGGCCCTTGGATGCGTCCTGGACGCGGATGCAACCTCACCCTGCGGGCGATGGCTCATTCGCAGAAAGCTGCCTTTGGGATCTGCGTCATCTGCGGATCGAACTCCGGCATCAAGCATGAATCCACGCGGACGCTGGCAGGGGATGCTGACCATCCTTCGATTCAACTGGCCCTTCTACCTGACAGCCGGCGTCGTCTTGATCGCGGCAATGGCCGCCGTGGCTTCACCGATTCCGACCCTGTGGAAACTCCTCGGTGCCGGTGCTGCGGTCGGTGCCGGATAC
>JBDNHZ010000326.1:0-13426 GCA_041688515.1 Verrucomicrobiota bacterium
ATCCTCCGATTGCAGTTGGATCCTTCCCTGAGTCAGCGCGCGCCACTGCTCGCCTTCCTTGAAGCGTGGATTGAAGGCCACCAGGTTGACGTGGCCGTTGAGAATGTGGATGCAGTTGCCGCCCCAGAAGACCACCTCGACCGTGTTCCAATTGCCGAAGACCTGTTCGACATCGAACGGCGGCGTGATGCCATTCGCGCCCGTGGCGGTGAGGCGCGGGCCGCCTTTTCGCCAGACGATGTTTCTCTCGCCCTTGCCCTCCTTCTTGTAAGGGACGTAAAGCTCGTTCTCCGCCGTGACCCACTCGCCCTCGCAGTCGATGATCGCACCGTTGACACTCCACCACTGGCCAACGCCTTTCTCCATGACATTGTTCTCAATCGACGTCAGCCAGCCTGTGCGTGGATTCGGCAGACCGATGCCGCAGTAGAGAATGCCTGTGTCGCGACCGACGTTGACCCGGCCGCCAAAGCGCCCCAAGCCCCACTTGAACTGCACGCGAAAGTGGAAGTTCGTGAACTGCTCGTGCGTGGTGATGGCGCCGTAGCTCTGGCCAGAGACATGGATGACGCCCTCTCCGTTTAGGTTCGTGACCGTGAAGACGTCCTTGGGATCGGCGTTTGCAACCAAAGGTTCCGAGCCGCTGGGTGTCGCGAGAAACTTATCCCAGTTTGAGAGATCGCGCCCGTTGAACAGCGGCGTCCATTGAGACTGTGGCGAAGTGTTCGCCGGTTCGGCAGCGTGACTTGCCAAGAACAGCGCAGAGCAAACCATTGCGGACAGGAGCTGCATCAAGTTCGATTTCATAATCATATCTTCATTCCCTTCGTTCTATTCTGTTCCCGCACGCGGGTCAGCAACCGGTCCAGCACCGCCAACTGGCAGATGCGCGGTGCGATGGCAAAGCTGCCTGTCGGACGCTCCACCGTCTGCGTCGGAAGCAACACATCCACAGCGCGGGCCAGTTCGCTGCCAGGCTCGTTCGTGAGGCCGATGGTTTTCACGCCCGCCTTCTTTGCCTCGAGCACACTGTGCAACGGAAACTGTGTCTCGCCCGAATGCGAAATGGCAATCAACACCAACCCCGCCACCGGCGGCGTGAAGGCAAACCCGGCCATCTGTGCGTCGTGAATGGGCAGCGCCTGCTTACGCATGGTGAAAAGAACGTCGGTCAAGATCAGCGCGATGCCATGTGACGCACCCACGCCCGCCAGGACTACGCGCGAAGCGCCCCGCAGCAACTTCGCCGCTTCATCCAGAACGGAGCCCGCCGCCGACACACTCGCCGCGATGTCGCCGCTGTAGTGACCCTCACCATTTGCCGCAGGCTTCATTTCGCCGCCGCCCGTCAGTTCGCGCAGGACGTGATACTTGAGATCCTGGAAGCCATCGAAGCCCGCCGCGCGGCAGGCTCGCACCACCGTGGCGTCACTGGTCTGGCAACCGGCTGCCACCTCCCGCAGGCTTTTCTCCGCCACGAGGCCCAGGTCGCGCAACAACCGCCGCGCCACCTCCGCCTCACTCGGGCGCATGTCGGCAAGACGGGATTGCAAGGTGTGGCTGACGGACATGCGACAAGAGTGGAGTAAGATGTTGCAGGCACAACATCAAAGTGCTTCGCTGTGCGCATCAACATGGCCCTTCCAAAGTCACCCCTGCGCTTGGGCGTCATCGGCTGCGGCAACGTATTGAACGCCTATCGCACGGCCATCGCCACACTGCGGGCGCGCGGCGAAGTGGCCGCGGTGATCGCCTGCGGACGCGAGGCGCAGCGCGAAACAGCCCGCGCCTTGCTGGGGCCCGTGCGCTTCACGCGGGACGCGCAGGAGGTCGTCAGTTCAGCGGATGTGGACATCGTGATCATTCTGACGTCCATGCCAGAGCACGCACGCCTGGCCAGCGCCGCGCTCAATGCGGGCAAACATGTCCTGGTCGAAAAGCCGTTGGCGACCTCACTGGAGGACGCGAAGGCGCTGGTGGAACTCGCGCGACATAGTTTGGGGCATCTGGTTTGTGCGCCATTCACGATTCTCAGCCCAACGTTCCAGACTCTGGCCCGCCGCATTCGCAACGGCGACATTGGGAAGCCCTGCTCCGCCCGCGCGCGTTACGGCTGGGCGGGGCCGGATTGGAGCGAGTGGTTCTTCAAACCGGGCGGCGGCTGCCTTTTCGATCTTGGTGTTTATTGTCTCACGAGCCTCACCGGCCTGCTCGGCCCGGCAAAGCGCGTCATGGCCATGACCGGCGTGGCGATTCCCGAACGCGAAGTCAACGGACACAAGATTCGCGTGGAAGCCGAGGACAACGCGCAGGTACTCCTCGACTTTGGCGACAGCGCTTTTGCCGTCGTCACCAGCGGGTTCACGATGCAGCAGTATCGCAATCCCGCGCTCGAAATCTATGGCACCCGCGGCACCATTCAGATGCTCGGCGACGATTGGGATCCGGACGGATACGAAATCTATCAGAACAGCGAAGGTTGCTGGCAGGTCTTCAAGGAGACCACGCCCGAATGGCCCTGGACGGATGGACTTAATCATCTGGTCGAATGTGTTCGCAACGGAACGAAGCCGCTCGTGACGTCCGAGCACGCGTTGCATGTGTTGGAGATCATGCTCAAGGCACAACAGTCCGGACGCGAAGGTCGTGCGCTCCCGCTGGAAAGCGCCTTCACTCCGCCGATCTTTGCCGAACCCGCCGCGCAAGAGGCCGCGCACCGGATGCACGATCGTTCACGGGAACACTGATCCATGCCACGCTGGTTTTTGCTCACCGTTGTCGCGGTCTTCTGCTGGGGCTTGTGGGCGATCATCTCCAAGCTCATCGGCGAATCGGTCACCGCGGTTCAAAGCCAGGCGCTCTCCACGCTGGGTTTGATTCCCGTGCTGCTGGCGTTGGTTCGCTCGAAGAAACTCACCGCGAGCGGCAACCGTCGGCGTGGAATCACGAATGCCTTTCTGGCCGGGGCGCTGACCTGCGCCGGCAACGTCGCCTACTACCACGCGCTCGGAGCGGGAGCGAAAGCCTCGACCGTCGTGCCCCTCACCGCGTTGTATCCGCTCGTCACCATCGCGCTCGCCGTGCTGTTGCTGCGCGAGCGATTGAACGGGATTCAACTTGGCGGCGCAGCTCTTTCGCTCGTGGCGATCTATCTCTTCAACGTCCCCAGCGTCGAAGGCGTGGTGAATCCGTGGCTGCTCTTCGCCCTGCTGCCCATCGGACTTTGGGGCGTGTCCGGTCTGCTCCAGAAAATTTCCACCAACGACATTGCCGGCGAGCTTTCCGCCCTGTGGTTTCTGGCGGCGTTTGTGCCGGTGAGCGCGGGATTGTTGTTGTTCCAACCTCTTGCGACGACTCCGACCTTCAAGGTGTGGCTCCTGGTTGCGGGGCTGGGATTGTTCTTCAGCCTCGGCAACTACGCCATCCTGCTCGCCTTTGCCCAGGACGGGAAGGCGTCGATCATCGCACCGCTCGCCAGCTTGTATCCGCTGGTAAGTGTGCCCATCGCGATCCTCCTCCTCGGCGAAAGGATCGGGCCCCGCGAGACCGCTGGCATCGTGGTCGCCTTGGTTTCCGTGGCCACCCTGGCTTGGGAGAAACCGTCTGCAAACCCTTCCACTTCGTAAAACTTAGACTCACTACCTTATACCATGAAATCCATCACTGAACTCCTGAAGCAGAATGTCGTCCTTGGCGACGGCGGCTATCTCATCGAACTTGAACGCCGCGGTTACGTGGACAGCGGCTCTGGCCGCGAGAAGGTCGGCACCGGACGCGGCAGCGGCCAGTTCACGCCCGAGGTCGCCGTCGAGAACCCGGATGCGCTCCGAGAACTTCACCGCGAGTTCCTCGGCGCCGGTTCCCAGGTTCTGCAGGCGCTCACTTTCTTTGGCACGCGCGAGAAACTCAACCGCGCGGGTTACGGCGCGCAGACCGAATCCATCAACGCCACCGCCGTGAAACTTGCCAAGGAAGTCGCGGACGGCAAAGCCCTCGTCGCCGGTAGCGTCTCGCGCACCCAACTGACCGAGCGCGAAGGCATGGAGTCGCTCGGCAGATCCAAGGATCACATCGCCGAGCAGATCCGCCTGCTCAAGGACGCCGGCGTGGACTTCCTCATCCTCGAGACTTTCTTCCACCTCGCCGAGATGAAGGTCGCGCTCGAAAGCGCCGCCGATGCTGGCCTGCCCGCCGTCGCCACGATGAGCTTCCGTCCACTCATCAGCCAATGTACCGACGGCCACACGCCCGCCGAATGCGCGAAGGTCATGGCCGATCTCGGCGCCATCGCCGTCGGCGCGAACTGCGAGCAGGACCCGAAGCGGATGCTGCCCTTGCTCCGCGAGATGCGCGCCGCCACGAGCGTCCCGCTCGCCGCGCAACCTGCCGCGTTTCACACCACGGAGTCGTGCCACAGCTTCACGCGCCTGCCCGCGTTCCCCGACGACCTGGAAACCATTCAGGTTTCCCGGAGTGAATTTGTGAACTTCGGCAAAGTCGCGAAGACCGAAGGCATCGGTTTCCTTGGCGGCTGCTGCGGCTGCAACGCCGCTTACATCCGTGCCCTTTCACGCGGCGTGGCGGAGGCGAAATGAACCTTTCCATTCATCCCACAGCGGAGGCGGCCAATGCCACCGCCACGGACTGCCTCGCCCGCTGGTTTACAACGCCGGGCACGCGCAACGTCATGATCGCCGCGGGCAACACGCCG
Source organism: Verrucomicrobiota bacterium (assembly GCA_041688515.1). GTDB lineage: Bacteria > Verrucomicrobiota > Verrucomicrobiia > Limisphaerales > UBA9464 > UBA6176. The sequence goes on from JBDNHZ010000326.1 coordinate 4,712, forward strand.
ATTGAACTCTATCGCCGCATCGGCGAGCGCGGCTTGAGGCTCTCGCACTTGAACGTCTTCGCCCTCGATGAATACGTGGGCGTGCCGCTTGATGAACCGCGCAACTGCGCCAACCTCATGCGGCGTTGCGTGCAGCAGGCGTGGGGCATCCCGCCCGCGCAATTCCACACCGTCAGCTCGATCGAAGCGGATGCACTGCCCAGCGTGCGCGAGCACGAGCGCAAGATCGCCGCCGCCGGAGGGCTGGATGTCATGATTCTCGGCCTTGGCCAGAATGGGCATCTTGGCTTCAACGAGCCCGGCAGCGAGGAAGACTCGATAGGGCGGATGCTCCACCTTGAGACCATCTCCATCGAAGCTAATCGGAAATGGTTTGGCGGCGATTATACTCCGGTGCATGGCGTGACGGTGGGCTTGAAGGCCATTCTCTCCGCCCGCCACGTTCTCATCATGGCCTACGGCTCGCACAAGACGGCCGCGGTGCAAGCGATGGTGAACGGCCCGCGCGGTTCGCAGTGTCCCGCCTCTTTTCTCCAAGGCCACCCCGACACGCACGCCTTCCTCGACGAAGCTGCGGCAGCGGGACTTTCGGTGAACTCATGAAAGCTCCCGGATTCACCGCCATCGGCGTGGACGTGGGCGGAACTAAAATTGCCGCCGCAGTGGTGACCTTCCCGGAAGGCACGGTGCATGGGCGGCTGGTGATTCCGACGCTTCCCCATCGTGGCGGTGCCGCGGTGCTCGCGGACGTCGCGCGACTAACCGTCGAGCTGGCAGCCGAGTCTCGGGCCGAGGGTCGCCCGGTGGCCGGCATTGGCGTAGGCGTCTGCGAAATCGTGGATCACTCCGGCCATGTGGCCAGCGCCAACTGTCTGGCGTGGTCCGGGGAGCTGGTCAGGGAGCGATTGTCACCCATTGCACCGACCGTGATCGAAGCGGACGTTCGCGCCGCCGCCCGGGCTGAGGCCCTCTTCGGCGCGGGTAGGAACGCGCGTGTTTTCCTTTACGTGTCCATCGGCACGGGCATCAGTTCATGCCTCGTCATCGAAGGCCGGCCCTTCGCGGGCGGGCGCGGAGCAGCCGGAACGATGGCCAGCGGCCCGCTCCCGGGCTTCAACGAACACGGATCACAAAACGTGTCGCCCACTTTGGAAAGTATCGCCTCCGGACCGGGGATGGTTTCGCGCTTCAATGCGCTTCATGGCGCTGCCGAATCAGGAGAAGATGTCCTGGCCGCGGCCGCCTCTGGCAACCAAAACGCCGCCAACATTGTTCGCTCCGCCGGAGAATCGCTGGGCGGGAGCATTGGCTGGCTGATCAACGTGCTCGATCCCGAGCTGGTGATCCTCGGCGGCGGACTCGGTCAGTGCGGCGGACTTTATCGACAGACATTGATCGATTCAGTCCGCCGCCACATCTGGTGGGAAGGCCATCGCGATCTTGGGATCGTGCCCGCGGCCATGGCGGCAGACTCGGGAGTCATCGGCGCCGCCGCGACCGCTTGGAAGAAGTATTCACTTCCCTGATTTGTGACTGGACTTGGAGAGTCTGACTCTCGAGTCCGAACCACTCACGGCACGCGCCCGACCGTTACCGCCCGACCATCCCATCAGACGCCCTTGGTGGTGCGCTGCCACCCCTCATGCTTCTGGTCAGCTTAGATGGCTCCGTGATTCATGGCTTTTGTTCCAGAAGTTCACTCGCGGAGAAAGGCTGAATGCAATGGCGTCGTTGGAATCCGGACTGTTGGGAAGCCAGCGGGTGAGTTTCATCTATCGTCTTCTATTTGCCCGCCGGAGGCGCGGTGCTCATGAGATACGAGACCAGGTCCAAGGCCTGCGCTTCGGTCAACGGATCGAGCAATCCTTCCGGCATCAATGACAGCGAGGCGGTGTCTTGCTGCTCAATGTCCGAGAGACCGACGGTGGCGGTTTCGCCGATCATCTGAATCACCACGGCCTGGTTGTTCCGGCTGCGAATGACGCCGCTCAACGAGCGCCCGTCCTTGAGCGTCAGTGTCGTCTGGCGGAAATCCGCGGCCACGATCGCACTCGGGAACAGGATGTTCTCCAGGAGGTAATCCAAATTCTGCCGTCCGGAGCCGGAGAGGTCGGGCCGATGCTGCCGCCCGCGCCATAAAGCGTATGGCACGCGCCGCAGGACTGCAGGTAGAGCCTCTGGCCCTCGGTGGGACTGGCCCGCTTCAAGGCCTCGGGGTTCAGCTTCTTCCGCCAACCCTGCATCGCGGCCTGTTTCGCGGCGTCATCCGTGTCCTGAATTGCCCCCCACGTCTCGGTGAGCCGCTGCGTCAGCGCGTCATTGCGGAGATTGCGGATCTGCCGCGCCTGGGCAACGCCGAGCTCGGTCCGCCGAAATGTTCCGGCGGCGATGGCATCCAGCATCTTCATGGTCCATGCGGGACGGGAGAGCAGCGCGTTCAGCACTGGCGGCTTCTCGGCGCCGTCGAGTCTCGGCCATTCGGCGAGAAGACGGTCGGCAATCGCGGCGTCGTCGAACAACGCCAACCCGCTTGCAGCGACGGCGGACAAGTCGCGCACGGCCAGCAACTGCTCGCAGACGGCGCGCAAGCCATCGGCGCGGGCGTCGATGAGGCTCTGCAACCCCGCGCGGCGACCCGGCAGATCGGCGTCCTTGTTCAACGCCATCTCCTTGATCTGATCCAGGGCCCGTCGATCGCCGAACAACGCGCTCAACTCACGAATGCGATTCCTCAACGACTCATCCGCTCCTTCGGCGAGTTGGGATTCCACCGCGCTCCAGGAGGCGGGCTTCGTGACCCTGCGCCGGCCGGCGAAGCCTTCCGCGAGTCCATTGAGGACCGCCTGTCGGGATGGAACGGACGCAATCCCGGCGATGGCCCTGAGCAGGGCATCGACGCGTTGCGGCGCCGCATCCATGTCCTCCGCGAGTCGGCGGGCAGCGAGCCGCTGGACGCGTGGAAGGCGCGCGCCGGCGATCAGTTCGACGAAACGCGGATCCTTCGCAGCCAGAGGCTCGATCCCGTACCAAAGCATCAGGGGTTGATTGTGGTCGTCAGCGTCCTCAGCGTGCGCCAGCAAGGCTTGGGCGAGTGCCGGTCGCTGCGCCAATGGCAGCTTTTGGAGCAAGGAGGCGAGTGTCACGCGAACCATCCCGGACTTCTCGGAAGTGGCGAGACGCAGAAGCTCGCCTTCGACGAAACGCTGGAAGCGTTCCCCTGCCGCCGGGCTGGCGTGGGACGCGTCCTCCATCAGGCGAATGGCCCAGGCCCGCTCCGATTCCGAGCGGTTCAGCTTCGAGCGCAGCAGAACGTCGTCCACACCACCGGAAACCTGGAGAGCCCAGAGCGCCCGCAGCCGGGTGACTTCGCTGGCGTCCGCCATCGCCATTTTGTCCAACGCGGCCCGTGCAGCAATCAACGGGGACCCGCGACGGGACCGATCGGCGAGCACCCGCCTTGCCTGTCGCGCCATCCAGTCGTTGGCGTCCCCCTGAAGCTTCGCCAACTCAGCTTCACCCAGCGTCGTCAGGTCGGTGGGGGTTCTCCTCTTCGCGTCGCCGCAGGTCAGCTTATAGATGCGACCACTGGAGCGATGGATGCCGTCGTGGTCGTGACATTCGCCCGCGTCGCTCCAGTCGCTGATGAACACACCTCCATCCGGCGCGGCGACCAGATCAATGCCGCGAAACCACGGATCAGCGAAGAAGAAGGCGTCGGGATTGTGCCGTCCCACGAAGCCGCTGCCCTGCCGGTCGAGTTGTTCGACGTTCAAGCGACGGCCGTGGAAATTGATGGTCAGAATTTTGTTGTTCCAGACTTCCGGCCATTGCCCGCCCTGGTAGATCAACAGACCCGTGTGCGCGTGGCCGCCACCGGCCGCGCTGGTGACATCGGTCACGCCCTTGCGCACGTCGGTCCAGTTTTCACCCGTCGCCCAGTGGACGTGATCCGCCGTCTGTTCGATCGGCTCGTAGATGTGGGCGGTGGGATCCTCGCCATACATCCGCCGGTAGTGCGCACCGGGAATGACGTGCCAGAGATGGCCGATGACGGTGTTGATGAAGAACAGTTCACCGCGCGCATCCCAGTCCATGCCCCACGGATTGGTCGTACCCTGGGCGACGACCTCGGTGACGTGCCGGGTTGGATGATAACGCCAGATGCCGACGTTCATCGCGGTGCGCTTCTCCGCCGGCGTGCCGGGGGGTCCGATGCGCGACGTGCTCTGGATCCCATGCCGACCGTAGAGCCATCCGTCCGGTCCCCAGCGCAACCCATTCGCCACCGTGTGACGACCCGAGACATACTCGAAGCCATCGAGGACGATCTGCGGCGGACTGTCGGCAATCCCGTCGCCGTTCTCGTCCGGGATGAAGTAGAGGTTCGGCAAGGCGAGAGCCCAGACGCCGCCGAGGCCAACCTCCACGCTCGTCAACCGCTGCGCGGCGTCCCAGAACACGGTACGTTGGTCGAAGCGCCCGTCGTTGTCGGTGTCCTCGAAGACGACGATCCGATCGCGCAGATCCTTGTGATAACCCACCTTTGATTCCGAGTAGCTGTAATTCTCCGCCACCCAAAGGCGCCCGTGCGCATCAGTGGCCATGCCGATCGGTTGCTGGACGTCGGGTTCGGCAGCGAAGACGGAGAGCTTGAACCCGGGTGGCAACTTCGTTTGAGCGATCACCTCGGCCAGGGGCATCGGCCCATTGGTAGCGGCCTCGGTGTTAAACGGCTTGAGGGCGGTCGATTCGGCGGCCACGGCAGTGAGAACGGAGAGGGCCAATGCCCCGCACAAGAACTTCATATCAGGAAGAGGAATGACGCACAGGATACAGGGTCCCCATCCGTCTCGAAACATGGAATCCAACAAGAGTTCGGGTTCAGTTCAGCTTCAAGCTTGGCCGGAGGGCGTTGCTGGGCGCTACGGGCGGTTGACGACAAACCCACGCTGCATAAGGCGCTGGCTCACTTCACGAGAGGCGAACTTCGCAAGGTCGACGCACGTGACAACCCACCTCCGCTAACCCGCACGCCCTTCAACCATGCGCCTTTCGACCTCCGTGGACCGAGTTTCCGCCCCGCGGTGTCCACGTTGGAGGCGAAGAACATCGGTGTCGGGTTCGTCCTCACTTGCCAAGCTCCGCACCCGGTTTTCCACCCGTATCCAGCCAGTTCATCGAGCGGAAAATTCGGCCTCCAGCGCCCGTCCTGATCGGGGGTGCGCCAGATTCCTACGCTCGATCCCTGCCGGACCTGCGGTCGGCCCGCTTGGCGGCCGGGATTTTCCAGGACCAGCACCCAGTCGTTGCCAGGGCCAGGCTGGCCCGGCGGCGTGAATTCCCGCTCACCCTCCCGGCGAAACTGGTCGGCATCGCTGGACTTCCCGGTGCGCGGATCAAACCACGACGCCCGCACCCGCTTGCCCTCGAGCTTTTCGCAACGAACGCGAAAGGGCATTCCGGTGGGCGTGTAAACCAGCACGTAGCCATCGCCCCGCAGAGCCGCGATGTGCTCAACAGGATCCGCTGGTGGTTCGGCGAGCAGCGACGTATCCGGTGCCTGCGTGAGGAACGGATGCGACTCAATCAACCGCCGGAGATAACCCATCTGCGCGGCGCTCGACGCGTCGAGGGCTTCCGACCAGGACAACTTCGCGCCGAACAACGGTTTGCGGCCGGGCGCATACATTTGCCAGATGGAATTGGCCCCATAGGTGTGTCCGCACGCTCCTGAGAACACGGCCCAATAGGCGGAACGCCGGGCATGGTCCTCATTGCCGGGCGGCATCTTGTTCAGCCCGATACCGGGATAGCTCGTCTCCAGATCAATCACCGGTTTGACCGGCCGCCGTTGGTGATCCTGCTCCACCCTGTTCCAGTTGAGGATGGCGTTGCCGTGGCTGGACTGGATGCCGTTGAAATCGAGCCAGGTATCGTCGTGAAAATAGTTGGCCGAGGTGTCGGGCCGAACGTGTGATAGGTCATCAACTCCGTCGCGTCGTCCTCGCGCCCCGAGACTCCGAGCGTGATCCCCTTGGCCATCGCCCGCCAGCAGTCCTGCTCGTTCTTCGTACGCGCCGGACGGTCGCCGCCGAGAATCCAGATGAGGTTCAGGTGCGCCTGGAACCGTTCGCCGATGAACCGGCCGCAACGTTCGCAACTGCTCGGGTCGGCTGGACAAGGCTTGCCCCACATCGGCAGCAATCCAACGTAGAGGCCCTTCGTCGCGGCCAGAGCGATGACCCACTCGGCTTCATCCCAGTAGTCATTATCGGGCCCACCCTTCACGTCCGGGTGGTGCAGATCCTCTTTGATAAGCGGCAGATGACCCTGAGCGTTCGGAACGGTCACACCGTCCAGTTCGGCCAGCGCGACGGCTTGGATGACGGTGAAGCCTTTGGCAGCACGGTCCGTGAGGTAACGTTCGGTTTCGTCCCGGTTCAGCCGGTGAAACAATTCCCATGCCGTATCGCCCAGCCAGAAGAACGGCTTGCCGTCGGAGGTGACGAGGAAGCGGTGACTGTCACTGACTTTGAGTCGTACTGGCTCGTGGATTTCAGCGGCGAGCAATCTGCCACTGGTCGGTGCTCTGAGCAATATGGCAAACAGGATGGCACTGTTTCCAAGGCGGGCGATGGTGGAGTTTTTCATGGTCATTCTGCGGTTGATCGTTCAGCCAGCTGATCGGCAGTGTACCGTGGCCCCTCCTGGTGATCCCTCGCGGGTCGCGACAAGGCGGCGGCCGTCGGCGTGGGCGCGGTCGCACGGAGCGCCAGCACCATCAGACCGGCGGCAGCAGGGCGAAAGGAGGAAGCAAGAGTTCATCGGCGGGAAGGTGCGGTTGAGGTGGGCGGTTGCCAGCGATAAACGATGTTCTTGGCCCGGGCGTTCTCTTGGACAATCAACAGATAGGTTCCGTCCTTCCTTTGCATGGCCTGGAGACCGTGCGTCATGTCCACCCAACCGCTGTTGCCGCCTACTTCCGGGCCGGGTCGCATCAATCCCGCGTGACCACCGTCGCTCGTACGATACACGTTGACCATGGCCGGAACGCCCCGCGTCGGCTTGACCTGCACCGTGAAGACGTAGTCCCCCGCCACGTCGAACGACTTGGGCGGGAGTTTGTCGTCGTCCACCGGCAGGTCGACGCTCCAGCGACGTTTCGGCGCGCCGGAGGTCCAGCCATCGTGACGCTCAAGTATTGTTCCCATCAATCCCCACGAAGGCGCGGGCTTGTCTTTCGTGTAGCCGGAGAGGTACAGGGTATCCGTTTCCGGAACATAGATAACGCGAGCGATCTCCGTGAAGTGCTTCGGCCGGGAAAATGAGTCGGCTTTTTCGAGCCCGAAAACCGGCTTGCCCTCGTCGCTCCAGTGCCGGAAGCGATGGCGTTCAATTTGCCCCGCTGGCGCGTCACCTCGCCAAATGTCTCCCCGAGCATCCACGTAAAGCGCCCAACCGCCCTCGATCGGCCGCCCGACGTGCCGGGCGATCTGGCTGGGTGCTTCTTCGAACGCGAACAGTTCGATGCGATTGGCCTGTTGCGGAATGGAGTAGAGCAGTCGGCGTCCTTCCAGGTTTCGCAGAAACGCCGCGCCCATGCGTTCCTTCAGCCGCAGATCCTCGGGGTGGGCGATCGCGTCCAACGTGATGGCCCGGGCCCGCCAGCCTTCACCCGGCGCGGCCTGCGGATCGAAGTCGATGATTTCGTCCATTCCATACAGGACCGTGCCGTCACTTTCAGGGTCAAAGCCATACACATCACCGAAGGCGTGTGATTCCACCTGCCAGCGGAAATTTCCTTGCGGGTCGAACGATCGGATCGCCGTGCCGGCACCCTGCACGTTGAGGCAAAGGGCGACATAGAGGTTACCCTCCCTGTCCAGCCCGGCGCCGCGCAGACCATAAAGCTTGTCAGGTTTGGTGATACCGGGCGTTCCGGCACGCAGACCGCCTGATTGTCCAAACCGGCGAACCAATCGCGGCGGATCCTGCATCTCATAGATCAATACCTGTTGCGAGGGACCGTCGTCGCAAACGAGCAATCGGCCGTCTGGTGCAAAGGCGAGGGCAGACGGTTGGTCAACTCCGGGCACCCGCCCCGGCAACCTGGCCCCATCCAGTGTTCGTTGCACAATTTGGTTATCTTGGATCAGCCAGATGGATTTGCCGGAAGGATCGACGGCGACGCCACGGACTTCTTTCGCAGGAAACGAGCCGCGCACCCCGAGGTCCGCGATGGATCGGATCTCCACCACTGCGTCCTCGCGGGCCAACACCAGGAGATCACCGCGCGCATCCATGGCCCGCGTCTTTCCGGCCTGGACCTGATCGACATAGGTTGCCGAGTTGATGTCGGGAGGAGACCAGCGGAACCGCAGGAGTTCGCCCTGGGTGTTCACCAGGAAAATGTGTTCGCCCGTGGCCGCCACCGCTTCACCAGCCGTGCCCCATCCCCACGCCTGATGCCCGCCCCGACCGTTGTATTGCTGGAGCAGTTTCTCATTCGGTTGCCCTTCGCGATAAAGGCCGATGCAGCGGCCCGCCTCGTCCCACACCGAAGCGGCGATTACCGTGCCGTCCGGCGTGACGGCGGCTGATGCGATCATGTTTTGGACCCAGCGACCCTTGCCGTTCGGACCGGCTCCTTCGAAGGTGTTGCCGACCCAGGTGGTTCGATACGTTCCGGGCAATTCCCCGCAGGCGCCGGGGGAA
>JBDNHZ010000327.1:0-6452 GCA_041688515.1 Verrucomicrobiota bacterium
ACGACGTCAGGAGACTCTGACTTCCATCAGACGTTCTTCAACTCGCCGGTACTGTCGCCGAGTTCATGGACCGAGACCTCCATGCGGTTGAGCAGGGACAGCCACAGGTTGTTGAGCGGTGTCTCCTTGGGATAGACCACGTGGCGACCCGGCGTGATGGTGCCGCACCCGCGCCCCGCCAGCAGGAGAGGAAGATCATCGTGGTTATGGGCGTTGCCATCGGAATTGCCACTGCCGTACGCCAGCATGCAATGGTCCAGCAGGGTCCCATCGCCTTCCTTCACGGACTTCATCCGTTCCAGCAGATAGGCCAACTGGGTGGCGTGGAAGGTATTGATCTTCGCGATCTTGGCCTTCTTCTCGGCGTTGTTGCCGTGGTGGGAAAGATCGTGGTGCCCCTCGCTGACCCCGATGAACGGATACGGCTTTCCGCTACCTTCATTCGCCAAAACGAAGGTGCAGACCCGCGTGCTGTCGGTCTGGAAGGCCAACACCATCAGGTCGGCCATCAATCGGATGTGCTCCTCGTAGCTTCCTGGGATCCCGGTTGGCTGGGTAACGCCCTCGGGAACGGTGGGGTCCGGGAGTTTGGCGGCCCGTTCGATCCGCTGTTCCAGATCGCGGACGGCGGAAAAATACTCGTCGAGCTTCCGCTGATCTCCGCGACCGAGCCGCCCGTTCAGGTCGGCAAAGTCATCCTTCACCAGTTCCAACACACTCTGGCGTCGGGCATCCCGCCGCAGACGATCCTCGCGGGAACCGGCCCCGAAGAGCCGCTCGAAAACGAGCTTCGGATTGACCTCTTTGGGCAGCGGCTGGGTGGCCGAACGCCAGGCCATGGTCGAGGAATAGACGCAGCTATAACCGGAATCGCAATTCCCCGCCATCGAGCCGGCCTCGGTCCCGATCTCCAGCGAGGCGAGCCGGGTGCGATCCGCCAATCGCGCCGCCGCCACCTGATCCACCGAGATGCCCGCGCGGATGTCGGTACCATCGGTCTTGCGGGGCTGGGTCCCGGTCAGGAAGGCCGAGAGCGCCCGGGCATGATCCCCGCCGCCATCGCCATTGGCGCGGGCCTTGTCGGCGGTGAGCCCGGTAAGAATCGAGAAATCTCCGCGATGCGCCGCCAGGGGCTTGAGGATGGCCGGCAATTCGGCGGGGAGCTCGCCCTCGGCCGAGGGCTTCCAATCGGCCATGTTGATCCCATTGGGAACGTAGAGGAACGCCATGCGATTGGGGGTCGTCCGGGCCACGGGGGCATTGCTGTCCGCCCAGGCTGCCAGCGGCCCCATGGCCTCGAGCCAGGGAAGTGCCAGCGTGGTGCCAATGCCGCGCAACAATGTACGCCGGGAGAGCGTGATGGAGGGTTTCATGGGGTCTCGTTCAAAATGGTTCAGTCAGTTCTCAGGAGTGCGTTCACGCCGGCACTAGGTTCCGCCCTTCGCCTCTTCCCTGGGACGCTCTTCCATCGCCGCGGCCGCACCCAGGCCCCGGCGCAACCGGAAGGGATCGCTGTTCACAATCGACACCACCAAAGAGGAGAAACGGTACTCACCCAACGCCACCTCCGCGAGGACCTTTCTCAGCGCCCGTTCGTCGTAGTACTCGAGGCCGCGACCGAGGGAGTAGACCATCAGCTTTTCCGCCAGGTTACGGGCCACGAGATCCTTCTTGTCCCGCAGGATGGTCCGAAGATCCGCCGAGCCCTTGAACGTCCGGCCATCCGGCAATGTGCCCGACGGATCGATCGCCCCCTCGGCATCGCGCTCACGGAAGCGTCCCACCGCATCGAAGTTCTCGAAGGCAAAGCCGAGGGCGTCCATCTGCTGGTGACAATTCGCGCAGGACGGATTCGACCGATGCTGTTCCATCCGCTGGCGAAGGGTTCCGGAGAGCTCCTTCTGGGAATCGAGTTCCGGAACGTTGGGTGGCGCGGGCGGTGGAGGAGTTCCCAGGATCTGTTCGAGCACCCACTTGCCGCGTTTCACCGGAGAGGTGCGCGTGGGATTGGAGGTCGCCGTCAGGATGCTGGCCTGGGTCAGCAACCCTCCGCGCTGGCGATCGGGCAACGTCACCCGGACGAATTCGCCGGAGCGCCGTCGGTCCCCGCGTCGATCTCCGTCCCCTCCCTTGAACGCCTCGGACTCGATCCCGTAGTGCCGGGCGAGCAGGCGGTTGACGTAGGTGAAATCCGCATCGACGAGGTCGAGCAGACTACGATCTTCGCGGACGATCTCGCCCAGGAACAACTCGGTCTCGCGCAGCATCGCCTTGCGAAGGTTCTCGTCGAAGCCCGGGAAGAGTTTTGAGTCTGGCTGGAAGGTGGCGAGGCGCTGGAGTTGAAGCCATTGCATCCCGAAATTCTGCACCAAGGCGATGGATCGGGGATCTTTCAGCATCCGCCGGACCTGGACCTCCAGTTGCGACTTCAAGCCCTGCTGAGCAGCCAACTCCAGCAGTTCGTCGTCCGGCAGGGTGCTCCACAGGAAATAGCTCAGGCGCGAAGCCAACTGGAAATCATCGAGCGCCTGGGGCGTGGCGGCAGTAGGTTGTTGATCCAGCTCAACTCGAAAGAGGAACTTCGGGGACACCAAGGCTGCCCGGATCAACTCCTGAACGCCCGCCTCGAATTTCCCTTCGGCGGCACCGCGTCCCGCGGCGAAGACCTTGCCGTAGCGGGCCAGCTCCTCCGCTGTGGGGAGTCGGCGGAAGGCCCGCGTCAGGAACCACCGAACCACCCCGGCCGCGCGTTCGTCGTCCCCGGCTTCGGAAGCGATGGCGGCCACGCGCTTCATGAAGGGCGTGCGGGTGTCCTTGGGACCGAACACCTTGAACTCGTTGATATAGAGGGTCTGCTCGGAAACGTTCGTATTGCGGTTGGACCATCTCGCACTGAAACGGTGTTCGCCGGCGGGCAATTCCAACTCCACCTCAAACGATTCCCACTTATTCGGAAGATTGGTCACGGAAGTCGTCAGGACTTCCCTCTCGCCAACGAACATCTTCATCTGCACCGGCTCCCCGGTGGGGGCATTGGTCGCACCGGCCCGGACCCGGAAGCGGTACTGCCCCGACTCCTTCAGGGTGTGTCGGACAAAGAGTTCCGCCGCGGAATTGGTCACCGGCCGGGTGCCGTTCTCCGAACCATATCCACCCGGCTCAAGGAAGATCGAGAAGGTCGTGCGCTCGGGAGGCTTGGGCAGCTTGAGGACCACGGCGCGCTCGGCAATCCCATCGGCCGCATCCAGGTACCGCTCCAAATGAACCGGCGACACACTCAGCACGTCACCGATGTTGTCGAATCCATGCCCGATGTCGTCCGCCGGGAAATTCTCCGAGGCGTTGAAATCCACGTCGAGCAGATCGCGGACGGTGTTGTTGTACTCCGTCCGGTTGAGGCGTCGGGCGGTCACGCGACCGGGATCAGGAGGGAGTTTGGCCTCGGCCGCCGCCAGCGCCTCCTCGAGGGCCTGATTGAAATCGGTGATCTCCTGCGGAGCGGGCTGGCTGGTGTGCTTCTTCGGGGGCATCTCGCCCGTGTTCACCTGGTGGAGGACGCCCCGCCAGAGCTTCAATTCCGGCAGAAGCCGGCTTTCATCGCGGATCTCCTTCAGATTGAGATCGCCCTTGGTCTTCTTGCCGCCGTGACACTCGTAACAGTGCTTTTCGAGGAAGGGCAACGCCGTCCCACTGAACCCGCCCGAGGCCGCCAGACACGCGGAAGCCATGCCCAGCATCAAGGCAGGCAACCACCGTTCTCTGAGAGCATGAAGGGACATCATAGGCGAACTGTCTCCCGACTGACGGGGTCACCCATTATTCACTTTGGTTTCCACGTCAACCCCGCGCGGTTCCCGCCAGCGACGGCAGAGATCCGCGACGGCCCCGGACCACTCCGGGAAACGAAACTCGAATCCGCCCGCCAAAAGCCGCCCTGGAACCACCCGTCGGCTCTTGAGGATCAGCTCGGTTTCCGTGCGCAGGAACACGGCTCCGATCTCCAGCATCCAATCGGTCGCCGGCAGGCCGAAGCCGATTCCCCACGCCTTCCTGAACTCCCGCATGAACTCCGCGTTGGGAAGCGGGCTCGGCGACGCCAGATTCACCGCTCCAGACCACTCGTGTTCGATCAACCACTCGATCGCCCGACAGAAATCCTCTTCGTGAATCCAGGAGACAAACTGACGACCGTCACCGTTCCGCCCGCCGAGTCCCTTGCGAACCAGACCGAGCATCACGTCAAAGACGCCGCCCGGATCCGGGCTCATGATCATCGCCGAACGAAGCAGGACGAGTCGAACCCCGGGAGGAACCGCGGCATTCGCCGCCTCTTCCCACGCCCGGGCAATCCCGACGCTGAACCGCCAGGTCTCCGGTGCCCCGGGCTCATGGCCGCCGAGAATCCCCGTCGCCTCGCCATTCGCAGCATCGTAGCGATGGGCGTAGATCGTCGCCGTACTCGACTGCAGCCAGACCCGCGGGGGCCGTTTGCACTGTCGGATCGCCTGACCCACGACCCAGGTGGAGTTGACCCGGGAATCAAGGATCTCGGCCCGATTCCGGGCATCGTACCGGCAGTTGACGCTCCGGCCGGCGAGCTGGATGACCACTTCCGCACCCTCCATTTCGGCAGCCCAGTTCCCAAGGTGGACGCCATCCCAGGCCACCCAACGCCAAGGTCCATCCACGCGGTTCCGGCCGAAAACGACCACCTCATGTCCCGCTGCCTGAAATCGACGTCCAAGCAGTCTTCCGATTTGTCCGGTTCCCCCGGGGATGACGATTTTCACAGAAATTTGCCCGATCGCCTGAAGGATGAGACCTCGGCGGACGAGGCAAAGCCGAATCTGGCGCTGTTGAGGGTGCCGAAGGGACGAGGCTGACGCTAGCCGGATGGGGAACGTCTGAGGGCCGGAGTACGTCCGAATGAAAGTCAGAGTCTCCTGACGTCGCCGCCTCCACCCGTAGCAGACGAGGTAACGAGGCTCATTCGAGTCGGAGGACAGTCTCCAGATGCGCGCCGCTCGGACTTGAGATGGGAACAAGCGGGCGAGGACGCCCGCGCTCCCAGGAGGGGCACCGGCACCCCCGTTCCACTGCCCGGGCGCGGCCCGGACCTGGGGATAACAACAAAAAAGCCCTCTCCAGGGTGGGAGAGGGCTCTGACAAGCGGATCGGTAGACTACCTGAGCCGGTAGAACCGGGCGTCGCCAGATCCACCAATCACCAGCGGCGACTGGGCACCAACAACGTCGGTAAACGTTCCGCTCAACGTGGAAGACTCCTGAAGTTGGCCGCCATCCCACTCCAGCGTGTAAGACCCACCCGTGCGCTCGATGGACAAGCCGCGCCCAGCGAAGCTGAGGTTGTTCTTGCCGGCCACAAACAAGGCCCCTGCCTCCAGCGGCGTGAGAGCACGGTGCCAGACTCCGAGGTCGTCCATGTCAGCGGCTCCGGTTTCGGCGTACCGACCCGGCGGATCCTGACCGATCGTTGCCGCCAGACCGGTATCAATGGTCTTGGCAGCAGCCGTGGTGGTTCAATCAATCTTGACGGATCTCGCAACGGCCCCGTTGAGGTAGGTCCCCAACTGGGAGTTGCGGTCGAAGACATACACCAGATGATGCCAGTCACCGTCGTTGATGCTGCCGAGATCGCCGTAAATCCGGGCGCCTTCAGCGGAGCCCTCATCGAAGAGGGAGGCAGCCCAACCGCCGTGGTTCAACGGAGCCGGATCCGGATCCGCGCCGCTCCCGATGCCATAGCCGTAGGCAGGAGCCAGCACAATCCCCTGTCCGCCCAGGGAACCCGAGGTGGTGGTGAAGAACGGGAGATCGCCACCAATATACTCCCGCGTCAAATCACCTCTTCGGTGAGGGCGATCGGGTAAATCGCGACCTCATCGATGCCTCCATTGAAGGTTCCATCGTAGAGCGGGGCATTGCCCAAGCGCTTGGAACCGATCGACACGGGGTGAGTGGACGACCGCACCCCGTTGTTGACCGCCGGGCGGCCCGGGCCGGATCCGCTGAGCCGACCATTGACGTAGATCCGCATCTGCGGCGAGGCAGGGTCCGACTGGTCATAGACGCCAACAACATGCTGCCAACTGCCGTCGGGACCCACCTCGGACTCGGCAAAATTCACGGTGTTGTTGTTACCGCGGGTCATGAACCGGTATTTGCCGAAGGCGATATCGAGGGCGAACTGCTCATTGGCAGTGGTGCCATCCGAACCGGTGCCCTTCGCGACCAGCGCGGATTCGTCGACAAGTCCCTCCGGACCCCTGGCCCAGACACCGTTGCTGGTTCAAGGCCCCCGGTCCGAGGGTGACGTCGCATTCACCGCGACCTCCGGACAAGACTGGACCGCATGAGGTACGTTCTCGCCGGTTACATCTTCCTGAGCCTGGGGACCTTTGCCGCTTACTGGTTCGACAAACGACGGGCGCA
>JBDNHZ010000328.1:0-8976 GCA_041688515.1 Verrucomicrobiota bacterium
AAGATCGGCTCGCAGAGGTCGACCAGCCGGGTGGCGGTAGTAGGGGTGGCCATGCTCAAAATGCGTACAGGGTTAGCTTCTCTATGCTGATCCGTTCCGTTCGCGGCCAGGCGGCCGCCAGACGGTACTCCTTCTCCACCGCCGCCCACGGCCCCGCATCATCCCGGTGCTCAATCCGGAAATAATGGGAATCCTGGCGGGCGGGTGCCCCCGGAGGGACAGGACACTGGGTCAGGCGCAGCCCGTTCCGGGGGCGGTTGACCAACGCCGGAGTGGTGAGCTTGAAACGGGCGACATCCGTGACCAGGCCGATCACACGATCGCGCGTTTCGGACGAGTCCACGCAGAGGTAGAACTGCTTCTTGTTCTCGACGAATTCCTTGGTGAAATCGGCGCGATGATTGCCCTCGTCGTCCGGGTCCATCTCGATGGTCAGGAACGACGAGACCGGCCCGGTCTGGATGCGTGCGCGGATCCGGGTGATGAGGGTCTCGAATTGCCGGTGGATATCGTCCGGACGGAAGCCTTCGACCACCGGGGCTTCCTCGGTCGGATACTGGGAGCAGAGATCCCCGAGCAGGGTGCCCAGTTCGATGAAGGTTTCGAAAGGGGAAGCCTGGGGAGCCTCGACCAGGGCTCGCAACCGTGGCAGGGCGGACTGGAGAGCCCGGAGCCGGAGGATCATCGCCAGTTGGTTGCCATGCAACCGCTCCATGTCGAAGCCCCCTTCGAGCATGCGGGAACGGAGATCGTCCCTTCCCAACTCCAGGTCGCGGGCCAGGTCCGAAACCATCAGGTAGAGCGGTTGCCACCCCCGCAGGCGTAGAAGAGGCGGACAGAACTTGGTATTGAGCTGGGGCAGCCCAGAGGCACCCTGAACCCGGATGCGGACCAGCGGCAACAGCTCCAGGTTGGAGCGGTCGTCTGAATCCAGCACCAGACGGGCGTTGAACTTGCGGGCGAGCACCGGCTTTTTCTCGCCGCCGGCGGTGTCATCCGAGAGCTGGGCTTCGGCAATCTTGTAGAGGTAGGCGGACTGATCGGCTGCCCCTTCGGCGTTCGAGGCGACGTTGGCCCCATGCTCGGTGCGGAGAGGCAGGCCAAGGCTGACCTGAAATTCCTTGCCGGAGAGCAGCTCGGCGCCGATGTGCCGCGAAGGGATGTCGACGTTGTGGGGATACTCGAGCCGGATCCCGGAGGGCATGATGGCCGAAAACCGTCGGACGGCGACCGACTCCTTGTGGATGTCCAGCTCCAGGTCGAGCACTCCGCTGGGGAACCGCTGGAGCAAGCCGCGTTCGGCCCCCACCGAGTCTCCAATCTGGCGCTGGAGGGCCTGAAAATGCTGGGGCAGGAGAAAGAGGCCTTCGTGCCAGTGAATCATGGAAGCAGTGGTGGAGGACATGGAATCGGCAGCTCAGCAGACCGGCAGACAGGACCGTCCAGCACCAGCAAAAGGCGGGCTCCGGATGACCGCTGGGTTGTCTGGAATGTCATGACACGCAGCCGGAGCAATGACAACCAATCGCTTCTCGCGAACGCTCAACGGCCCCGTTCCACCGTCCTGAGAACCGAATGGGCGGCCTTCTTTTCCCAGACCGGACTTCCGTCGACGGACGCCCATTGATCCCGCTTCCAGAGAATGGCGAACCGCTCCCAATACATCTTGTGGGTGTTGGCCATGAAGCCGGGATCCTTCTCCCGCTTGATCACGTCCACGATGGTCTCCGGATCGATGGCCGTCGCCCGGCTGCACAGGTCCCGCGGCAGCTCGGCCGGCACCTGGAGGAATCCCGCCAGACGGGTCCGGGTGTGGGAGACCACCAGACGCATGCGATCTGCCGAGCCTCCGGGTTGATCCGCGAGATACTGGGCCAGGATGGCCTTGAGATCGTCCTCGCGGTTCCCGGGAGGTTCCCCGGCCCGCCGACGCAATTCCGTGACCACCTGAGAGGCCGCACCGGAGAGGGTGAGGACGCAATCCACCAACTCGTGAAGGACGTTGAAGACCTGGGTCGGATAGACCTTGGCTTCGGTCTTGAGCCCCAGCTTGCGACCGAGCGCATCGGGAAGCCGCTCGATCCCACCCCCGACCGGCTGAGGGGCGGCCACGGGTGCGGGCTCGGAACGACGCTCGAGGATCCGGTATCCGACACTGGCCAGGCGCTCGGAGTAGGTCCGCCGCTGGGACTCGGAAAGCTGAGGAGCGGCCTTGACCAACAACTCCAGAGCCTCCTCCACCGTCACCTGCCGGGGAGCCGCTTCCTTGGTCACTTCGATCACCCGGACTTCCCCACCGCCCGGGATCGGGAAGTGGGCGCGGAGCGCGGCAATCTTCTCCTCGCGCTCATGGCTGGAGACGCGGGTCAGCGCGCGCTCCAGCTCCTGCTCGATCATGTCCTGTCGGACCTTGATCTCGTCGTCCGCCCAGGACGTCTGGATGGACTTGATCTGATTGGCCAGCTCAAGGGCCCATTGTTGAACCGCCGTCATGCTCATAGAGGGGGGCCGGAGATCGGTCCGACTTAAGCTTGAATCACGGGGCGATGCGGACCCGGAAGAATCCCGGGCTCTGGGTGCGGCCCATGATTTCCTCGATGAAGTACCGGCTGACCCCGGTCGGAGTCGTGGAGACCGGCGCGACCAGCGCGGCCGGCGACAGGACCATCGTTTTCGTCGGCAGATCGGCCTCTGGAACGAGGAGCGACAGGTCGTTGGTGGTGTAGAGAGTGACCGCCTTGCTGGCCAGATCGCCCACCGCGTTGAGGTACAGGGTCAGCCTGCCGCTGTTGGCCTTGCTGAAGGAGACGTCGAGCCAAGGTGCCGTCACCAGGAAGGTCATGGTGGTGGCGTCGTTGGTGCAGTTTTCGCGGGACATCACCGCCCGGAGGACATGGGTCCGCACTTCCTTGACCGTATTGGTGATGTCACCGGCCAGGCTGGTCGGGAGATCCTTGGTCGTGGGCGTGAAGGGCGAACCTTCACCGATCTTCAGCGCGCCCACGTACCATTCGACCCGGTTGTCACCCAGATTGCTGACGGTGAGTTCGGGATAGGACGGAGCATCCAGCGCGATGGCCTGGAGGGTCTTGCCTCCCGCCAACTCGGCCGCCGGCGGCGCTGGGACCACCGTCAGTTCCACCTCCGAAGCCGAGGGACTCCAGTCGCCGTTTTCGGAGACCGCCCAGGCGTAGTACTTGTGGGACACCGCGGAAACAGGCTTGCTGTTGGTGCTCGTGTAGGCAGCACCCACCCGCAACCGCGTCGAATCATTCGCCGGACCGGCGGTCCAAATGACGCTGCGGACCGCCGCGGCGAGTTGGGCCGTATAGGTCGCCCGGGTGTCGCAGGCGGCACGGATGGCTGCCAGAGGGCTGACCGTCGGTGCCACCGGTGCCGGCGTCACAACGACCGTGAACTGACGGGCCGCTCCGGCTGTTCCGTCCTGGGAGTAGGGCGTCAGGGCAACCACATTGGTCGTCCCGGTTGCCAGCGTGGGAACCAGGGTCTGATTGGTGACCACCACGGTTCCGTTCACGCTCCAGCGGGTGAACGCGGCCTTCAGGTTGACCCCTTCATTCACGCTGAAGCGGAAGGTCCCGTCGGCAGCGAACTGCTGGGCCGCCGTCGTTCCCACGATGAAGGTATCGCCGGCGTTGACCGGAATATCTCCATCGGCATTGCTCAGGGTGAGGCCATCGGAAGAAGCCTTCGGAATCTGCCCGCTGATCTCAGGCTCGGACGGAGCTCCAGTGATGGTCAGCGTGAATCGGGTTGTGGCGCTGCTGGCACCCTCGGTGGAACGGGCCACGGCGAGGAAGACATGCGAGCCGATCGGGGTCGATGCGACCGTCGGACGGAAGAGGAGCGTGTTGGGGGCCACCAGATTGGTGACTCCGCCCACCACCTGATACCAGTCCGCCGAAGCCACGTTGACGCCCAGCGGTGACAGGCTGAACTGCGCACGCCGGCGGGTCTCGTCGCCCGCATTGTCACCCATCACCAATGGCGTGCCCGGGATGACGGCAACCCCGTTGCGCAGGGTCAGCGCCCCCAGTGCGTCGGGAAGGAGGAAATCACCCGCGGCAATCGAGGGCGCGCCCGGTACCGCGGTCACGATCAGGGCGAAGAGGGTGACCGGGCTGATGGCTCCCTCGGCCGAGCGGGCGACCGCCACGAAGGTGTGCGTTCCCACCGGGGTCTGGGCCACGGAGGGTCCGAAGCGGGTGACGTTCTTCGCCACCAGATTGGTAGTGGCACCAAAGACCTGATACCAATCCGCGCTCTGGGCATTCAGCGGGCCGGTCAGTTGATAGATCGGGCGACGGAGGATCGCCTGTTCCACGAGCACGTCGGCCACGGTGGTGACCCCATTCCCGGGCAACACGACGTCGTCCTGCCGAACGGGTGCCCCGTTCTGATAGAGGAAGAACTGTCCCACGCTGAGCGCGGGCGGAAGGGTCGGACCCGTCACCACCAATTGGAAGGTCGTGGCTTCGCTAGCGGCACCTTCGAGGGAACGGGCAATCGCCTCATACGTGTTGGTTCCCACCGGAGCCTCCGCGGCACTGGGCCGGTAGGTCGGACTATTGACCGCCACCCGCGTGCGGGTCGCACCCTGAACGACATACCAATCGGCACCGCCCGAGTTGGATTGGGGCGCGGCGAGGAACTCAGGGCGCAATCGCACGCCAGACTCGGTCACCAGATTGCGGACCAGATCCGTGACCTGAATCACAGGAACGACGGCGACATCGTCGGTGGAGACGAAGTTGCCGGCGGCGGTGAACCGCTGGACATCATTCGCCGTGAGGCCCGGCGCTTCCGGCACCCCGGTGACGATCAAGCGGAAGCTCGTGCTGAGCACGCTGGTCGATCCCTGGGTGGAACGGGCGATGGCGAAGTAGTCGTTGGTCCCGATCGGCGACTGGGCCAGGGACGGGCGGAAGGTGGTGGTCCCGAGGGAAAGCGGACCCGCAGCGCCCTTCAGGTACCAGTCGGCCACGAGGGCATTCGTGCCTTGGGCCATCATCGTAAAGGTCGGGCGATGATCGGCGATTGCCGGAAGGGATCCTGCGATGGTCAGGACGGAGTTGTCGACCACAGGAACATCGGACTGGGTCACCAACGTCGCGCCATCATAGCGGGAGTAATTGCCGGCCAGCAGCGCCGGTGCGGTCGGCGGCGGAGTAACGATCAGGGTCAACACCCGGGGCGTGAGCCCAACCGAACCATCCAGAGAACGGGCGTAGGCCAGGATCTGGTTGGTGGAAGGTCCACCGCCAAGGAGAGCGGTCGTCAGGGCCAACGGCGGAGTGAAGGTGACCGAGTTGGTCGCCAAGCTGGTCTGAACCCCCGAAGCGGAGATCAACACCCAGTCCGCAGCCTGCCAGATCGTTCCACCGATCCCGAAAATCTCACCGGCCGTGACTCGATACTGGGGCCGGGTGGCACCCTGACCGATCACGATCACCGCAGAATCCGCAGGGTTGACGTACTGGATCGAGCCATCGGTGTAAATGCCGACACCAGCCACCGTGATCGCCGGAACCGGCGGACGCTGGCGGACCTCAACCTCCAGGGTCGTCACGGTCGGCGAGGTGCAGGTCCGGACCACATTCACCGTGACCTCCGGGACGCCGTTGTTGTGGCCGGTGACCAAGGCATTGGTGTAGGAGTTCGAGGCCCGCGCCGTCAGGCGGTAGAGACCGGGGGTTGGCGTCGCGAGATTGAAAGGCTGATCGAAGAGCAGGTCGCCACCGGACTGCGCCGTGGACGCTCCATCACTGGCACTCACCACCCAGGTGATGACCGTGCGATTCAGGAGATTGTCGATGGCTGCTGTGGGCTTCGCTACGACGTTGGCCACCACCGCTTCACCGACTTGAATGCGTCGGATTCCACCGGTCGCAATCTCGAAATTCCGCGGGGCCGGGATCCCATTGGTACCAATCTGCACGCCGGTCAGGCTGAGAACGGGCGGCAAGGGATTCGGGCGGGTGATGATCGTGATTCGGGTCAGGAGCGCGCTGACTGCGTCCACACCATCGCGGTTGTTGGAAATCGCCTGAACATCAAATGGATCCTCCGTGATGACCGAAGCTCCCTGCCGAAGCGGCAGGGGGGCTTGGGTGGCGTTGGTCGCACGGGTGCGCCAGGTGGCCTTGCTGATATTGGCCGCCAACCGGAGATCGGTCAGGGCGGCAGCAGGGGTCGGAGGCGTCAGCATGGCCGCCGTCCAGTCGGCATTTCCCTTGAGGAGCAGCTTGCTCTCGACCGTTCCGACGCAGGCTCCGGCTTCCCAGCGGGTGAAGTCGACACTGGGCGCCAAAGGCCTCTGGAGCACGACCACGTTGAACAGGATTACGTTGGTTGCCAGGGAGTTGGTCACACCGGCGCCTGGGGCGGCGGGGAACTTGGCGATCGATTGGACGGCAAAGGTGTGCACGCCCGGCGCCAGGAGAGGAAGCGAAGATAGATTGAGTCGGTCGGCATCGCTCGCCACTTGCTTCCACCCGTTGGTGATGGCGGACCGAACGACATTGGGTGCCGTACGGGATTGCCCCACCGCAGTCGGCAGTTGGAACCAGTTCGCGCTGGCAACAGGCACAACCAGATTCAGACCGCGCCCGTTGTCGTTGTCCTGGTTGGTGGGAAACAGGAAAGAGGTTACCGGGGTGGTTTGGTAATCCGCGCCAACCTGGAAGTAGTGGGTGGATTCATCCGTGCCCTGAACCCGGCCAAGATGGGCAGCCTGAGGATTTGGCCAGCGATAGACCGTGAACTGCATCCGTGTGCCCTCTATACCCGTCCGAACGTCCCGGGCGGCCAACTCGAAGACGTTGGTGCCATAATTGAAATTGTTCGTTCCGAAATCCACGAGATTGAAGCTCGTCGTAGCAGATGAGCGACGGGGCTCAACCGTGGTGACATAGTTGGTTGTGCCGTCGACAATCTTGTAGATGTCGTAGGCCACCGATCTCTGGGAGGTGAAGGTCGCGGTCACCAAATTGGAGATGGTGACGAAGTTCGCCACGTCGCTGTCGAGGAAGTGGAGTCGATACCCGCCCACGATCGCGGGATCAGGAACAGGACCGCCAACCACCAGTTTCACACCGGAAACACCAACGACGATGTCTTCGAGATCGCCTCCAGTCGCAACTGAGAGGGATTGGATCGGCAAGTTGACATTGCTGAGCTTTTCCTTGGTGGTCAGGAAGGCCGCACCCTTCGACCGCTGGTGGATGCCGTCCTCACCGGCCACAAACAGAACCCCGGCGTGCGGGACGATGGCGGTCAGACCGGCGGCAGCATTGGTTGCCTTATTCCACAGCGTGTTGGTCGTCGCGGGCAGGCTGGTCAGGCCCGCCGTTCCTTCCAGAACCGCCACGAAGTTCGACGTTCCCGAGACGTACAGGTTCTGGCCGTCACCCCCCAAGGTCTGGATTCGGGCGGTCTCGTTGGTTCCAAACAGGGCTACTCCCACCGCCGGAGCGTTGTTCAGACCGAAATCGCGGGAGAGCGAAACGGCACCCCGCGGAGCTGGATCCCCTCGGTATTGGCCCGCCAGAATCAGGTTGGATCCGATCAGGATCCCCTTCTGGTAGTCTTCAAAGAACGGGCTGATATCAGCCACTCGCTCCGGCGAGTTGGTCGGGCTCGCTTCGCCCAGATTGGCCAGTGAGTAACGGCCGGCGGCAAACCGGTTACCGAATCGAATGAGATTGGTCCCGGCAGGGGTCAGGTCGGTGACCTGTCCCAGATTGAGGCTGGACGACTCAGGGACCGTGGTCAGCGCCGTGGTCGATCCCTCGAAATTGGAGGAGATTCGGTAGAGAGAGCCGACCGAGCTGGTCAGTTCACCGGATCCCGCACCGATGGCGAGGAAGCCCGAGCCGATGCCGATCAATGACGTCAACCGGTTGGTGGCCCCCGTCAGGGCGATCGGGGTGAAGGTCAGGCCGCGAATCCCCGGGCCATCGGCCTGGGAGCCTGAACGGAGGAGGCCATTGATATCGCCGACCGCCCAGAAACGCGTCCCATCAAAGGTGACGTCGTTGAGGGTGGCAGGGGCGGTAGCCGCCTCGAAGAATTGATAATCCTTGAACTGGGCCTGGGCGGGAAGGACCGCACTGGCGAGAGCAGCAAGGAAACTCAGGGAAGAAATCCGCTTCATGGGAGAGTGGTTTGGTTGGGTTTTCTTCAGGGTTTCAGAAAGAGTAGCGCAGACCGGCCCGGACATACGGACCCCACAAGAGGTCGGACTTCATCCCGGATTCAAATTGATCGTCAGGGATCTGAACCCGAGTTGGGCTGTTCCGATCGTCAAACAGCGGTTGGTCCGGTGAACCGTAAGATTCGAACATCATGCGAGCCTGGACACCGCCCTCAAGCAATGCCCGCCAGCGTTCGCCCTTGCCGAAGCGGTACTCCGCGCGCACCAGCAGGCGGACCAAACCGCCGAACACCATGTTGTCCATGGAGTTCTTGCCGCTGATCGCGAGGGTTTCCTCACTGAACTCACGGGAACGGAGGCCGCCGAAACCCTCTCCTTCAAACACGATCGCCGGACGGATCCCTTTGATCGCGTCGAAAGATCGACTAATGCCGAAGCCGAGATTGCCGGTGATGTCCCGGATTGATCCGAGGTTCCGATAAAAGGCCTGGGAGGGTTCGCTGATGCCCTCGTACTCGGCATCCATGTAGGTCATGCCGGCGCGGAGATAGACCCCGATCCGCCGTCCGAAGATCGGCGGCAGTTTATACCGCATATAGGCCTGCAACCAAGTGTCATCGAGGGTGAACGCCGAGTTGATGGCCGCCTAGGGCCAGCGGCCGTTCTTTTCAGGTTGGAAGGTGAAATTGCCGGAGGAAGTTCCCTGAGTGTAGGCTATGTCGAATCCAATCCCCTCAAACGCCTGCCACGAAACCGAACCGCCGTAATAGGAGGATTCGCGGTCGGGCGAAGCCACCGTG
>JBDNHZ010000329.1:0-5718 GCA_041688515.1 Verrucomicrobiota bacterium
CCTACGTAGGCGACGAGGTCACGAGGCTCATTTCAATCGGGCGGGGAACGCGCGTGGGCCGTGGTACGTCCGAATGGAAGCCAGAGTCTCCTGACGTCGCCTCCTACGTAGGTGACGAGGTGAGATTGGTGAGGACCACCCGGACGGCTGCCCCCGCTGCGTTGGTGTAGGTGTTGGTGCTGATCAACGGTTCGTAGCCGATGCCGCTGTAGGAAATGACGCCGGAGGAACCCACGGCCACCATCCGGCCCGGTTGGGAAGCGACACCGACGTAGACGATTCCAGCGGCATTGGTCGGCACGAGTGACTTTGGAGGGACGAGTTCCACGAGTCCGTGAACGTTTCCCACCCACCCGAAAGTGCGCCTCGTCCCCTCGGCACCTACCCCGTAGGAGCCCAGCGACGAAGGCAAGATGCGCCCGGCACCTTGGCCCAGTGAGGGTGCAGTGGCAGGGGAACACCCCATAGCGTCTGCGCAGGTTCACCGCGTACCAACGTGGGATTGAGAAGGCGCGCTCCATCAATCGCGAACCGGTCCGCGGTGCCTTTGACCGCGCATCCATTCTCCATCCATCCCGTCGGCGGCACGCACATGACCAAGCTGAGTTTCATCGAGGATGCGGATGCGAATCCGCTGAACAAGGCGATGATGAAATGGATTGGCTTACTTCCGTTGCCGAATCCGCAGGACAACTTGGACCCGCGCTTGGATCGGGCAAACACGGATCTGCGCGGTCTGCCGACCGCCGCGATCATCGCTGCAGGGATGGATCCGATGGGTTCCTGCGGCAGATTGAGGATCCAAAACTTAAGATCGCCAGCATGCAGATGAACCATAAGATCGACGACGAGGTGACCTGCGAATCCTTGGGCAAGAGCGCAGGGGTGGGCCCGGCGAAGGGCGCCAAGGAGTTCACCGCTCGTGATCGAAAGGGGAGTTTCTCTCCGGCAGGACCCAAAATGATCGGCTCAAATCAACCATGTTCTTCATCGGCCTAGGCTCGGCTCTTCCCGCCACGCGCTACACCCAGCGCGAGTGCTGGGACGCGTTTCAGGAGGCGGAAGCCTTCAACCAGCTCGACACCCGCGGCCGGAGCGTGCTCAAGAAGGTTCTGCTCGGCGACAACGGCATCGCTGCCCGCCACTTGGCGGTGGACGACCTCCGCACCGCCTTCGACCTGACGCCGGACACGTTGCACGCCCGGTTTGAGCGACACGCGCCCGCGCTGGCCACCGCAGCCGCCAAACGGGCGCTGGTGAACGCCCAGACGGATCCCGCCGACATCGACGCCGTGCTCGTCAGCACCTGCACCGGCTACCTGTGCCCGGGGCTGACCAGTTATGTGAGCGAAGATCTGGGTCTGCGCCCCGACGTCTTCGCGCTCGACCTGGTGGGGCAGGGCTGCGGTGCCGCGTTGCCGAATCTCCGCACGGCGGAGGCGCTGCTGGCGTCCCAACGCGCCGGGAAGGTGCTGTCGGTCTGTGTGGAGGTGTGCAGCGCGGCCTTCTACCTGGACAACGATCCTGGCGTGCTCGTGAGCGCTTGCCTGTTCGGCGACGGCGCCGCGGCGGCGGTGGTGTCCGCCACGCCGGGCAAGAGCACCCGCCGTGTCGAATGGGCGGCCGCAGGAACGGCGCTCAGCCCCGCGGACCGGGACTGCCTGCGCTTCGAGCACCGGCGCGGCATGTTGCGGAACATCCTCGCCCGCGAAGTTCCCGCGCTCGCCGCCCGGCACGCCGAGACCGTCCTCACCGAGACCCTGGAGCGCGTTGGCCTGCCACGGGAACGGATCGCCGGCTGGGTGTTGCACGCCGGCGGGCGCGAGGTGCTCATGGCCTTGCGCGATCGGCTCAACCTGTCGGAGGGCGACGTGCGTCACAGCGCGGCCGTGCTGCGCGACCACGGCAACATCAGCAGCCCGTCGGTCCTGTTCGCGCTTCAAGCGGCGTTGGCCGAGGATTCCCAAGGCGGCTGGTGGTGGCTGTCGTCGTTCGGCGCGGGCTTCAGTTGTCACGGCGCTTTGCTGCGCGTGGGATGATCGCGCATGGATCGCCTCGTCGAACCCGAACTGCTCGACAGCCTGCCGGCCAAGGCACCCGAGGCGATCCAGTCCCGCGGTGATCTGCGGCGCGTGAACGGGTGGATGGGTCAAGTCGGGATCCTCCACCGCGCGCTGCGGAATCTCCCTCCCGCCGCGCCGCGCCACGTCGTTGAACTCGGCGCGGGCGACGGCACCTTCCTGCTTCGGCTCGCGGCGCGTTGGCCGGCGCGCGAGGCCCGGATCACAGCCGTGCTGGTGGACCGCCAAGACCTCGTCAGCTCGGAGACGCGGCGCGCGTTCGCGGTCCTGGGCTGGGAGGTGCAGGTAGTCCAGGCGGATGTCTTCGACTGGTTCGCGCGGCCCGGACCGACTGCCGACTGGATGCTGATGAATCTGTTCCTGCACCATTTCCCGACGGAACGGTTGCGCCGGTTGCTGGCGCTGGCGGCGGCGCGCACCCATGTATTCGCCGCCTGCGAACCGCGCCGTGCCGTCCTCCCGCTCGCGGCCACAAGGCTCCTCCGGCTCATTGGCTGCAACGCGATCACGCGGTTCGACGCCCGCGTGAGCGTGCGGGCCGGGTTCAACCACGGTGAATTGTCCGCACTCTGGCCGTCCGAGGATTCATGGCAGTTGCGCGAGGGTCCGGCGGGCCTGTTCAGCCACTGCCTGGTGGCGCGGCGAAAGGGAGGGCCCTTGTGAAAGCTCCAATCATGGGTAGGAGACGAGATGAAGTATCACGCTTCTGGCCCGCCAGTGCAGACATGAGAGATTCCCCCCTTCGTCTCCTGCAATTCCTCCGACACCCTCGGAACCCATGAAGCCTATCACCATCGTCGGCGGGGGGTTGGCGGGGCTGACCCTCGGCATCGGGCTGCGCCAACGCGGCGTGCCGGTGCTCATCCTCGAAGCCGGGCAGTATCCCCGTCACCGCGTCTGCGGTGAGTTCATCAGCGGACGTGGGCAGGAGGTGCTGACCCGTCTCGGGCTCGGGGAGAAATTGCGGCAAGCCGGCGCGCGCACGGCGCAGACCGCGCGGTTTGTCTCCGCGACCGGACGGGAGCTCCGGCGGATGCTGCCCAGGCCTGCGTGGTGCCTGTCGCGCTTCGTGCTCGATGACCTGCTTGCCGGCGAGTTCCGGCGGATCGGTGGCGAACTGCGCGAGCGCGAGCGGTGGTCGGAGCCGGAGCTTCCGGCCGGCGTCGTGCGCGCCAGCGGAAGGCTCGTCCAACCGGTGGTCGAGGGCTGGCGGCTCTTCGGCCTCAAGGTCCATGCGCGGAACGTGGATCTGGACGCGGACCTGGAGATGCACCTCGTGCCCAATGGCTACGTCGGCCTGTGCCGACTCGCGGGCGACGTGGTCAACGTGTGCGGCCTTTTCCGGAGCCGCACGACGGAGCCGGACTTGGTGAGGTCCTGGCCCGAATGGGTGCGCGGGCCGGCCGGCTCGCCGTTGCGCGCGCGACTGGCGCACGCCGAGTTCGTCGAAGGATCGTTCTCGTCCGTCGCAGGCATCTCGCTGCGACCGCGCCGGGCGCTGGCCCGGAACGAGTCTTGCCTCGGCGACGCGTTGACAATGATCCCGCCGGTCACGGGCAACGGCATGTCGATGGCGTTGGAGTCGGCGGCGCTCGCGATCGAACCATTCGCCGCTTACAGCCGGGATGAACAGGCTTGGCCGACGGCGCAACGGCAGATGGGCGCAGCGTGCGATGCCGCCTTCGCGGCCCGGCTGCGCTGGGCCTGGTGGCTTCAGCGCGCCCTGTTCCACCCCGGCGGACAGGCGGCGCTGTGGTTCCTGGCCGCGAATACCGCCCCGCTCTGGCGCGGGCTCTTCGCCCGGACCCGCTGAGGGGGCGGTGGAACCCGTCGGGACGACCTCGGTGCCGCCGCCGCGGATGCTTCCCGGATTGCAGCTTGCCAGCGCCGCCCGTCGTGATATGCCAACCGTGTTCGGCGGTGAATCCATAAGCAGTTGATTCACTGAGACATTCACGAGCCGGAAACTTGACCGCCAACCTGCTATGCCCAACACGATAGGCGTAGCACCCAATTTCAAGTGCTATACCTAAGCGGGCACGTTTGACCTAATTGTTGTTGGTTGAAGAATTTCCACCCCAAAAATAATATGAGCAAAAGTAACGAG
Source organism: Verrucomicrobiota bacterium (assembly GCA_041688515.1). Lineage (GTDB taxonomy): Bacteria > Verrucomicrobiota > Verrucomicrobiia > Limisphaerales > UBA9464 > UBA6176. The sequence continues at coordinate 4,189 of JBDNHZ010000329.1, forward strand.
AACGCAGGCAAAAAGTGGTCCCCGCAAGAAGTGAAAGACCTAAAGCAGTTAGCCAAAGAAAACACGCCGACAAGGGTGATTTCGCTGAAGATGGGGCGTCCTGAAGGTGGCGTGAGGGCAAAGGCATCTGAGGTGAAGGTTTCTCTGAAGCCAACGAATCAGTCTCCCTACAATCGTCAGCCCAAGAAGTGATCAAGGCATCCGCTTGTTCGAATATATAACGCTCTCCGATGCTCCATTGTTGGTGATGATCTGCGAGAGCAACACCCATCGAATCCAACGCGCCCCCCCCTGCCTGCCTCAGGGCCAAGATCCCTCTTGCCAGTGCCGCCTGCCGTGTTATGCCTCATGCAGTTTTGCGGGCCATTCATAAATCGTTGCCTGCATGATACCTCGAAAAATGCCAAAGGTTACCGAACTTCTCTTAGGCCAAACACGTTTGGCTTTGCACTCCAAATCGGGGGTACTAGGCCAAACCGGTCAGGGGTACGTTTGGCCCAATTGTTGTTAGGCGTTGCTCGCGTCACTTGAAAACGGAAACAATGCCAAGGCTCTTGCGATGACTCGTCTATTACTGATTTCGGTAGCTGGGCTCCTCATTTCGGCTCCGTGCTGTTTCTCCCAGTGGGCCGTCGTTGGAACGAAAGCCGCCAAAATGGAGGAACAGACCAGCCGAGTCTCAGAAGAATTTTGGATGCACATCACTCTTCGGAAACCTCAACCGGAATGCTTTATATTCAGGGCATTCGTCCGCAGTAGTATATGGTGGAGTCCTACATCAAGAACCCGCAAGATGCGGTGTGGGAGAAGCAGAACGTCGGGATTGACCAAAAACTACAGATGCTGCCGGTCAAGCCAATCGAGGAGATTAGGATTCTGAGGCGAGAGTCACTCAAACACGTTGGGCGTCCCATGATTCTCAACTTTCGGATGGCCCACTCCGAGCATGATTCGAGTGGCTCGCAGATTCTATTGGACGCCTTCAACATTCCAAACTTGGACACCCATAAAAGACAACAGCCGCAACGCCTAACACCTGAGCGGAATAGATCGGGCGAGGACAGGTGTGGATCACGGACGGCCATGGGCCGCCCAATTTATTTTGCGGTTGGACGGAGCCGCTGGGGAGTCGCAGGGCTATAGGAAAACTAACTGGGCGTCAGTCCACCGAAGGGCTCGATTCCCGGGGTTCCATGGGGTGCGCAGGTCGTTCGATCCTTGAACGAGGCTCTGGTTTGTGGAGGGTTGAGGGCGGATTTCCCCTGCGGGGACGGATTGGGGCGTGCCGAAGGCCCGGAATGCCGCGTCGGGGTGTGGACTCTCCGCCGGCCCGCCGCGTGCACGCGGACCGGGCCCCTGTCATCTCCAGATCTGAGAAGCTCCATGGTCATGTCGGGAGGTGTCGCGCACGGGAGGCGGGCACGCTGTCGCCGCCGGCGTGAAATCCGTCTTCTTTCGCCGGTTTGAAATCCACCGGCGGATGGCGAATGCAAAAGGCCGCCGGAAGGGGTTTCTTCCGGCGGCCATTGC